>URBP01000007.1 GCA_900546105.1 uncultured Collinsella sp.
GTAGTCATTGGGGACGTTCTTAAACGACTAGTCAAACAAGAACGTCCCCAACGACTACTCATTTAAGTCTGTCCCCAATGACCAGAAAAGGAACGTCCCCAAGTGCCGAAATGACGAGAGTGGATAATCTCCCTTTGAGCCTGCACATAGGCAAAAAACGGGAGATTATCCACTCTCATTCTGTGGGCACTCATTTAAGTCTGTCCCCAATGAGTGCCCGGCAGCGCCGGCGGAACTATACGTCGCCACCCGTACCTAGCAGCTTGCGCATAACTTGCTCGGGGTTGACCGAGCCATCGCGCGGGGCCAGGGCGGTGATCTTCTTCTGCATCTTGTACTCGTGCAGCTCGTCCTCGAGCTGGCGTACGCGGGCACGGAGTTTTTCGTTCTCGCGCTCACGCTCCTCGGCACGCTCCTTCATATCGAGGATGCGCACCACGCCGGCAAGGTTGATGCCCTCGTCGGTCAGCTGGTTGATGAGCTCCAGGCGCTCGATATCGGCACGCGAATACAGGCGCGTGTTGCCACCCGAGCGCTGGGGATTCACCAAGCCCTTGGACTCGTAGACGCGCAGAGTCTGCGGATGCATGCCGGTCAGCTCGGCCGCCACGCTGATCATGTACAGCGGTTTGTTCCTATTGTCCTCGGCCATGCTACCTGACCCCTTTCCGTCTCGTTATCGTCCATAATAAGCCCGCGGGCGCGGGCGTGCGCCATGACCGCCCTAGTACGTCGCCTTGTAACGGTTGACCTTCTCGCGATAGTTGCGCGTGTCGGCCTCGCGCAGCTTGGTCATGGCATCGCGCTCTTCATCGGACAGGTTCGTGGGAACCTGCACCTTGATCTCGACGAGCAGCGCGCCTGTGCGGCCACGGTGCTTGACGTCGGGCGCACCCATCTCCTTAAAGCGGAACTTCTTGCCCGTCTGGGTGCCAGCGGGCACCTTCAGACGAACCGTCGCGCCGCCGGGCGTCGGCACGTCCACCGTGCAGCCGAGCGCCGCCTCGTAGACCGAGACCGGTACCTCCATGGTCACGTCGGCACCCTTGCGCTTAAACAGCGGATGCTCCTCCACATGCGTGGTCACGACCAGGTCGCCACGCTCGCCTCCGGCAACGCCGTACTCGCCACGGCGCTTGTAACGCAATTTGCCGCCGTCGACCGCGCCCGCGGGCACCGAGACCGTGATGGTCTGCTGCTCGCCCGTCGAGGGAATGCGGTAGGTGACCTTGTGCGTCACGCCGCGGAACGCGTCCTCGGCCGTTACGTCAACAGTCAGCGACAGGTCGCCGCCCTTGCGCGCGCGGTTGCGGCCCGCGCCGGCACCGGCAGCGCCCGCAGCCCCGGCAAAGCCCGAGCCCCAATCGCTGCCCCAGGCGCCGTTGCCGCTAAAGATGCTGTCGAAGATATCGCCCCAGCCGCTGGCGCCCGCGCCGGCACCGTAGCCGCCGCCATACGCGCCGCCCGCGCCCGGCATGCCGCCAAACATGAGCATCTGGTCGTACTCTTTGCGCTTCTTCTCGTCCGAAAGCGTCTCGTAGGCCTCGCTGATCTCCTTGAACTTGGCCTCGTCGCCGCCGGCATCGGGGTGATATTTTTGCGCGAGCTTGCGAAACGCGCTCTTGATCTCTTTGTCGGAGGCGCTCTTGGATACGCCCAGGATGTCATAGAAGGTTTTGCCTGCAGCCATCGTAGCTCCTCTCCTGTTACATCCGCCGCCCCTGCGGACGGCGGCTCATGCTGTCATATGGCACTAGGCCAGAAAGGGCCCCGGGTGTTGCCCCGGGGCCCTTCTCAATTACTCCTCGGTGCTCTCGGCCGTATCGGCCGCAGCATCCTCGGGCGCCGCTTCGGGCTCCGGTGCGGGGCGCTTCTCGCCACCGTAGGTCACCGTCACCATCGCGGAACGCAGGATGCGGTCCGCCATGCGGTAGCCCTTCTGGTACACATCGTTGACGGTCTCGTCGTACTGCGATGCGTCCTCAACGCGACCCACGGCCTGGTGCTCGAGCGGATCGAACGCCTCGCCCTTGGGGTCGATGGGCTCAACGCCCTCATGCGCAAACACGTCGAGCAGCTTGGCATGTACCGCGTCAACGCCATCGACGAACTGCTTAAAGTCGTCGGAAAGCTCTTGACTGCGGGCATGGTCGATCGCGCGCTCGATATCGTCAATCACCGGCAACAGCGCGGTGACAAGCTTCTCGGTCGCGCGCTCGCGCTCGGCGATACGCTCATTGGCGGTGCGGCGACGGAAGTTCTCCCAGTCGGCCTGCAGACGGGCGGTACGCTCGGTGGCGTCCTTTGCCTTATCCTCGGCGGCCTTCTGAGCCTCTGCCGCAGCATCGAGCTCATTGCGCACGTCGGCAAGCTCTTTCTGAGCCTGCTCGAACTTGAGCTTAAAGTCGTTGTCGGCGGCTTCTTCACCGGCGCGGATAGCGGCTTCCACCATCTCGTCCTCGGTCATCGTCGCCTCCTTGTTGGAATCCTCTACCTGGTTCTCGGCAGCCTCGGCGGCCGGGGCCTCGTTGGCCTCGGTATCGTCGACGGCCTCTACGGGAATCTTCACGTCCTTCTCCTCAGAGTCAACGGGGGCGGCACCAACGGCGGCCGCCTCCGTGCGAGCTTTACGGGCGGACATGATTACTTGTCCTCGTCGTCCACAACCTCGTAGTCGGCGTCGACGACGTCATCGTCGGCAGGCTGGGCGCCGGCGGCACCGTCGGTCTGCTGCTGAGCGTCAGCGTAGACAACCTGGGCCAGCTCGTAGGCCACAGACTGCAGGGACTCGCCAGCGGCCTTGATGGCCTCGACGTCAGAGCCCTCGAGCGCCTTCTTGGCGTCGGCGATAGCGGCCTCGGCCTTGGACTTCACGTCAGCGGAAACCTTGTCGCCCAGCTCGTTGAGGGTCTGCTCGGTGGAGTAGCACAGGCTGTCGGTCTGGTTGCGGGCCTCGACCTCTTCCTTCTGCTTCTTGTCCTCCTCGGCATGAGCCTCGGCGTCCTTGACCATACGATCGACTTCGTCGTCGGAAAGCGCGGTGGAGCCGGAGATGGTGATCTGCTGCTCCTTGCCGGTGCCCTTGTCCTTAGCGGAGACCTTGACGATGCCGTTGGCGTCGATGTCGAAGGTGACCTCGATCTGCGGCACGCCGCGGCGGGCAGCCGGGATGCCGGTCAGCTGGAACTTACCGAGCGACTTGTTATCGCGGGCAAGCTCGCGCTCGCCCTGGAGCACGTTGATCTCGACGCTGGTCTGGTTGTCGGCAGCGGTGGAGTAGACCTCGGTCTTGGAGGTCGGGATCGTGGTGTTGCGGTCGATCATCTTGGTCATGATGCCGCCCATGGTCTCGACGCCCAGCGACAGCGGGGTAACGTCGAGCAGCAGGATGCCCTCGACGTCGCCGGTGAGCACGCCGCCCTGGACGGCAGCGCCGTCGGCAACGACTTCGTCGGGGTTCACGGACATGTTGGGCTGCTTGCCGGTCATGGTCTTGACGAGTTCCTGGACGGCGGGCATACGGGTGGAGCCGCCGACGAGGATGACCTCGGTCAGATCGGAGAGCTTAAGCTTGGCGTCGCGCAGGGCGTTGGTGACAGGCTGCTTGCAGCGCTCGAGCAGGTCGCGGGTGATCTTCTCGAACTCGGCGCGGGTCAGCGTGTAGTTGAGGTGCAGCGGGCCGGACTGGTTCATGGTAATGAACGGCAGGTTGATGGTGGTCTGCTGGGCGGCCGAGAGCTCCTTCTTGGCGTTCTCGGCAGCCTCCTTCAGACGCTGCAGGGCCATTGGGTCCTGACGCAGGTCGACACCGTTCTCCTGCTGGAACTTATCGGCCATCCAGTCGATGACGCGCTGATCCCAGTCGTCGCCGCCCAGGTGGTTGTCGCCCGAGGTGGACAGAACCTCAAACACGCCGTCGGCGAGATCGAGGATGGAAACGTCGAAGGTGCCGCCGCCCAGGTCGAAGACCAGGATGCGCTGGTCGGTGCCCTGCTTGTCCAGGCCATAGGCAAGAGCGGCAGCGGTCGGCTCGTTGACGATACGCTTGACGTTAAGGCCGGCGATCTTACCGGCGTCCTTGGTGGCCTGACGCTGGGCGTCGTTGAAGTAGGCCGGGACGGTGATGACGGCGTCGGTGACGGTCTCGCCCAGATACTTCTCGGCGTCGGCCTTCATCTTTGCGAGCGTCATGGCGCTCACCTGCTCGGCGGTGTAGTCCTTGCCCTCGATGTCGACGACGGCACGGCCACCCTGGCCCTCCTTGACCTCATACGGCACGGTCTTGATCTCGGAGGTGCACTCGGAGTACTTGCGGCCCATGAAGCGCTTGATGGAGAACACGGTGTTCTTGGGGTTGGTGACAGCCTGGTTCTTAGCGGCCTTACCCACGACGCGGTCGCCGTCGGCACGGAAGCCCACGACGGACGGGGTGGTACGGTCGCCCTCGGCGTTCACGATAATGGTCGGAGAACCGCCCTCGAGAACGGCCATTGCGGAGTTAGTAGTACCAAGGTCGATACCAAGAATCTTGCCCATTAGAAATTCCCTCTCTCTTGTGCGTTTGCACCAACTCGGCGGTCTGTCGCGCGGTGCTTCGGCTTGTCTTTCAGGATGTAGTGTATCCCCTTATGGGCCGGAATATACAAAATCTAAGTCAATTCATATAAGATTTCTTATTGCCGAGAGTTTAGGTTCTTAAATTCGCAGGTAGATGCGCTGTTTGAGTTCTCGGCAGATCTATTGAGATCTATGTAGAGATGGCTGAGGTTTGGGTCCGAAGGTGTCTGGGGCCGCCTTGCGGAAAGCTCGTCCCGTTTTGAGAGCTGATACCGGGTCGCAGTTTCCGCTAGCGGGCCCAACCGGAAACAGCGACCCTGTTTTCGGCAAAATAACGGGATGCCCTTTCCGCAGGCGCGCTCAATAGCTCAATATTTCGAGTCACCTTTAGCTAACATTTGCGCAGCTCAGCGGCCTCACCTGCATGTTTTTTAGTAAGCCGTGGCATACTCGGCGAACGGTATGAAGATGCCGGTCAGAGGGTATTGCAAACGGTCGCTCCCGTGGTATGTTTTTGCCCGAATCAAACCGACGCACATCGCCTGTAGCGTCGGTCAACAGAGAGGAAACTACCATGGCTCATCCCGTAATTGATGCCGACGAGTGCATCGCTTGTGGCGTTTGCGTCGACTCCTGCCCCGCTGGCGTTCTGGAGCTCCAGGACGTCGCTACCGTCGCTGACGAGGACTCCTGCGTCGCCTGTGGCGCTTGCCAGGACGCTTGCCCCGCTGGCGCGATCACCGAGATCGTCGAGGAGTAACAACTCCCCCACTTGCACACTCAAAAGTACACCGTGCACAAAAAGGAGGCCTCCGCATCGCCGCGGAGGCCTCCTTTTGCATGTGTGGGCAGCTAATTTGGGACGCGCTCTTGGCAGTTGCGGTGGAATAGTTCCTGTTTCATGGCTTCGATGCCCATTTTAGGAACTATTTCACCGCAACTTATAGATATGGCGTCGGCTAAGAGAGGTCGTCTTCGTAGGGCATTAAATCGGCTAGGTAGCCTTTCTCCTTGAGCATGGCCTCGATCTCGTCGAGGGTCTGTTCGTCCTCCGCCGCAACGCGATGGAAGTGATAGCCGCTCGTCACCGTTAGCAGCGGAAAGCTCTTGCCGCTCTCGATATCGCGCAGATAGCGCTCAACATCGCGACGATTGCGAATGTCCAGGTCGGCCGTGATCTTACCGTACACGCGGTGATTGACGATCACGTTGAGCACGGCGCCGCCGGCGTCGACGATACTCGTGAGCTCATCGCCTGCCTGCTCCACGCTGTGGCGAACCTTGACCAAGCGCGTGGGCACGGCGGGGCTGCTGGGGGCCTCCTGCAGCACGTAGCCGCGGTTGGTTGCCACGACATCGTGCCCATCGGCGCGCAACAGGGCAATATCCTGAACCACGACCTGGCGGCTCACGCCAACCTCGCGGGCAAGTGCGCTGCCCGAAACGGGCTCCCTGGCTCCCTCGAGCACGCCCATGATGGCACGACGGCGCTCGCGGGCGTTCATTATTTACCGTCCAGCAGACGCAGGTGCTTAAGCGAGAGGTCGAGGATCGGGGCGGAGTGTGTCAGCGCGCCCGAGCTAATAAAGTCGACGCCCAGATCGGCCAGGGCGCGAATATTGCTGGCGTCCACATTGCCCGAACACTCAGTCTTGGCGCGACCGGCGATAAGCTCGATAGCGGCGGCCATGTCGTCGTGGGTCATGTTGTCGAACATGATGATGTCGGCGCCGGCTTCCACGGCCTCGCGCACCATGTCCAGGTTCTCGCACTCGATCTCGACCGTCGTGGTAAACGATGCATGGGCGCGCGCCATCTCAATCGCGCGCGCCACGCCACCGGCGGCGTCGATGTGGTTGTCCTTGAGCATGACGGCCGTCGACAGGTTGTAGCGATGGTTGCTGCCGCCGCCGATCTCAACCGCCGCCTTCTCGAAAACGCGCATGCCCGGCGTGGTCTTGCGTGTGTCGACAAGCACGGTCTTGGTACCCTCGAGCGCCGCTGCCATTCTGTGCGTATAGGTAGCGATACCGCTCATGCGCTGCAGGTAGTTGAGCGCCACGCGCTCGCCCGAAAGCAGCACGCGCGCATCGCCGCGCACCTGGCCCACGTGGTCGCCGGCGTGCACCTCGTCACCGTCGGCAACATCAAACAGCACCGAGCTCTGCGAATCCAGCAGCTCAAAGGTGCGGGCGAACACATCCAAGCCCGCGATGATGCCATCGGCCTTGGCGATGAGCTCCACCGTGGCGGGGCGCGCCGTGGGGCACACGCTCGCCGTGCTCACGTCCTCAAACGTAATGTCCTCGCGTAGAGCCTGCAGAATCAGATCATCGACGACGAGCTTCATGGTAATGGGATTCATGGTCTACTCCTCCACGGCCTGCGTGCCGGCGGCACGGGCCAAATCATCGATTGCCAGGGAGTCGGCGCTCAGGGCGCGATGACGCCCGTCGAGCGCGGGCTCGCCCGCCTGCTCCACGGCGAGCGACTCGCCGGTGCGCATGTACCACGCGGCGCGACGACCCCAGACCAGCGCCTCGAGCAGGCTGTTGGAAGCCAGGCGATTCTTGCCGTGCACGCCGTTGCAGGCCGTCTCACCGGCTGCGTAGAGCTCGGGCATCGAGGTGCGGCCGTCCTTGTCGACCCACACGCCGCCCATAAAGTAGTGCTGCGTAGGCGTAACGGGGATGGGCTCGTCCAAGATGTCGCGACCGTCCTCCAGGCAGCGTGCGCGAATGTTGGCAAAGTGCCCGGTCACTACATCGCGCTCGACGGGGGCAAAGCTCAGCCACTCGTGCTCGGTACCGTCCTGCTTCATCTGCTCGCGAATAGCGGCGGCGACCACATCGCGCGGCTGAAGCTCGTCGGTAAAGCGCTCACCGGCGGCATTGAGCAGAATCGCGCCCTCGCCGCGGCAGCTCTCGCTGATCAGGAACGTGCGGCCTGGCTGCGGCGAGAACAGGCCCGTGGGGTGAATCTGCACGTAGTCCAGGTGCTCCATCTTAATGCCATGCTCCTGAGCGATGTAGCAGGCATCGCCCGTAAGCTGCGGATAGTTGGTCGAGTGGTCGTATACGCCGCCGATGCCGCCCGTTGCCCACAGCGTGTGACGGGCATGGATCTTAAACGGCTCGCCGGCATGCGCGCCCTCGGCGGCATTTACCAGCTCGTCGGCGGGACGAACCGAGTTGTCCTCGTCCACGGGAACGGCAACGACACCGGCACACACCGTGGCGCCGTCACGCTCGCCCGTCAGGATGTCGGTCATGGCCACGTGCTCCAAAATCTGCACGTTATCCAGTTTGCGAACGGCCTGAAGCAGCTTGGTCGTGATCTCCTTGCCCGTAATGTCGGCATGGAAGGCAATGCGGGGGCGGCTGTGCGCGCCCTCGCGGGTAAAGTCGAGGCTGCCGTCGGCTTTGCGCTCAAAGTCCACGCCCATGGCCAGCAGGTCGTTGATGACCGAACGGCTCGAGCGAATCATGATGTCGACGCTCTCGCGGCGGTTCTCGTAGTGGCCGGCGTGCATGGTGTCCTCAAAGAAGGCATCGTAGTCCGAGCCCTCGGGCAGCACGCAAATGCCGCCCTGCGCGAGCATCGAATCGCACTCGTCGACAGCGCCCTTGGAGAGCATGATCACGCGCATGCTCGTCGGCAGGTTGAGAGCCGCATACAGGCCCGCTACACCGCAGCCGGCAATAACGACGTCGCACTCCATATCGGGGTATTGCTTGGTTTCCACAGGAATCCTCTCCCTTGAATGTGACATAAGGGACCGTCCCTCATGCCGCATTGTTCTAGCGCGCTGCGTACTCGAGCATGCGGTCGAGCGTGAGCTTGGCCTGATCGGCGGCCTTGTCCGACACGCCAATCTGCACCTCGCCCTCGCCCGTCTCCAGGCAGCGCACGAGCTTTTCGAGCGTGATGAGATCCATGTTGACGCAGGTGGGCTGCACCGCGGGGAAGTAGAACTTCTTGCCGGTGCCCTGGCAGCGGCGCTCGAGCTCGTAGAGTACGCCGCGGACCGTCACGATAATGAACTCGCTCGCGTCGGACTCCTCGGCATACTTGATGATGCCGGCGGTGGAGCCGATGTAGTCGGCCTCAGCCAGGACGTCAGCCTTGCACTCAGGATGCGCCAGCACGAGCGCGTCGGGGTGGGCCTCCGTCGCGTCGACGATCTGCTCGACGGTGATGATGTGATGGCGCGGGCAGTAGCCGTTGTTGGGGATGACGTGCTTTTGGGGCACCTGCTCGGCTACGAAGCGGCCCAGGTTCTGGTCGGGAATGAACAAGATGTGCTGCTGCGGCAGCTCGGAGACGATCTTGACGGCGTTTGAGCTGGTAACGCACACGTCACTCCAGCTCTTGATCTCGACCGTGGAGTTGACGTAGCAGACCACGGCCAGGTCGTCGCCGTACTCGGCGCGCGCCGCATCGACCGTCTCGCGCTTGACCATGTGCGCCATGGGACAGTCCGCGCCCGGCTCGGGCAGCAGCACGGTCTTGGTGGGATTGAGCAGCTTGGCGCTCTCGCCCATAAACTCCACGCCGCACAGCACGATGGTCTGCTGCGGCAGGCTCTTGGCAAGCTTTGCCAGGTAGAAGCTGTCGCCGACGTAATCGGCAACGGCTTGGACCTCGGGCGCCACATAGTAGTGCGCCAGGATCACCGCGTCGCGTTGGGTTTTAAGTTGCTGAATGGCCTCGACGAGCTCTGCGGGCACCAGTGCCGCGCGCTCCGTTGCCGTCGTTGCCGATGCTAGGCCGGCCGCGATATCGCGTGCAAGCTCCGACGCATCCATGTTCGCGCTCTGTGCCATCAAGGCCCCTCTCTTTTGGCGAATCTTGGGGCTTTAGTATGACACCTAGGTTTACAGCTGACAAGACAGCTGTAAACCTAGGTGTAAAGTTGAAATAAAGATTCGACCATGCGGCAAGTCCATATTCGAACTGGCAAGCTGAGGATAGCCGAGCTCTCGATAGCGCAGGAGGCATCTTTCGCCACCGCAATACCGCTCGGCGCGAGTTGCGCACCGTGAGGCACGAACGGGCGCTCCCCCGCGAGTGGTCCGCGCCCAATGTGGCAAAATCGAACTACTAAGGGGGCTCAGAATGCTCAAGATTATTGCCTGCGACGATGACGTCGCTTTTCTAGATAGACTGCACCGGATGATCGACCGTTGGTCGATCGAGACGGGCACGGCGGTCGATGTTGCGCTCGTTACGCGCGGCGAGGACCTGCTGGCGCGCCATGCCGCGTCGCGCGCCGACATCATCCTGCTCGACATGATCATGCCGCTCGTCAACGGCATGGACACCGCACGCGAATTGCGCCAGGCCGATACCGCCGTGCGCCTGGTGTTCCTTACCTCGTCGCCCGAGTTCGCCCTGGAGTCCTATGAGGTCCGCGCCTTCGACTATCTGCTCAAGCCCGTGGCCTACGAGCGCCTAGCGCAACTGCTCGACGAGCTTTCGAGCATGCGTCCGGCGGCAACCGACGAGCTCGTGATCAAAACGTCCTTTGGCTACCACGCCCTGCGCCTGTCCGACATCGAATATGCCGAGGCGCGCAACAAGCACGTGGTCTTCCACCTGCGCGACGGACGCGATATCGAGGCACTCGAGTCGTTCCGCAGCGTCGAGGACCGCTTGGCGCAAAATGCCACCTTCTTTAAATGCCACCGTAGCTACCAGGTCAACTTGCGCAACATCGACCACTTCGATCGCACGGACATCGTCATGCGCTCCGGCGCGTGCATTCCGCTGTCGCGCAGCAGCAAACAGGGGTTCCAAGACGCCTACTTTGCGGTGCGCTTTGAGGGCGGGAGGCGCTGATGGCCTCCTCGGTCGAAATGGTCCTTTGGGCAATCCACCACGCCACGACGCTGCTCTTTGGCGTCTTTGCCTCGGCGGCGCTGTGCGGTGTCGAAATCAACCGACGCCACGCGCTTGAGCTGCTGGGGGCCGGCGTCGTGACCGGCGCCGCCTTCTCGATCGCCAATGTCGTTGGCGGCGAACTATTTGCCCGCCAGGCTTATCCGCTCGTCGTGCACCTGCCGCTTATCGTCTACCTGTGTGCGCGCTACCGCCTGAGTCCACTGCTTGCCGCGCTCGGCATTACGAGTGCCTATCTGAGCTGCCAGTTCAGCAATTGGATGGGTATCGCCGCATTTGCCGCAACCGATTCTCAGATCGCGTACTATCTGGCACGCATCGCTACCACGCTCGGCGTCTTTGCCGTCCTGCTGCATTGGGCCGGCGACATTGGACCCCGCCTGGCGATTAAAAGCCCCACCGAGCTGGGCATCCTTTTAATCCTGCCGCTCGTCTATTACGTCTTTGACTATGCCACCAACGTCTACACCACGCTGTTCCACTCGGGCTCGGTGGTGACGGTTGAGTTTTTGGCCTTTGCGCTCTGCGCCTTCTATCTTATGTTCCTCGCCGTCTACCTGCGTGAATACGAAGAAAAAGAGGCCGCTGAGCGTGAACGCTGGATGCTCGAGACGCGCGACAGCTCGGCCATGAAGGAACTCGATGCTTGGCGTCAATCTGGGCGCGAGCTGTCGATTCTGCGCCACGACATGCGGCACTTCTTGCGCGGTCTGGCCGTCTTGATCGAAGAAGGCCGCACCGACGAGGCGCTCGATCGCATCGATACGCTATGCGAGACCAACGACCGCACCGCCGTGCGCCGCTACAGTGCCAACGAGACCGTCAACATCGCGCTTTCGTCGTTTGGCTCGGATATCAGCAAACGCGGTATTACCGCCGACTTGCGCGCCGCCGTGCCCCAGAGCGTGCATGTGGCCGATGTCGACCTGTTCAGCGTGCTTTCGAATGCCCTGGAAAACGCCATTGCCGCGGCGAGCACCGCCCCCGAGGGCAAGCGCTTTGTCGATCTTGACCTGCGGTTTGAGGACGGCCACCTGCTGCTGTTAGTTTCCAACACGTTTGACCGCGCGCCGCGCATGGTCGACGGCATGCCCGTGACCCAGCATGCGGGACACGGCTTTGGCACCAAGAGCATCAAACTTGCCGTGGAGCGCATGAACGGCAACTGCCAGTTCCGCATTAACGGCGATCGGTTTGAGCTGCGCGCTGTGATGTAAGGGCGCGGGCGCGACGGATTTGCGTTCCGCGGGTGCGGCTCGACCGCTCGGGATCGTTTATCGACGCGGGCTCGCTACAGCGGCGCGGCCGCCGGAGTCAGCTGCTTGATGTAGGCCCACATGCGTTGCTTAGCGGCCTTGTCGGTGAGTGCCGCCTCAAAGCCGTCGAGCGCGAGCACGCGGCGGCCCTGCACATGGGCGACCAGGCCGGGCTTGAGCATGGCGGTGTCGAAGTCATCGATCGCCACGAGCATATCGGCGTAGGTCTCGCGCATGGCGTCAGCCGCGTTGTTGTCGAGCAGTAGCACCGCCTCGGGGTCCAAGGCCTCAAGCGCCTCGCGGAACAGCTCGCACGGCAGAGTCTCGCCCACCGCGACCGCTCCGTCACCCGCGCCGGCGACGCTTGCCAGCACGCAAAAATCCTCGGGCGCGTAGCCGATGGCCCCAAGCGCCTTGCGCAACGCCGCGCCATCCGGGCCGGCGGCAAGCTCGCCACCCAAACGTTCGGCCTCGTCCAAATCGCCTTTGACCAGTACGATCGGCGAGCACGCGTTGCCCGCGATACGCACGCCACGGACCGCAAGCGATGTGAGCTCCTGCTCAGCCGCCTGGGCGATGGCTTCTTTTTTCTGGCTTTGTGACGTGGACATGCGCTCTCCAATCGTTTGCGTGCCAACCATTATATAAAAGAGCCGCCTGCGAGTGGTTGCTTTGCGGGCGGCTGGGTATAAGCACGGTCGTACTGAGTTTTACGCGGCTGAGCCGCGTCACATTATGGAGGTCACCATGGCTGACATTAAGCAGATTACCCCCGAGAACTTCGATTCCGTCGTTAACGACAGCCTACCCGTGCTGGTCGATTTTTGGGCACCGTGGTGCGGTCCCTGCCGCTCGCTCTCGCCCATCGTTGACGAGGTTGCCGATGAGCTGGCGGGCAAGCTTGCCGTTGCCAAATGCAACGTCGACGACAACCAGGACCTGGCCATGAAGTATGGCGTCATGAGCATCCCCACGCTGATTGTGTTTAAGAACGGCGAGGAGATTGACCGCTCGGTTGGCGCTCTGCCCAAGGCGAGGCTGCAGGCGCTGCTGGAGAAGCATCTGTAATACGCTTGTTACATATTGCCGTCTGCCTGCCGTCCATGAGCGCTTTTGCACCGCTCGCCGGACTTTTGGGTGCACCGCGTGCGACCACGGATAGTATGGTAGGCACAAACAGCCCCCAGTGAACGGGTGCGGGTCGCACAGACTCGTACCCGTTTTCTTATGCGGCGATGCGCAAAGCAGGCGTAGTAAAATCTGAACCACTGAATAGACCCGCACAAAAGGAGATTCCCATGCATGATGTTGGAATGAACATGAGCCAGCTTGCCATGAGCGTCAAGCAGGTCGACGACACCATCGAGCTCGCTCACGAATGGAGCCATCAGCTGCTGCATGCGACCGAGAATTTTGACATGGAGCGCATCGGCGCCAAGCTCGAGGCAGCCATGGCCGCGCTGCACGAGGCCCACGACGCACTCGAGGGCTACGAAGAGGCCATCGAGGCCGACCACAACTCCGTCGGCTCCGTGAAGCTGGTGTAAGGTGGCCGAACACGAGCACGGCTGCGGGTACGAGCACGAGCATCCGCACGGGGTGGACGGTGACGCGAGCTGCCACTGTAGTGGCTCCGGCTCCGAGCTGGTCCGTTTTTCGGTTACCGCACCCGACGACCTGCTGCGCCGTTTTGACGAGCAGATCGCACGCCGCGGCGACGTTGCCAACCGCTCCGAGGCCGTGCGCGACCTGATTCGCGCCTCGATCGCCAGGGAGCAGATGCGCACGCCCGATGAGCATGTTATCGGGTCGCTCACCATGATCTACGACCACCATACCGGCGATCTGACGCGCCGCCTGGACGAGGTGCAGCACGACTACACCGACGAGATCGTATCGACGATGCACGTGCATCTGGATCACCACAACTGCCTGGAGATTCTGGCGCTCAAGGGTCGCGGCGAGCGCGTCTACGAACTAGCCGACCGCCTGCTGGGCCTGCGCGGCGTTAAGCACGGCGAGCTCACGTGCGCCGCCACCAAGCAGAGCCTGGGGCTGTAGCGGGATTTCCCGCAGCGCACCTGCCAAAAAGGGACAGGTTTGTTTTGGCAGGTTTAGCGTTTTACCTACCAAAATAAACCTGTCCCTTTTTGGTCGGTTTTGATGAGGGGTGTCGCATGCGGCATGTGCATATTCATGTGACGGGCATTGTGCAGGGCGTTGGCATGCGGCCGTTTGTGTATCGCGAGGCCATGGCGCATGGCATTTGCGGATGGGTGCTCAACGCGGGCGACGGCGTGCATATCGAGGCGCACGCTCCGGCCGATGCGCTCGATGCTTTTGTTGCCGCGCTTTCTGCGCATGCGCCTGCGGCAGCCCGCGTAGAATATGTCGAGGTTGTGGACCTGGCAGCCCACGGTTGGGATACCGCCAATGAACAGGGTTTTCGCATCGTAGCATCGCAGGACCAGACCGCGCACACGACGCTCGTCTCACCCGATATCGCCACCTGCGATGATTGTCTGCGCGAGTTGTTTGACCCCGCCGATCGGCGCTATCACTACCCTTTTATCAACTGTACCAACTGCGGACCGCGCTTTACCATCATCCGGTCGCTGCCTTATGACCGAGCGGCCACGTCGATGAATTGTTTTCCCATGTGTCCTGAGTGTGCCGCGGAGTATGCCGACCCACTCGACCGGCGTTTTCACGCGCAGCCCGATGCCTGCTTTGATTGCGGGCCGCATATCACGTGGCGCGAAGCGAGCGTGGGCGGTGAGCCGGGCGAAGCCGCCGCGTTGCCGGCCGTCGGCACCACGCGCGAGACCAGCGACGCCATTATCGACCGCTGTGTTGAGCTGCTGGCCGGTGGCGGTATCGTCGCCATCAAGGGTCTGGGCGGATTTCACTTGGCATGCGACGCTTCCAACGAGCAGGCGGTAGCCGAGCTTCGCCGCCGCAAACGCCGCAGCAACAAACCGCTTGCCGTTATGGTACGCGACCTTGCCGACGCTGAACGCCTGTGCCATGTCAACGACGTTGCACGCGGCTTGCTGGCCGGCAGCATTCGCCCCATTGTGCTGCTGCGCCGACGTGCTGCTTGCGAGAGCGGCGGCTCCCCCGACGCCCTCGCGCTCGCGCCGTCCGTCGCGCACGACCTTCCAGAGCTCGGTGTTATGCTCCCCTACACCCCGCTTCAGCATCTGTTGCTTGCCGCGGCAGAAGCCCGCGGTATGCACGCGCTCGTCATGACCAGCGGAAACCTGAGCGAAGAGCCCATCGAGACCGATGACGATCTTGCCTGGGAGCGCCTCGTTGCCGCCGGCATTGCCGACGCGCTGCTCGGCAACGACCGCGCGATTCTCTCGCGCTACGACGACTCCGTGGTACGCGTGGTCGATGGCGCCGCCATGCCTGTGCGTCGCGCACGCGGATATGCGCCGCAGCCGTTAGCGCTGCCGGCGCTCGACGGCACTGCACCCTGCGTGCTCGCCTGCGGGCCGCAGCAAAAAGCTACGATCGCGCTCACGCGCGAGGACGCCGACGGCCATGTGGCCTGTTTTGTGTCGCAGCATATCGGCGATGTCGAAAACGGCGAGACCTTCGATGCCTGGAACGCCGCGCGCACGCGCTTGGAAAACCTCTTTGACCTGACGCCTGCCGCCTTGGCATGCGACATGCATCCCAGCTATCTGTCGAGCCAGTGGGCGCGCGAACAGGCACGGGAGCACAATCTGCCGCTTATCGAAGTCCAACATCATCATGCGCACATCGCGAGCGTAATGGCAGAGGCGATTGTCGCAGGCCGGCTTGCGCCCGATGCACGCGTCCTCGGCATCGCCTTTGACGGCACCGGCGCCGGCACCGATGGGACCATTTGGGGCGGCGAGTTCCTTGTCGCCGGCCTTGCCGATTTTGAACGCGCCGCACATTTGCGCACCTGGACGCTCCCCGGCGGGGCAGCCTCCGTGCGCGACGCCCGCCGCAACGCCTTTGCCCTGCTCAGTGAGCTCGGCCTGCTCGAGCACCCGGGTGCCGCTCGGCTTTTGGACGGCCTCGACGAGCAAACGCGCAGCGTGACAGCCACCATGATCGAGCGCGGCATCAACAGCCCGCGCACCAGCAGCATGGGGCGTCTCTTTGATGCCGCAGCAGCGATTCTGGGCATCTGCGACAAGGCAACCTACGAGGGCGAACCCGCCATAGAACTCGAAGCCGCCGCCTGGCGCGCGCTTGACGGTAAGCCCGTTCGTCTCGACGGCAATTATACAGGCGTATTCACGTCTGCCGACGACTCCCCCATCTTGGACCCCCGACCGCTCATCGAAGCTCTTCTGAATGGAATCGAGGCAGGCGCGCCGGCCGACCGGCTCGCCCTCGGGTTTCACATCGCCATTACGCGCGCTACGACCCGCGTCGCGTGCGAGATCTGTGCGCGCGAAGGCCTCGATACCGTCGCGCTCTCGGGCGGTGTGTTCATGAACCGGCTTTTGCTTCAGCTCCTTACCCACGAACTCAAAGACGCCGGTCTTGCCGTCTTGGTCCCCCACGCCGTGCCCGTCAACGACGGCTGCATCGCCTACGGTCAGGCCGCCATCGCTCGCGCTCGCCTCGCGCAGACAGCATCGCGATAGGCTGTTTTGCCAGCCTGCGCGCCGCCGTCTCACAGGTGTAACGCGTTTGCTCGTGACTCCCGCGAGCGCTACCATCAACTGATGGGTAATTAGGCGCCTATCCAGCGCAAAACGTATAAAAGGGGAACATTATGTGCCTTGCCGTTCCCGGTAAAGTGGTCAAACGCGACGACGACCTTAAGGCGACCGTCGACATGATGGGCATCGAGCGCCCCGTTTCGCTGCGCCTCGTGCCGACGGCACAGGTAGGCGACTATATTCTCGTGCATGCCGGCTTTGGCATTCAGATTGTCGACGAGCAGGAGGCCCAAGAGACACTCGAGCTCGTCAATACCATGACCGAGCTGGCCGAAGAGGACCAGCTCGCCACCAACCCGGCCGAGGCATACTAGTGGCGGCGGCACAGCCGGTTCGCTCCGGTATCGACTTTTCGGCATTTCGCGACCCCAAGCTGGCTCGTGAGCTCATCGATCGTATTCATGAGCTTGTCGGCAACCGCAGCATCAACCTTATGGAAGTCTGCGGTACGCATACCGTGAGCATTGGCCGCTATGGCTTTCGCTCCATTATGCCGACGGGACTCAAACTGCTAAGCGGCCCGGGGTGCCCCGTTTGCGTCACCGCCAACCGCGACATCGATCACGCAATCGCGCTTTCCAACATGGACGGCGCCATCATCACCACCTTTGGCGACATGATGCGCGTGCCCGGATCGTCCACCTCGCTTGCCGCGCAAAAGGCGGCGGGGCGCGACATCCGCATCGTCTACTCTCCGCTCGACGCACTCGACATTGCCAAGCAAAATCCCGAACGCCCGGTCATCTTTATGGGCGTCGGCTTTGAGACCACAACGCCCACCATTGCCGCCGCTATCCTGGAGGCCGACGCGCGCGGGCTCCAGAACTTCTCGGTCTACTGTGCTCACAAGACCACGCCGCCGGCTCTGCGTGCGATCTCCAACGACCCCGAGACGACCATCGACGGCTTTATCCTGCCTGGTCACGTCGCTACCATCACGGGCCTGGCACCCTTTAGGTTTTTGGTCGATGAGTTCGAGACCCCCGGCGTGGTCACGGGATTTGAGCCGGTCGATATCTTGCAGGGCATCAGCATGCTGGTCCAGATGGCTATCGAGCACAGGCCCGCAATCGACAACGCCTACCGCCGTGGCGTCAATGCAGACGGCAATCCCGTAGCGCGCCAGCTGGTCGAGCAGGTGTTTGAGCCATGCGACACCACGTGGCGCGGGCTGGGGCCGATTGCGGCTTCGGGTCTTTCCATCCGACCCGAATTCGCGCGCTTTGATGCCGGCGCCCGCTTTGATGTGCCCGTTGAGGCGACGGTCGAGCCACGCGGGTGCCGCTGCGGCGACGTGCTGCGCGGAGCCATCACGCCGAGCGACTGCCCGCTGTTCGGCCACGCATGTACGCCCGAACACCCCGTCGGCCCCTGCATGGTGAGCTCCGAAGGCAGCTGCGCGGCGTACTTTAGATACCGCGACTAGCCCGGACGCCCCCACGTACCGGCACCACCCACGATTGGAGTTTTCGATATGTCCCGTAATGCCACCGATAGCACTGTCCTGCTGGGCCACGGCTCCGGCGGCCAGATGATGAAGCGCATTATCGATGAGGTCTTTCTGGATGCCTTTGGGTCGCCCGAGCTGCTCGCGGGCAACGATGCCGGCGTCGCTGCGCTGCCCGCAAGCGGGCGAATCGCCATGTCGACCGACAGCTTTGTGGTAACGCCGCAGTTCTTCCCCGGCGGCAATATCGGCCGCCTCGCCGTATGTGGAACCGTCAACGACGTCGCGACCTCGGGCGCCAACGTGCGCTACCTCTCATGCGGCTTTATCCTCGAAGAGGGCTATCCCATGGACAAGCTGCGCCAGATTGTGCAGACCATGGCCGAAACGGCGTGCGAGGCGGGCGTGTCCATAATCACCGGCGACACCAAGGTGGTCGAGCGTGGAGGTGCCGACGGCGTCTACATCAATACCGCCGGCGTGGGCGAAGTGCCCGCGGGCGTAGCGCTCAGCGGTGCAAACTGTCGGACCGGCGACGCCATCCTGGTATCGGGTACGCTAGGCGACCACGGCATCGCCATCATGAGCCAGCGCGAGGGCTTGGCGTTTTCGAGCAACATCGAAAGCGATGCTGCGCCGCTCAATCATCTGATTGCCGACGTGCTCGCCGCCGCCCCCGACACCCGCTGCTTCCGCGACCCCACGCGCGGCGGCCTGGCATCCACGCTCAACGAGTTTGCCCAGGCCAGCGGCGTCGCCATGGAGATCGACGAGGATACCGTGCCCGTGCGCCCCGACGTGCAGGCGACATGTGAGATGCTCGGCTACGATGTGCTGCAGGTGGCAAACGAGGGCAAGATGGTTGCCGTGGTGCCGGCCGAGCAGGCCGATGCCGCGCTGGCCGCCATGCGTTCCGCCCGCTACGGCGAGAACGCGGCGATTATCGGCCGCGTGCTGCCGCTTGGATCGGACGCTCGACCCGCCGTGCGCGTACGCACCGGCTGGGGATCGACCCGCATCCTCGACATGCTCGTGGGAGAACAACTGCCGAGGATTTGCTAACGACAAAGGCTCAGGGCTATTAAAGATATTCAGATTCCAAACATGCCCGGCACGCATGCCCAGTATCATGGGGTGCGTTTTACAACTCAAGCGGCAGGAGCACCCATGGCAGCAGCTTTTTCCCATGTGATCTTTGATCTGGATGGCACCATCCTCAACACGCTCGAGGACCTGGCGGCCGCCAGCAACCATACCTGCGAGATGCACGGCTGGCCCACGTTTGCCGTAGACGAGTACCGCTACAAGGTGGGAAACGGCATGCTCAAGCTGGTCGAGCGCTTTATGCCCGCCGAGTATGCGGGCGACGGCCGTATGTTTGAGCAGACGCTTGCCGAGTTTAGGGCTTACTACGGCGAGCACAAGGAGGACCACACCGCACCGTACGCCGGTACGATCGAGATGCTCGACCGCCTGCGCACCGCGGGCGTGCAGCTTGCCGTGCTCACCAACAAGGACCATGTTTCGGCCGCTCCGCTTATCGAGAAGTATTTTGGTTCCGAGCGCTTTGCGCTGGTGCAGGGCCGCGTCGATGCGTTTCCTCCCAAGCCCGAGGCGCCTGTTACGCTGCATGTGATGGAAGCGCTGGGCGCCGATCCGTCGACCACGCTCTATGTGGGCGATTCCAATGTCGATATCCTGACCGGTCACAACGCCGGCCTCAAGAGCGCCGGCGTCGCCTGGGGCTTCCGTGGCCGCGCAGAGCTGGAAGCCGCCGGCGCCGACTACGTGGTAGATACGCAGGACGAACTCGCCGAGCTAATCTTGGGCGAGTAGCGAGCGACACCGCTTAACGCAGCTGCGACAATTCTTCCACGCGGAAAGTGCATCCCGTTTTGGAGCTCCGAAATGGGATGCACTTTCCGTTTGAGGCGCGTCGGGGAAACCGTATCCCGTTTCAGAGCAATATTCCGGGTCGCGGTTTCCGCAACCCGCCCCATCCGGAAACCGCGACCCGGAATTCGGCCAAAAAACCGGGTCGCATTTTCCCGAGCATTTGATGCGGCGTTGATACAAGGAGTGTCCCCAACTGCCGGCAGAAAAGGAACGTCCCCAAGTGCCGCCTCAATGACTACCATGGCAACGCCGCAGGTAGAGGACGGGCAGCGAGCGGGCACCAGTGCGAACAAATTGGCATGAAAAGAGGACGGTATAGACCTTCTGGTCATGCCGTCCTCTTTGAATGACAAGTTGTCGCTCTGGTGCCCGCGCAGCGTCGGGCAGTTACGGCGTTTGGTAAAACGCCGTAACGAACTACCGCGTAACTCCCCTAGCTCATCATCGCATTCATCATCTCGGTGGTTGCGGAATCGTCAGCAGACCACTCGCCATCGTCATTGGCGGTGTACTTGAAGGTAACCTTGGTGTCCTTGGTCTTAGCGGCCTTGGTCACGTCGACCATGACCTGGCCGGCCATCTTGTACAGGTCGTCCTCGGAAGGCATCGTATCGAGCGCCGCGATCTTCTCCTGATACTGGGTGGCGAAATCTTCAACGATCTTGTTCATGGACTTGCAGGTAATGGTGACATCGGCAGTCGCGGTGCCCTTGTCCTCGTCGACCGTCACATCGCCGATCTTGTAGTCAAAACCCTCGAGATAGCTCTTGGCGTACTCCTTGGGATCGATGCCCAGCTGCTCGAACTCGTCGCCCGAGGCCTCTTCCAGGCCGGCGAGGAAGTCGTCGCCGCCGTTCTTGACCTCGTCAAACTGCGTCGTAAGATCCTCGGTGATGAGCTCCTCAACCGAAGGACCTCCGCAGCCGGAAAGCACAACCACGCACGCGACCAGAACAGCCATCAGGGGCGCAAGCAGCAGCTTCTTCTTCATGACATTCCTCCCAACAAGCGGCACCGCGCTTCCCGACGCGGGGCGCGTCGTAACAATAAGGCCATACTAGCCGATAACGAACACCCCCGGCAAAGCAAAGGCGCAGTCGGCTCGATTTAACGTCCGAACGGTTTACCGGTCCGCCCAACGCGCAATAAAACGTTCCGCCGCATTGCAATAAAAAAGGGCGGCCGGATAACCCGACCACCCCAAAACACCCTTATGTTGCCGCAGACTACTTGCGGACGACCTTGACGATGGCATCGCCAGCGGAGACAGCGGAGTCAGCCTCGACGGCGAGCTCGACGTCGGCGAACTCGGCGGTGTTGGACACAGCCACGACGACGCAGTCCTTGTAGCCGGCAGCGGCGATCTTGGCGCGGTCGATCTTGAGCATGGGCTGGCCAGCCTTAACGACATCGTCGGCCTTGACGAAGCCCTCGAAGCCGTCGCCGTTCATGTTGACGGTATCGACGCCAACGTGCACCAGAACCTCGATGCCGCTATCGGACTGCAGGCCCACGGCGTGACCCATGGTGACGGTCACCTTGCCGTCGCAGGGAGCGTAGACCAGATCGTCCTCGGGCCACACGGCGCAGCCCTTGCCCAGGACCTCGCCGCCAAAGACGGGATCGGGCACATCGGCCATCTTGATGACCTTGCCCTTGACGGGCGAGCACAGCACGTCGGCGCCGGCAGAAGCAGAGATGGAGGACGGAGCAGCGGCAGTCGCGGGCTCAGCCTTCTTCTTGAACATGTCAAACAGACCCATACGTTTTCTCCTCTTGATTAAGCGCAACGTTGTGCGCATGCCTATGGTGATTATAGTGCCAAATGGTTCAAATGCTAAGGTGGGGACTCGAATCGCGAGCCCATCCCAACGCTTTTCCCCGGTGGCACTCATATTGTCGATTAATCCAGGCCCTCGGCACCGTTGGACTTGATGATCTTCTGGTAGGCGTAGAAGCTGTCCTTGCGGCGGCGCTCGTAGGTACCGGTGCCGTCGTCGTACTTATCGACGTGGATGAAGCCATAGCGCTTGCGCATCTCGCCGGTGCCGGCGGACACCAGGTCGATGGGACCCCACCAGGTGTAGGCGATCAGGTCGACGCCGTCGGCAATGGCCTCGCCCATGGCCTTGATGTGGCTCTGCAAGTAGGCGATGCGGTACGGATCGTGGATGGAACCGTCCTCCTCGACCTCATCGTAGGCGCCCATGCCGTTCTCGACCACCATCAGCGGAATCTCGTAGCGGGCGTAAATCTCGTTGAGGGCGATGCGCAGGCCCAGCGGATCGATCTGCCAGCCCCAATCGGTGGACTCCAGATAGGGGTTCTTGCCGCCAAAGGTCATGTTGCCCTCGGTCATCTCGTGATCCCTGTGGGTGCCCACGGTGCCGGACATGTAGTAGCTAAAGGTGTAGAAATCGACCTTGCCGTCGGCGATATCCTGCAGGTCACCGTCCTCCATCACAAGCTCGACATCGTTCTCGGCCCAGAAGCGCTTGGCATAGAACGGATACTTGCCGCGCACCTGCACGTCGGAGCAGTACCAGTTCATGGTATTCATCTCCTGCTGCGTGGCGAACACGTCGGCCGGATCGCACGTGGCGGCATAGGAGAGGATGAAGCAGTCCATGTTGCCCATCTTAAACTGCGGATAGTGCTCGTGGGCATAGCGCACGACGCGGCCGCTGGCGACAAACTGGTGATGCAGGGCCTGCATACGGGCCTGCGGCGTGGTGTGGACCGCCGAAGCCGGGCCCTCAAAGCCCTGGATCATGCTGGTCCCAAAGAGGTTGCCCATGTCCTGGGTGCCGCAGTTGATCTCGTTGAAGGTGAGCCAGAACTTGACCTTGTCCTGATAGCGGTCGAAGACGGTCTGGCAGTACTTCTCAAAGAAGCCGATGAGCTCGCGGCTCGCCCAGCCGTTGTATTTCTCGACCAGGTGATAGGGCATCTCGTAGTGCGACAGGGTCACGAGCGGCTCGATATTGTGAGCGCGCAGGCAGTCGAAGACGCGGTCGTAAAAGGCGAGGCCGGCCTCGTTGGGCTCGGCGTCGTCGCCGTTGGGGAAGATGCGGCTCCAAGAGATGGACATGCGGAACATGTTGAAGCCCATCTCGGCGAACAGCGCGATGTCCTCCTCGTAGTGGTGGTAGAAATCGATGCCGTCATGATTGGGGTAGAAGCGGTCGGGGTCGATGTCGATCGTGATCTGACGCGGCTCCTTGTAGCTGCCGCCCAAGAAATGGTCGTCGACCGAAGGACCGCGGCCGTCCACGTTCCAAGCGCCCTCAAACTGATTGGCGGCCGTGGCGCCACCCCAATAGAAACCCTCGGGGAACTTGATGTTTGCCATGAGCATCTCCTTTGCATTGCGGGTCGATAGGCCGAGTATCGCCCACGCACGCGACAGACAGGGGCAGGGGTGCCAAACCCGACACTTCTTTTCGCAGACGCGCGCTGCAACAGCGCTGCAGCTGAAACTTTTTGACACCGAAGGAGCGAAGACGATCCGCTCCGCGCTTACCGGCGGTATGCCGCGGGGGTGCAGCCATACTTGTCGTGAAACTTACGGTAGAAGAAGCTCATGTTTTCATAGCCCACCGCATGCGCAGCCGCCCCGGCCGTGGCGCCGCCGCACAGAAGCTCGGCCGCACGTACCAGGCGTCGCTCCTGCACAAGCTGCCTAAAGGTCTTGCCCACATGCCGCTTGAGGAGCGCCGTCGCATAATTAGGGCTCAAGCCAAACTCCGCCGCCATCCCCTCGAGGGAGCACGCGGCGAATTCGCGATCGATATAGCCGAGCATTCCCGTCACCAGGGCAGTGGGCCCCGCCGCGCCGTCCGCCGCGCCGCGCACCAGCTCGCGCTCGTAGCAATCCATGAGCTCGGCCAAAAACAGCTGAAACAGACGCAAGACGATCTCGGGACCGTTGGGGCTCGGGTCGTACAGCTCGCAGAGCATCTCCTGCATGTAGCGCCGAATCCGACGGCTCTCGCCGCAATGAAAACGGACATGGCCCCGATGGTCCGTCTCGCTGTTGAGCGCGTTGAACAAAAACCGCGAGACCGCGCTCTCGCGCGAGAGGCTCGACTCGAGACTCCGGCGCAAAAAAGAGCGTGAAACGGTCATGCTCAGCATGATGTCGTCCTCGCCGAGCGCCGCCACGGCATGAGGGCAAAGGGCGTCGAGCAAAAGCACCTCGTTGCGGCGCAACTCGAGCCTCTCCCCCGCCACCGTCTGCGGGCAGCGCCCGCGATACACATAGCTCATCTCCACGTAATCATGCACGTGCTCGGGAACTGCATTAAAGCGCGAGTTTTTCCTTATCGTCAGGCCGCGCGGCATGCCGGGCTGGGCATAGGCAAACCCTGGCTGCCCAATCTTGCGCACTGGGCATCCGTCGATTTCGACATGCTCGGTCATAATCGACCAATCAAATGCCATGCCGTCTTTATAAGCGATCTCACTGGCGCTCAGTTCGCTGAGCCTACGCTCGAGCTCGTCGATCTCCATGGCTTGCCAATCGTTGATTTAGTCATAGTTCGTCGTGATTCAGATATTAGCAGAACGCGCCGACGCGTCCATAATCTGTGCTATGCAGCAGATCGATCGAGCCAAGGAGGATCCATGACCGCGTACTATCAGCAGG
Source organism: uncultured Collinsella sp. (assembly GCA_900546105.1). Classification (GTDB taxonomy): domain Bacteria; phylum Actinomycetota; class Coriobacteriia; order Coriobacteriales; family Coriobacteriaceae; genus Collinsella. Next base: position 24,418 of record URBP01000007.1, read on the forward strand.
TGCTCGAGGGCACATACGACAACCACGTGCTTCCGTTTTTGTGGATGAAGGGCGAGAGCCATAAGACCATTGCCGAGTATCTGGAAAAGATCGCCGGCGCCGACATCCACGAGGTCTGTCTCGAAAGCCGCCCACACCCCGATTTTTGCGGCGAGGGCTGGTGGCGCGACTTGCACTTTGTCATTGACGAGTGCAGGCAGCTGGGCCTTAAGCTCTGGATCTTGGACGACGCACACTTCCCCACGGGCTTTGCCAACGGCGCCGTCAAGGAGGCCGTGCCCGAGCTCCGCAAGATCGTGCTCACGCACCGCACGTTCGACATCGTGGGCCCCACGTCCGCCGCGAGCATCGCGCTCGCCAACATGCTCGACAAAACGGAGCGCTTCTACGGCGTGACATTTATGCAGGACGGCAGCCCCGTCGACGTCGCTTACCGAGTAATCGACGATGCAGACGGCAACCCCAGCCGCCTGGTCTTCGATGCACCTGCGGGCCTCACGCAGGCATGCGTGATGTTCACGAGCGGCAAGACCTCCTACAACGAGGACTACATCAATATGGTCGACCGCGCCTCGGTGGCGCAGCTCATCGATGCTGTCTACGAGCCGCATTTTGAGCATCTGGGCGATGAGTTTGGCAAGACGATCCTGGGCTTTTTCTCCGATGAGCCCGGATTTGCCAACGAGAAGGGCACCACGGGCCCCGATGGCATCTCGGACACGCTCATCGGCAAGGCCACCGCGCCCCTACCCTGGTCGGCCGAGCTTGAGCGTCGCCTACGCGCGGCACTGGGCGAGCGCTACCTGGCCGAGCTCCCGCACCTGTGGGACCGCGAGCCGGCCGGCGCGCACGTACGCCACGTCTATATGGACATCGCGAGCACCCTCTATAAGGAGTGCTTCTGCGACCAGCTCGGAGACTGGTGCCGCGCGCGCGGCGTGCAGTACATCGGCCACGTTATCGAGGACAAGGACTGCCACGCGCGCCTGGGCGTGGGCGCCGGGCACTACTTCCGCGCCGTGGGCGGTCAGGACATGGCGGGCGTCGACATCGTGATCAACCAGCTGGTACCCGGCATGGACCGCGGCCTTCACAGCTACGGACGCGGCGTGTGGGACCTCGAGTTCTATAACTACGTGCTGCCCAAGCTGGGCTCCTCGGCAGCGCACCTCGACCCCAAAAAGCAGGGGCGCTGCATGGCCGAGGTCTTTGGCGCATTTGGATGGCACGAAGGCCTACGCGAGATGAAGTGGATCGCCGATCATTTTTTGGTGCGCGGCGTCAATTGGTTTGTGCCGCATGCCTTTAGCATGGCCGCCTTCCCCGACTGGGACTGCCCGCCGCATTTCTATGCGCATGGCCAAAACCCCCAGTTTGCACACTTTGGGCAGCTCATGAGCTACATGAACCGTACGGCGAGCCTGCTGAGCGGCGGGCGCGCAACGACCCCGGTGGCGCTTCTCTACCATGCGGACGCCGAGTGGGCAGGCGAGGCGAACTTTATGCAGCATGCCGCCTCCGAGCTTATGCGCGCGCAGGTCGACTTTGACATCGTGCCGGCAGAGGCATTTGAGGACGCAGGGCGCTATGCCGTTGAAATTGCCGCAGACGGTAGCGGCTTTGGCGTGAACGGCCAGGCATACCGCTGCCTGGTGATGCCCGGAGCCGAGTTTGTCGGCGGAGCCGTGCTCGACTTTGCCGCGCGTGCCGCAGCCGCAGGTGTTGCCGTGTACGCGCTGGATGAGTTGCCGAACAAGCGCTACGACGGTGACACTGCAGGCCGCGAGGGCTTTGCCTCCCTGGATGCAGCCGCGGTCGCCGGCATCAAGCTCCTGGCGACCACCGAGCTCGCAGACACACTTGCCAACACCGGCATGCAGACCGTGGTTTGCGCCGCGCCCCAGCCCTGGCTGCGCGCACTGCGCTACGAGCGGGCGGGCGAGAGCTATCTGATGCTCGTCAACGAGCATCCCAAGCAGGGTATCTCCACTCAGATTGCGCTTGCCGACGGCACACCCGTTGCAGGCGCGCGCCTCGACCTGCTCAACGGCACCGAGCCCGCCGCCTTTGACGGCACGCTCGAGCTGGCTCCCTACGAGAGCTGCATCGTGGTCCTTGGGGCTACAGGTTCCGTTGCTGTGGCAACCGCCGAAGACGAAGCCACATGCGTCGACGGGCCCTGGGCGGTTGCCTTCTCTGCCCCTGGCACCGATGCCTTTGGCGAGTCTGTTGAGCTTGCAGACCTGCACGACCTTTCCTCGGCCGAGTTCCCCGGCAAGGCCGGCACATTCCGCTACCGGGCCTCCTTTGTCCTGGGCGAAGCGGCCACCCGCACCGTCATCGACCTTGGCGAGGTCTTTGAGACCGCAACCGTCACCCTCGACGGCAAATCCCTCGGCACCCGCATTTGTCCGCCTTACCGCTTTGAGGCCGCCGCACTTTTAGCCGGCGAGCACGCGCTTACGATCGATATCATCAACACCCTCGACCACGCCGTCCCCGACATGTTCGGCATGACCGAGCCCTCCGATCCCAGCGGCCTCTTGGGGCCCGTACGCGTGCTCGGATAGCAGCCCGAGCGCAAACAACTCGGGCAGGGCACGCCCTATGTTGAGCCCGCGCAGCGTCGAGCGGTCCGTCGTTCATAGACCGGCGGACCAAAACTCCCAGCCAAGCCGAACGTTTTATTTATCGCTATGATTGGTTTATCGCGACGCAAACGCATAGGAGCCATATGGATATCAGGCGAAAGATCACGCAGGGCAAAAGCCTCACCCCCACCGAGCAACAACTTGGGCAAACGGCGCTCGCCATGGGCGAGGATGTGCGCGGGCTTTCCATTAAGGAATTTGCCGCGCGCGCCAACGTTTCGGTCGCGAGCGTTCACCGCTTTTGCAAAAAGCTCGGCCTCGAGGGCTTCAAAGATCTCAAGGTCGAGCTCATCCGCCAGGCGACCGAGGCGGGCAACCGGCGCGACGTGGACATCAACTTTCCCTTCGATGCCACCTCCACCCCTGCGCAGGTGATGGAACGCATGGAGGGGCTCTACCAGACCACCTTGGCCGAAACGCAGGAGCTGCTCGACCCTGCACAGCTCAACCACGCCGCCAAGCTCATCATGCGCGCCGGCACCGTGGACATCTACACGGGCTCGCACAACCTCTATCCAGCGGGAATGTTCCGCGACCGCCTGCTCTCCGCCGGTAAAAGCGCGACGTGCCACGACGGTGTCGAGGCCCAGGTGCGAACGGCGCTCGCCTCGGGCCCCGACCATGCGGCAATCGTCATCTCCTACAGCGGCCTTGCCCCCAACCTCAAGGACATCTTGCCGATCCTCAGCAGTCGACATGTCCCGGTCATCGTCATCGGCACGCCTTATTGCGCGCGCATTCACCCTGGCTTTGCCGCCTACCTTACGGTGAGTGACCACGAGAGCATGACGCACCGCATCACGCAGTTTGCCAGTCACATCGCCGTGCAATACGTGCTCGATTCGCTCTACAGCAGCTACTTTGCCAAAGATTACGCCCGCTGCTCCGAGTTCCTCGAGCAGTCCTTCCCCTTTACCAAGCTGCCCGGGCTCAAATAAAACGAGAGAGGATTTTTGGACACTTAAATGACGAGGGTGGATAATCTCCCACTTTGAGCCTGTACACAGGCAAAAAACGGGAGATTATCCACCCTCATTCTGTAGTCGTTGCCCGCGCCTTTTTGCCGCTGGTCGCGTTGGAACCGCGCGCTACTGAGTGGGCGAGACCACCAGAAGCGCGTCGTGCTCAAAGGGATGCTGAGCCACGCGCACGGCACCGTCGACGGGCACAACCGGCAGGTTTGCCACGCGCTTGTTCTCCAGATCAAACGCCACAGCATTCCAGGCGGTTGCGCCGCCCTCGAGTTTGAGCTTGACGGCCGTGGTCCTCGGCAGATAGACCACCACGCGTTCGCCCACGCGCGCCACACGGATGGCTTCGCGTGCATCGTCGAGCAACTCCTGCGCGGGTTCAACAGCTACCGCCCCATCCGCGCTTGTGGCACCCAGGCCGCGTAGCACGTGCTCGATCAGGCCAAAGTCCCACACGCCCGCAAACTGCAGGCACTCTTGCCAGCGGAAGGGCATGTCAAAGCCCTCGCCCAGGACCGAGCCCTGGCTGCGCGATGTCTGCCAGTTCCACACGCCGTGTGCGCCATAGGTCACGCCGGCACTGGCGCCGGCAAGAATCGACGACCATACGCTCGCGCGGCAATCCTGCGCGGTAAAACGCCAGTAGACGTTGCGCGACGCACCCATCTGCTCGTAGCAAGGCTCGGAGTTGACCATCGGCTTTTTGGGATAGTTGGCGATAAAGTCCTGCGGCAGACGCCATGCCTCGGGCTGGCCCTCGTAGTTGTGGCCGGGCTGGAACATATAAAAGTCCAGACGGTCCAGATACTGCGCCGGAATGGTGCGGTTACCGCGGTTGATATGCATGGTGCGCAGTGCCTCGGGCGCGCGCTTGACGACCTCGTCGAGGGCGTCCTCGTAATAGGCGATCGCCTCGTCGCCGGCAAAGTCGGTATCGCCCGTCACCACGTAGACGGGGTCGAACTCGCCCAGGTTCTCGACGACGCGGGCAACGTGGACGCGAACCTCCTCACGCGGCATAACCTCGGCGCCGCAACGCTCGGCGATCTTGGCGCCCCAGGTACCGGGTACGTAATTGCACCACATGAGCACGAGCGCCGGACGAATGCCGTGCTCGACGGCAGCACGGCACATGGCGGCGGCACGATCCCAGTACGCCTGGTTGGGACGGGACCAATCAAAGTGCACGCCGTCCTCGCTGGCATAGGGCCAAATGCCCAGGTCGGGGCAGCAGCGATCCCACTGCGGCAGCGTGTTGATCTGCAGTGCGTTCATGCCCTGCTCGGCACGGCGGGTCAGGTAGTAATCCCAGTCGTTCTCGGCGATGCTCGTAAATGCGCTCCAGCACGTATCGGCAAACCAGAAGAACGGTTTGCCCTCGCACAAAAAGCCATCCTGGCGACCGTTGACGGTCAGCTTTCCCAAACTCATCTGCATGTCCTTTCGTTTGATAAAGGATTTGCGAACCGCCGAGGGCTTTCGCGGTAACCCCGCGCGAAAGCCCCCGCCGCTTGGCAAACCATCGCGGGCGAATACCGTCCGCCCCATCAGTCTACCTTGCAAGAAGGGCCCCGCCGGGCTTACGCCTGACGGGGCCCTGTCGTGTAGGTGAGGTCATATGTGACCGAACGGTTTGGCCTTAGGCCTCCATCTCGGCGAGTTCCTCCTTGGAGAAGCCGCAGGCAAAGACGACGGCAGCGGCGATGACAAAGGAGATTGCCATACCAACAATAGCCCAGACGGTGTTCATCTGGCCACCCTGCAGGTAGTTGGTGAAGACCAGGAAGTTGGAGGCACCGCCTGCGAGGTAGTAGGTAACACCCATGAGGCCGGAGAACACAGCGCCGATAGCACCGCCGATGAACATGCCAAACATGGTGCGACGGAAGCGCATGAGGATGCCGAAGAGCGCGGGCTCGGTGACGCCGCCGGCGATGGCGGAGATGACGTAACCGATGGCGAGAGACTTCTCGTCGGGGTTCTTCATCTTGAGGAAGGCACCGAAGGCGCAGCCCCAGACAGCGGCCATAGCGCAGTTGGTGGAAACGAAGACGAAGGGATCGTAACCGGCAGCGATGATCTGAACCTGGGCGAGCAGGATGACGGGCATGTGCATGCCGCAGACCACGAAGAGCTGCCAGAAGGCGCCGAGGATGGCCATGACGATCAGGATGCCGATGCCGCCAAGGTCAGCAAGGCCGAAGAGGGCGTTGGCGATCAGCGTACCGATCTCGTTGCCGATCGGAGCGAGGACGATGAAGGCAATGGGGATCGTGACGATCATGGTGCAGAACGGCGTGAAGACCGTGGACAGCACGTCGGGCATAACCTTCTTAAAGAACTTCTCGATGAAGTACAGGACGGGCACCGAAAGGATGATCGGCAGGACGGACTGCTGATAGTTGGCAGCAGCGATCTGGATGCCGTAGACGGAGATGATGCCGCCGCCCTCCTGGGTGGCGACGCTCACCACGGAAGGAGCCATGAGGGCGCCACCGAGCAGCATGCCGAGCACCGGGCTGGCGCCGAGCTTCTTAGCCGCGGCATAACCCAGGTAGATGGGGATAAAGGTGAACGTGGCCTCGTACAGCGTGGTGTAGAGGAACGTATAGGTCGGGTCGTCGGCCGAGAGCACACCGAGCATGGTGGGGCCGAGGACGGCCGCGATGGTACGGAACAGACCGCCGGCCATGAGCAGCGGGATGAGCTGGGTCATGGAGCCCGACAGATAGTCGAGGATGATGTTGGGCAGGTTCTTGAGCTCGAACTTCTCCTTGGGAGCATCGAGGTTCTCGTTGACGGCCTCGCCCTGCTTGACGCCGGAGATGGCGACGAACTCGGCGAGCACCTTGGGCACGTTCTGGCCGATGATGACCTGGAGCTGGCTGCCGGCGAACTGGCAACCCAGAACACCCTTCACCTTCTTGATCTTCTCCACGTCGGCCTTGCTGTTATCCTTGAGCGTCAGACGCAGGCGCGTCATGCAGTTGGTGGCAACGGAAACATTCTCCGCACCGCCCACGAGCTCGAGGACATCGGTGGCAATCTGCTTGTTATCTACTGCCATGGGACCCCTCCCCATATCTTCGTGTGCCTACTCGCTTGTGTAAGCACGCCTTTGGCTCGGCGACTATAACCCCTTACGGTTGCCGAACCCTTGGATACGCTGTCGTAAACAATTTGTTTACTGAACGTTTACTGGCTTTAGTTTACACGGAGTGCCTGATTTGTGGCGATTTTGCCGTCTGGAGTCCGGTGAACGGTAGGAAATCGGGGGTAAGCGTATTTAGACGGTAGAAGATCGTCTATTTGACCCGATATTGATATATGGCTATTTACGTGGGCTTTTATTTTGATGAACACCTCTATAACCTGTTAGATCCTCAACAAAAGTCCTGCTAGTTACTAGTAAACGTCTGTTTAGTAGTTCATTGCGTGTTCCGTTTTACCGTTTACCGAGTTCATCTGCTCATTCTACAGTTCTGCATTAGACTAAACATGTTTAATCTGTATTGCCGCCCTTGTTTAGTACTTGCGGCACAAAGGAGTAGCTCATGGAACTCAAATCGTGTACCTACGCAACCGTCACCACGCTGGGCGATTTTGGCCCCTGGATCAGCAAGGTCGTACTCGACCTGCCCTGTACCGTGCGCGCCAACGACGTGAACGAGCACACGTTCAATATCTACTGTGCCCGCCACGAGCGCGCCGGCGAGGTCTTGATGCGCAAGGAGCACGGGGCCGATCACGCGGCGCCCTCCGTGGGCTACGTGCCGGTCCTCGCCACCTACCCCTGTGATGAGAACGGCCAGCGCCTGCCCAAGGGCACACACGTAGCGCTCGAGACGCCCGAGGTGCGTCTCACCAAAGAGATCGAGGGTGGCGTGCTGGGTTCGCGCTATATAGAGAGCCGCCTGCGCGTGACGCAGCTTGTGGCGCTCCCGGGCGAAGACGGCGACGACCCCACCGCGGGCCTCGTCTTCGATCGCAGCCGCGGCGACATCTGTCCCGCGCTCAAGGGCTGGCATAACGCCGTGCAGCAAACGCCCGTCGACGGCATCGCGCTCGAGTACGGCTATTTTGAGCCGAGCTTTGAGCCCGCTGACTCCGCGCTCTTCAACCCGTTTGCGCCCAAGGACACGCCCGCCATCGAGAAGGCGCCGCTGATCGTGTACCTGCACGGCGCCGGCGAGGGCAAGGGCACCACACAGGGCGAGGGCGCGACGCGTGCCTACACCGGCAACCGCGTGACAGCGCTCTCGCAAAAGCAGATCCAGCGCTACTTTGGCGGCTTTGCCTGGGTGCTCGTGCCGCAGTCGCCCACCTTTTGGATGGACAACGGCGTCGAGCAACTCGGTCGCTCCAACCAAAGCATCTACTCTCCCGTGCTCAAGGCGCTCATCGACGAGTTTGTCGCCGAGCATGCCGACCGCATCGACACCGATCGCATCGTGGTCGCCGGTCTTTCCAACGGCGGCTTTATGACCCTGCGCCTGTGCGCCGACTATCCCGAGTTCTTCGCCGCGGGCCTTCCCTGCTGTGCCCCGTGGTACAACGCCACGGACGAGGACGTGGCCGCACTCGCCAAGACGCCGCTGTGGTTTACGCACTCCAAGGGCGACGAGCTCGTGTGCCCGCAGCAGACGGTGCTGCCGCTCACGGCGCGCCTGCGTGATGCCGGCGCCAACGTGCACCTCACCTACTTTAGCCATGTCGAGGACCTGACCGGCGTGTACCGCGAGGCCGACGGCTCGCCCAAGAAGACGTTCAATCACGGCGTGTGGATCCACCAGTTCAACGACCTGTGTTATCAAGACTTCGACGGGGGCAACGTACTCATCGACGGCGAGCCGGTGGGCTGCTGGGAGTGGTCGGCTAGGGTCGAACGGTAATCTGTCCCAGCGCGGGGACCGGGGTTTAGCTTTGCAAACGTCCTCGAGCATGCATGGGCCGGCGCTTTGCGCTTCGCGCTGCGCCGCCCCATGCCCCCTGCGGAATGTTTGCAAAGCTAAACCCCGGTCCCCGCTGCGTTTCCATTGTCATTGGCCCTGGCCGGGCGCTTCCGGCGGACCACCGGGTTGGTGGCGATGTGAGCGTGGGTCCCGTCTTGCCTTGCGCGTAACTGGCTGAAAACAAATCTTGGTTGGAGTTGTTCCTATGTTCCAAAATTTGACTCGGGTGATTGTCACCACCGATATGGAAGTCGATGATATGAACTCTCTGGTTCATTTGGCTCTGTATCTCAATGTGCTCGATGTGCAGGCTGTGGTGTACACGGCTTCGCAATATCACTTTCTTGGCGATGGTGTCCATACGCTGGGCGAGGTGAATCCGCATTGGCGGACCAAAGGCGTGCGCTCCTATACCTGGGACGTCGTTCCGCACGAGCCCGACCCCGAAGCTGGCTCGCTCATGGAGTACCGCCCATTCCCCGAGGGTTGGATCGAAAGCCTGTGGAGCAACGAGTATGCCCAGGCCTGGCCGCAGCTCAACGCTAACGCCGCTGCCGCCGGCGAGCCGTCCTTCCCCACGCCCGCGCAGATGATCGAGCGCACCTATATGGGCAACGCCGCCTTTGAGGGCGACGTGCGCGAGGAAACGCCCGGTTCGCGCGTCATCGCCGACGCCATCATGGATGACGACCCCCGTACGCTGTGGCTCCTTTCCTGGGGCGGTATGAACACTATCGTCCGCGCCCTCATGTCCATCGCCGAACAATGGCAGAACACACCCGAGTGGCCCGCCGTGCAGCAGAGGGTCCATCAGAAGGTACGCGTGATGGGTGTTGCCGATAGTGTGGGGCAGGACAACTCATGGCTCGACCATGGGCGCGAGCTCTTTCCCAAGCTCGTCTTTTGGCGCGTGCCCTATAGGTATGGCGGCTATGTCGACGCCAAGACGGCTCAGTCCGATACGCTGCGGCTGTTTAAGGCTCCTTGGCCTGCACAGAACCTCACGCAGGGCAACGGCCCCCTCATGGCGCGCTATATGCTCTATGGCGATGGCAAGGTATACGAAAACGAGCCCGAGCGCTTTCAGTTTGGCAAGCATGCCCGTCTGGATTGGGGTCTGGAAGGCATGCCCGCGATGCAGTTTGAGCGCGGCGACTTTATGGCCGAAGGTGACAGCATGACCTATATTCCGCTGCTGCCGTTTGGCCTGCGCGGTATCGACGACCGCGGCTTCGACACACTGCTCGGCCGCATGTTTCTTGATGGGCATCCTGATGCAAACGCGCCCGCCGGTTTTGCCGCTATCAGCACGCCCGCAGACGACAATCCCAATCCCTACCTGCGCGCTTATCAGGAAGACTTTGCCGCCCGCGCGCAATGGTGTGCCCACGATCCGGCAGTCTGCTCGCATCCGGCGTATGTTGTCGAGGTTACGGCCGACCGTAGCGCCGCTGCTAGCGAGCGCGTCGCCCTTGCAGCGACGATTGTCGACCCCGACGACCGCGGCTTCGACGCACATTGGGATGTCGCCGTAGGCCCGTCGAGCTATGCGGGCGCCCAAGATCTGTCGCTTTGGCAAGAATGCACGGTGGACACCGCCTTCATCGTGCCCGCCGACGCACGACCAGGCGACCGCTTCGTGCTCACCCTCAGCGTGCAGACGCGCGCCGAGCGCCCCTGCACCCGCTACGCCCAGATCGCCATCACCGTCGCGTAGCAACCGGCGGCGCCCACATTCGGCAAGGAGTGTCCCCAGGTGCCGGCACAAAAGAAACGTCCCCAAGTGCCAAAATGACGAGAGTGGATAATCTCCCACTTTGAGCCCGCAAACAGACCAAAAACGGGAGATTATCCACTCTCATTCTGACTACTCATTTAAGTCTGTCCCCAATGACTACCCCACAGCAGCGGCAAAGCCGATGTTTTGGCAACGACAGACACTATGACCCAATCCGAGGGCACTAAAAAGATAGGAGCCCCCGCTCGTGACCGCGGGTCGGGGCTGCGACAATGATGTTGAAGTGCCATAGGCGCAGCCGCGCCGCAACGAGGTTGGGAGGCTCCCATGCCAAAGTATTCTACCGCGTTCGGGATGGACGTCCACCTGAGGTCGACCACCGTCTGCGCCCTCGACGCGGACACCGGCGAGGCCGTGACGAGGAGGTTCCCCGGCAACCCCTGGGGCGAGATCGCCGGGTGGATGGGTGGGTTCCCCGGGCCGTCGCTCGCGGCCTACGAGAGCGGCTACCCCGGCTTCGCCCCGCAGAGGGAGCTCGCCGGGCTCGGCGTCGAGTGTGTCGTCGCCGCGGTCTCGAAGATCCCCAGGTCGGCCGCCGACTCGGCCTCCAAGAACGACAGGAACGACGCCGCCAGGATGGCCAAGGCGATACTCGCCCACGACATCTCCCCCGTATGGGTCCCCTCCCCCGAGGTCGAGGGCATCAGGGACCTCGCCGGCGCCTACGACGGGGCGACCGCGCGCCTGGCGACCGCCAAGCAGCGGCTGCTCGCCTTCCTCGCAAAGCGAGGGTTCGTCTACGGCGGCACCACGCCCGCCGGCAACCCGAGGAAGTACTGGGCCTACGACTTCCTGAGGTGGCTCGACAAGGTCAGGCCGGAGGACGACGGCGGGGTTCGGACGCTCGCCGCCCTGAGGAACGAGGTCGAGGCCGCGGCGGAGGCCCGGGCGGACCTGCTCTCCGAGCACAGGGCGGCCGTGGATGCCAGCCCGATCGCCGCGGAGGCGGCCGCCCTCCAGTCGATCAAGGGCTGCGCCTTCGCGCTGGCCGCAGCCTTCGCGTCCGAGGTCGGCGACTTCACGAGGTTCCGCTCCGGAAGGCAGGTCACGGCCTACTTCGGCCTCGCGCCGAGCCAGAGGTCGAGTGGCGACTCCGTGCGGCTCGGAGGCATCAGCGGCGCGGGCAACGCGCTCGTGAGGAAGCTGGCCGTTGAGGGTTCATGGTGCTACGCCGCGGCGCGGCACCAGCCGAAGCTCATGCCGAGGGACACGGGCGTGCCCCTCGAGATAAGGATGCACGGGAGGAAGGGGTCCGAGCGGCTCCTGCGCCGCCGCGAGGAGATGATCGCCCGCGGCATGCCCGCGGCGAAGGCCAACGCGGCCACCGCGGCCGAGCTCGTGAGGTGGCTGTGGGCCCTCGGCACGATGTGCCGGGAGGGCGCGGAATAGACATAGCCCCCGTCCCGGCGAGCCGGGCGGCCTTCGGGGATACCCCCTATTTCGCTGTGCGCGCGGAGCCCTCCGCATGCGCCTCGACAGACTTGGGGAACCCCGCCGAAGGAATGGAGTGCGGGCCGACAGAACGGTATCCGCGGATATGAGACTGAGCCGAAGGCGTCGATGACATGCCGGGGGCGGACCGGGACGGGTTAACGGCAGGCCCCGCCGACCGATTGCAAGCGGTCGGCGGGGCCATTGTGGCTCTTGACAGCGGATTGGGTCATATGAGCGAAAACCCGCCAGAGCGAGCAAGGTGCCTTGAAACGAGGCGGCATTGATCTTTTGATCATGCCGCCGAAGTTGAAAGGCAGATTGCCGCTCTGGCGGGTTTGCAGCGTC
>URBP01000008.1 GCA_900546105.1 uncultured Collinsella sp.
GGTAATGCCGTAGATGACGTAGGTGTACTGAGAACCCTCGTCAATATCGACGGCGCCGTAGGCATACTTGCCAAACTCCTTGAGGTAGGGCTTGTCGTTCTGCGGACCAGGCAAGGTAAAATCGATCAGATGCCCGTGACCGGAAACCTGGACCCAATCGGTCTTGTGATAGCCGCAGGCATTGCAGGCAAGGTGGGGCGGAAACTCGACGGCTCCGCACTCGGGGCACTGGCGCGCCCAATAGATGCCCTCTTCAAGACCCGTGTAGAACTTCTTGACCACGGGCTCCATATCTTTGAGTTGCATGAGAATACTCCTTATGGGAAATCGAAAACCGCGGTCGCTTAGGCGACGGTACGAAGGATCTGGCAGCGCACGTTCTGAGAACCGCCAAAACCGCGCAGGAAAGCCGTCTCGGGAACCTTCTTCATCTGGGTTGCACCGGCGACGCCGCGCATCTGCTTGACGGCCTCGACGATATCGGCGATGCCGGACGCACCGTGCGCATGGCCGAAGTTGCAACGGCCACCGTGCGGGTTGATGGGCTTATCGCCGTCAAAAGCGGTGCGGCCATCGATCGCGTACTTCCAAGCCTCGCCGCGCGGAATATAGCCGCACTCCTCAGCCGAGACGATCTCGGAAGCCAGGAAGAAGTCATTGCACATGAACAGGTCGATCTCGTCGGGGCTCACGCCGGTAAGGTCATAGACCTGCTTGGCGGCAAGCTCGGTAGCCCAGTGCTCGTTGTGGAGCAGACCGGCCTCGACAGCAGAGGCGCCCGTACCCAGAACCTCAATAGGCGCATACGGGACACCCATGGCCTTGGCCTTCTCCGTGGGCATCACGACAACGGCGGCGGCACCGTCGCACTTCTTCTCGAAGCCGGTAACACGCAGGTACTGCGTGACGCGCGGGTTGTACATACTCTTGAGGTACTCATCGGCGGTATCGAAACCGGCTGCCTTCGCATCCTCCTCGACCGTGGTCTCGTACCAGGCAAGGGGATTCAGGACGGCACCGCGGCGAAGGCTCTTGGTAAGGCCGTTCAGCGCGTCATCAATCTGATCGGCGGTAAGGTCGTACTGCATCGAATACTCGTTGATCCAGTTGTCGAACGACACGCCAAAGGCGCCATCGAGCGGGCGACCATACGCGCGGTCATAGATCTTATCGAGCGAGGGAATCATGACGTCGAGCGTAAAGTCCTGGCGAATATGCGAGGGCATGTGCTCGACGGGAAGGGTCGAAGCCAAATCGCAGGCACCCGTAAGGACAACGTCGTAAGCACCGGAAGCAACCGCCATCACGGCCTGCTCAAGGGCGACGTAACCCGTGCAGCAAGCCTCGGAATGATGGACGGAGCCCTTGGCGCGAACGCCAAACCAATCGGCAACCTGCATGTTGGGGGTAATGCAATCGCCAACGAGATAGGGATTTGCGCTGCCGTGGTAGAAAAAGTCGATATCGCGGGGCTCAAGACCGGCATCGGCAATTGCCTCGAGGGCCGCATAGCCAAACGCCTCGCCCTCGCCAATGCCCTGGGTCTCGGGATGCTCCTCAAAATCCTTGAACGGGGTGCAGCCTACGCCTACAATCGAGACGCTGCGCATGTTCTTTCCGAGCGTAACCACTGAATATCACATCCTAATCATGTGAAGGTGTACGAAATGATGGCGCAGTCCAGCCGCGAGCGAAGGTGAGAGAGCGCTCGCGGCTTTTCTGTGCCGTCACACGTTGAACTACTGCAGTGGTTCCTTTGAACGTAGCTTTAGTTTATGAGGGGCAAGACAGGACGTATGGGACAAAAAGGCCCTATGTGTCCCATCATTTGAGACCCATAGGGCAAAAGCGTTCCAAATAGCAGGTAAATGGTCTTATCAATAATGCAAGGATTCGGCAAATCATTATGACACCGCCATGAATCTAACCATTTACCCGTAAATAGCGACCGTTCATCCGAGCGTATTATCGAAATCAGGGATCCGCGGATGCCAATGGCGCGATGCATCGTCGACAAAGAGCGGTGCGTAGAACATGCGATTGAGCGCGGCGGCAACGGTTCGTGCCTCAAGGTCAGGCCGGACTTCGAGCCAATACTGGATGAGGTTATGGTGACCCGCAAGCGCAAAGGCTAGATACAGGTCGAAGTCCGTTTCATCGGAAAATGTCGAGCGAAGCCGATTGCGAAAATAGTCATGCATAAAGATTGTTGCCTTGTGAGCAAACACCGGATCGCCGTAATCGCTGTTAAGCGCCAAAACTTTCGAGCGATTAGCCTTGAGGATCTCCATGCGCTTAATCATCGTGGGCGTAGGGTCCAGCTGCGCATCGCCAAAACGAGCCTCCAGCGCAACATCATTGATGTCCTGCATATTCTGGAGCAGCTCATCTTCAAAACGTTTAACCACATCATCGACAGAGCGATAACAGCGATAGAACGTCGATTTGGATGTATGGGCAAGGCGAAGTACCTCGGCCACCTTAATCGACTGCACCGGAGTTGTCGCCATAAGTTCAAAGACGGCATCCTCGATCCGTGAAGCGATATCGTTTTGAGCGTTCAGTGACATAGCGGCCTCCCCTATTGGCGATTGGCTCCTATGCTACCCGAAAGGTATGCTCCTTGAGGACGATACGAGGCATAGAGCGCGCCGCACAAGAGATGACGCAGCGACCGTATGTCACCGACGAAGTATCCCATCCGCCGGGCATACCATCTTTGCGAGGATCAATCGAAAACCCGACGCCCTCAGCCTTGAGGATGGCCTCGATGCGCGTCCACGTCTGACTCAGGCGAAGATTGCGTTCTTGCAAATTGGGGGCAGCGTTAATCCACGCGCGCTCGTCGTCGTTCATCATACGCTCAACCGCAACGGGAGCAATCTCATCGATCGCCTCGATATCCACGCCAATAGGTCCTCCGACCGACCGAGCAACATCGGAAACAGCGAGGACGGCCACGCTTGCGCCATGTGAAATGGAAACAGAGGGGGCCTCCCCATCCGCAAGCTCGATCTTGCCGAAAGCAGAACGCGCAAGCTGGGCGTCATCGAAGACACCCAGGGCCTCGCGAAGCAGCAGACCCACGCCTGCAGCTTCCCTCCGAGACGCAATTGGGAGATCCCCATTGGAGGCACGTAAGGCATAGCGTCCCGCGATTGATGCCATATCAACGGTCTCGCCGGGATCGATCGCAGAAACGTCAACGAGATGCACGGTTATGTTCAAAACGGTCAACCCCCACTCGATTGAGATGACAAGGCTAAACAGATGCTCAGAACCGCTCTTTCATGAATCGAGGTACCTTTTGCCGGCGATTTGGCGACCCATTTGGCGGCATATAACAAAACAGCCCAGAGGCTAAGCCTCTGAGCTGCGAACATTTGGTGGGCGTTAGAAGATTTGAACTTCTGACCTCTTCCGTGTCAGGGAAGCGCTCTCCCCCTGAGCTAAACGCCCGATCAAGGGTGCGCAAGTGCGCAAGGGATAATATAACGGAGCCTGAACTCGGTGGCAAGAACATTTTTAAAAATCGCTTGCATTGTGGAATTCGGGGGCTTTGTCATATCCATTTCAAAAGAGCCTGCTGCCGCGATTTGACTGTCGCATAATGCAAGGCCATTGCGGTACCGAGCTATGGAAAGACGCCTGCGGAATTGTCCTACCGATAAGCGGACAAGCCTCCGGCTGGTGCCTTCGCCGTGGTAAGGTAAGCCGAATTGTTTCCAGGCTGTTTCGGGGGAGTAGAATGAGCAAAGAGTGCGTCGAGCAGGTCGAAGGCGCAGGAGCTTCGGTGCCGATGACCGATATATCGAACATTGATGTGCCCGAGGGAACCGACGAGCTCAGCCGCAACACCCGTCGCGCATGGCGCGACCGCCTGAACAGCGCTTCGACGCGCAAGATGATCACGGGCGTCTTGGCTACGCTGGTGGGCGGTTCGTTTTGGGGCTTCTCGGGCACCAGCGCGAGCTTTCTGTTCGATACCTACCACGTCGACACCTTGTGGCTTATGAGCGTGCGTCAGATTCTCGCCGGTCTACTCTTTATGGCCGTGGTTGTTACGCGCGACCGCGAGCGCCTGGTTAAGCTCTGGACCACACCCGCCGATCGCAAGCAGCTGCTGCTCTTTACCGCCTTTGGCCTGCTGTTCAACCAGTTTTGCTATCTATCGGCCGTGCGCCTGACGAACGCCGGAACCGCGACGGTGCTCCAGTGCCTGCAGCTCGTTATCATCATGGGCTACACCTGCGTGACCGATCGCCGCATGCCGCGTACTCGCGAAGTCATCGGCATTGGCTTGGCTCTGGGTGGAACCTTTTTAATCGCCACCGGTGGCGACCCCACCAGCCTGAATATCTCGCCGCTCGGTCTGATCGCGGGTCTCATGTGTGCGGTCAGCGCTACATGCATGGCGGTGATTCCCGCCAAGATCCTGCCCGAATACGGCAGCCCCATCGTCACGGGCTCGGCAATGCTCACGGCGGGCGTGGTCTCGTGCGTCTTCGTGCAGCCCTGGGCGCATATGCCGGCGCTCGACGCTGCCGGCGTCGAGGCGCTCGCGGTGTTCGTGGTTATCGGCTCGTTTTTTGCTTACATGCTCTATATGCAGGGCGTTAAGGACATCGGCTCGGTGCGTGCGAGCCTCATCGGAACTGTGGAGCCGGTTTCGGCGACCATCACCAGCGCCGTTATGCTGGGCACGGTGTTTTTGCCGACCGACCTTATCGGCTTTGCCATGATCATCGTGATGATGTTCCTCACGGTGTAGTTGACGCCGCCGCCAAGACAGAAAAGGTGTTGTGCCACATTTTCGCCAATTGACGTCCGTGTCTGGAGTTTAGCTGTCGATGCTCAAAATGCCATAAACTAGTAACGTTATGGACTTTTTCATTGCGACTCAATTGCGAGGATTTCTTTATGGCTGGTAATCACTTTAAGGGCAGCGATAGCGGCCGTCCTGCAGTTCCGCCGCGTCCGAACGGGGCTGGTAAGGCCGGCACGCCGGGCGGCGCTGGACAGGGCGGCTCCGGTAAGCGCGTGTCCCCGGGCGAGACGGCGATGTTTACCGCTCTGTACGAGCAGTCTCAAAAGGCAAAAAAGACCGGCCGTGCAAGAAGGAGTGTCTTTGCGGGCGGTGCAACCTCCGCGTCGCAGCCGAGCGGGGCTCCTTCGGTACCTGCGAACAACGCAGGTGCTGCCAACGCCGCGAATGCCGCCGGCAACGTTAATGCCGGCAAGGCCGACAACAATACTCTCTCTGCCGGTGGTGCGGGACTTACGGGTAACCTTGGCACGATTTACACCGGCGCCTCCGAGACTGGCACGTTCGCCCGCCTGGATGATAGCGGTGCCGAGTTTGCGGGCTCGGGTTCCAAGGAAGATTATTACGATTTTGGCTTGAACTACGGTAGCGACGCTTCATCGAGTTCGACCTCTGACGGTCTGGTCCGTCATCGCCATCGCAAGGGCGAGCGCAAAAAGCGTCACACTGGCGCCATTATTGCCGCTGTAGTCGCGGTGCTTCTCGTTGCGCTTGGCGCAAGCGGCTTTATGCTGCTTAACTCGGCAAAGACCGTAAAGAGCGAAGCGAAGGAGGCTGTCGAGATCGTCGGTGGCCTTAAGGACAAGGTCACGTCGGGCGATTTTTCGACGCTGCCTGACGGCGCGAAAAAGATCGATGAGCTCTGCGACAGCATGAAGGCGGAGACCTCGAGCCCGCTGTGGACGGCGGCTTCGTTTATCCCGGTGTATGGCAGCGACATCAATGCGGCCCGCACCATGATCGACGTCCTGTCCGATGTCTCGAGCAATGCACTGGTTCCCATGGCCGATAACCTTTCGCAGGCCACGCCCGGCAAGCTGTTCCAGGACGGCATGATTAACGTGTCCGCGCTGCAGGCCGTTGCCGATTCGCTTTCCGATAGCTCCAAGGTGTTCAAGAGCGCCAACGAGAAGATCCAGGGCATTGGCGATACTCATATTTCCCAGGTGACCGAGCTGGTCGATAAGGCCAAGGACGGCTTTGCCACCCTCAACGGCGCGGTTGACGCGGCGGAGAAGGTCGCCCCCGTCCTTCCCCAGATGCTCGGCGCCAACGGCCAGACGCGCAACTACCTTGTGTATGCCATGAACAACGTCGAGATTCGTGCCTGCGGCGGCTTTGGCGGTTCGCAGGGCCTGATTTCGGTCACCGACGGCCAGATGTCGATTGGCGAGTTTGTTCCCCGCATTGGACTCAGCGAGGATGAGGCAGTCGAGAGCGTCGACGAAGAGGATGAGGCGCTGTTCGGCAACCACAGTAACCTGTACAACTCGGGCAATACCTATTCGCCTGATTGGCCCCGCAACTCGCAGCGTGTCGCAGCCCTGTGGAAATCTCAATATGGCCAGGACGTCGATGGCGTCATTGGTATCGACCCGGTGTTCCTGCAGTATCTGCTGGGCCTGGTCGGTAACGTGTCGCTGCCCGACGGAACGGTTGTCGACGGCACCAACGCCGCAAAGGTCCTCATGCACGATGTGTACTGGAACTATCCGGTCGAGGAGTCGGACGGCATCTTTGCATCCGTCGCCAGCGCTGCCTTCGACAAGATCCTTGGCGGTATCGGCGATGTCGATGTTACGAAGCTTGTCAGCGCCGTTGAGCGCGGTGCCGAAGAGGGCCGCCTGATCGCGTGGATGAAAAACGATGACGAGCAGAACGCTATCAAGGAGATGAACATCGACGCCTCGCTGCCCGATCCGGATGACCCGAGTGAAGATCCCGTTGCTGGTGTCTACTTTAACAACCTGAGCTTCTCCAAGCTCGACTGGTACCTGAATGCCGATACGCAGATTGGCCAGGGCATCAAGAACGGTGACGGCACATGCTCGTATCGCATCGCCGTTACCCTGACGAACATCATGACGCAGGAGGAGGCCGGCAAGCTGCCCGACTACGTC
Source organism: uncultured Collinsella sp. (assembly GCA_900546105.1). Classification (GTDB taxonomy): domain Bacteria; phylum Actinomycetota; class Coriobacteriia; order Coriobacteriales; family Coriobacteriaceae; genus Collinsella. The sequence goes on from URBP01000008.1 coordinate 6,946, forward strand.
GCGGCGAGCGCGCCCGATGCCGCGCGCGACGACGAGCGTCTGAATGTCTCGTTGTTTGCCCCGACGGGCGGCAACATTACTGATCTGACCGTCGAGGGCACCCAGTTTGGTCTTGGCGCCGCTACGTGGCATGGAATCCCCTTCTATTCGGGCACCGTTGACCTGCATGCTGGCGAGACGACGACGATCACATATACGCTGACCACGTCAGCCGAGGCGGGGGACAAGCCGCTTACGCTGCGTCAGACTCCTACATGCCAGGCGGCTCGCGACAGCGCGTCGGCGTAGGGTTTTTCTGGTAGCGCAGATAATCGAGTACCATTTTGGGGCGGACAGGCAATCTGTTCGCCCCTATTTTGTAAGGAGAGCGCATGAAGTACTTTGGCACCGACGGCTTTCGCGGTGAGGCTAACGTTGGGCTGACGGTAGAGCACGCTTATAAGATTGGCCGTTTTGTGGGCTGGTATTACGGCGCCAACCGCGAGCGCAAGGCGCGCGTCATCGTGGGTAAGGACACGCGTCGCTCGAGTTATATGTTTGAGGCGGCGCTGGTGAGCGGCTTGGTCGCGAGCGGCGCGGACGCCTATATGCTGCACGTGATCCCCACGCCGGGCGTAGCGCATCAGACCGTGGAAGGCTGCTTCGATTGCGGCATCATGATCAGCGCGAGCCACAACCCGTTTTGCGATAACGGCATTAAGCTCGTCAACAGCGATGGTTTTAAGATGGACGAGGATGTACTGGAGCTCATCGAGGACTACATCGATGGCAAGAGCGAGGTGCCGCTGGCCACGGGCAACTACATCGGCGCCACGGTGGACTACATGCAGGGCCGCAACCGCTACATTGCCTCGCTCATCGCCAGCGCGAACTTTTCGCTGCAGGGTGTCAAGATCGGCATCGACTGCGCCAACGGCTCGGCTTCCTCGGTGGCCAAGCCGGTGTTTGACGCGCTCGGTGCCGACGTGCGCGTGATCAACGCCGCGCCCGATGGTTTTAACATCAACGTCGACTGCGGCTCCACGCATATGGAGCGCCTGCAGCGCCACGTGGTGGAGCAGGGCCTGGACGTGGGCTTTGCCTACGATGGCGATGCCGACCGCTGCCTTGCCGTGGATGAGCGCGGTCGCGTGGTAGACGGCGACCAGATCCTGTACGTGTGCGGCGTGTATCTGAACAAGCACGGTCGCCTTTCGGGCGGTACCGTGGTTCCGACGATTGCCAGCAACTTTGGCCTGATCAAGTCGTTGGAGCTTGCCGGCCTAAGTGCCGTGACCAGCGGTGTGGGCGACCGTCACGTGTATGCCAAGATGCGCGAGGGCGGTTACAGCCTAGGCGGCGAGCAGACGGGCCATACGATCTTTGGCGATATCGAGCGCACGGGCGACGGCATTATGACCTCGCTGCGCTTGATGGAAGTGATCCGCGCCGAGCGCGAGACGCTCTCGCAGCTCACGGCTCCGTGCAAGCTGCTACCGCAGGCGCAGGTGGCCGTGCGCGTGGCGGACAAGGACGCCGCGCTCGAGAACATGGGCGTGCAGAACGCCATCGCCGAGGCCGAGGCTGCGCTGGCAGGCGAGGGCCGCGTGCTCGTACGCAAGAGCGGAACCGAGTCGGTTATCCGCGTGCTGGCCGATGCGCCCGACCAAGCATCCGCCGATGCCGCCATGAAGCGCATCGCCAACGCACTCAAGGCTCTATAAGGTGCCTTCTGGGCTGTCTGACGGGGGGGGTTATAAAAGGCTGTGGTCAAAAAGGGCAAATATGAGTACTGTTACTAAATAAGTAACAGCAAATTTTGCCCTAAGAGGCTATTTTGGCAACGCCTGGACGTCATATCAAAGAGCATTGCTCCTCACATGTCCAATAAACAGGGTCCCAAATGAGAATAAATCTCATTTGGGACCCTGTTTTAGCCCAAAATAATGCTATCAACCAGACAGCAGTACTCATTTTTGCCCTTTTTTGCCCACAGCCTCTCCGGAGCAGTCATCCGGCACCTGGGGACGTTCCTAAACTGCCGGCAAAAAAGGAACGTCCCTAGGTGCCGGGCCGGGAGGTAGTCATTGGGGACGTTCTTAAATGACTGGTCATTAAGGAACGTCCCCAATGACTAGGGGGCGCCGTGGGATTGATCCCGCGGCGCCCCCTTTGCGTCGGCGTGTCGGTTATGCCTTACAACTCGTACAGCGTGGTGAACTTGTCCTGCAGGTAGCTGCAGTAGTAGCGGGCGTCAAAGGCCATGCCGCAGGCGCCCTTGATGAGTTCCGGCGCGTCTTTGGCGCGGCCCCACTGCCAAATGTGCTCGCCCAGCCAGGCGCGGACGGGCGCCAGATCGCCGCTCGCGCAGGCGCCATTGAGGTCGACACCGTCGCGGCACATGGCCGGCACAAACATGGCGTCGTAGGCGCTGCCCAACGCATACGTGGGGAAGTAGCCAAACGATCCGCCGCTCCAGTGCGTATCCTGCAGACAGCCGCGCGTGTCGTCGGGAACGGGAATGCCCAGGTACTCGTCCATTAAGCGGTTCCAAAGCGCAGGGATGTCCTTGGCCGTGGCCTCGTCGGCAAACAGCATGCGCTCGATCTGGTAGCGCACCATAATATGCAGCGGGTAGGTGAGCTCGTCCGCCTCGGTGCGGATCAGCGACGGCTGCGCAATGTTCACGGCGCGGTAGAGCGTGTCCTCGTCCACGTTGCCGTAGACTTCGGGCGCGTGACGGCGCAGCACTTCGAGCAGCGGTCCCATAAAGGCGCGGCTGCGTCCAACGGTGTTCTCAAAGAAGCGGCTCTGGCTCTCGTGGATGCCCATGGAGGTGCCACCCTCAAGACAGGTGCGCGCATAGGCAGGATTGACACCCAGCTCGTACATGGCGTGCCCCGCCTCGTGGATGATGCTGTAGACGTTGGAGATACAGTCGTCCTCGTAGATGTGCGTGGCGATGCGCGCGTCGCCCACCGAGAAGCCCTCGCTAAACGGGTGCTCGGTAAAGGCAAGCGTGGTGTCGTCCAGGTTCAGGCCGACAAGCTTCATAAGGTCGAAGCTCATGGCACGCTGGGCGGCCTCGGGCACGCGGGCGTGCAAAAAGTCGGCAGCCGGCTGCTGGCCGCGCTCGCCGATGGCGTGCACGAGCGGCACGACCGTGGCCTTGACCTCGTCGCAAAACGCGTCGAAGCTCTTGGCGGAAAGGCCGCGCTCGTACTGGTCGAGCCAAACGTCGTATGGATCGCGCTTGGGGTCCATGAGCTCGGCCTGATGCTTAAGTTGGGCGACGATTCTATCCACATAGGTCTCAAAGCTCGCCCAGTCGTTGGCTGCCTTGGCCTTGTGCCACACGGCGTCCGCCTCGCAGGTGAGCCTGGTCCAGGCCTCGGCTTCTTCGGTGGGGATGGCACTGGCCTCACGTTGATCGCGGCCGAGCACACGGATCTCGTCGAGCAGCTGAGGGTCGTCGATTTTGCCGCCGGCGACGGTCTCGCGCGCTAACGAGCGTACGAGCTCAACGGACTTCTCGCTGGTCAGCAGCTTGTGATGCTCGCCGGCAAGCGTGCCCATGGCGTCGGCACGCGCTGCTGCGCCGTTGGCAGGAGCAATCGTCGCTCCATCGAACTCGGCAATCTTGAGCAGGTACTCGCGAGTCCACAGCTTGCCTTCGAGCTTGCGGAGCTTCTTGATGCTCTTGCCCGCCTTGGCCTTCTTATCGAGTTTCTTTCCCATACCTATATCCTTGATCTCGCAGGTCGAGCGCCACGGGTGGGCGTGCGGCCAGTTTGCACAGCTACCTGCCTTGTACCCAGTGCGAACAAAACGGAACGCGGCGATGCACACGCAGAATGTGTTATCCTATAGCCCAATGCGTTGACGGAGAGGGTTTTGCCCGCCGCGTCGCCGGCAAGAGAGGGAAGGTCATGGGCTGCGAGCCTTCCTGTGGTGACAAGGGCCAAGCGTTCACTCCCGAGCAGCGACCTCAACGGGCACGCGGCCAGCGGCGGCGAAGCCCCAGTAGGGAAGCCGTGAGCCTCGCGACAAGGGGTACAGAGTGGGCGCGGCGGGCCAGACATCCGCCGGGTCAAACAAGGTGGTACCGCGGAATTCAACCGTCCTTGGGCAATGCACATGCCCGAGGGCGGTTTTTTGTTACCGAACCGGGCCGCGTTTTCACAACGCCAGACGGTGGCAGCCGCCTCGGCAAACGGAGAGCGCGAGAGACGAAAGGGAAGACATGAGTCTGATTGATGATCTGGTCAAACTCGAGGAAGAGGCCAAGGAGCTCGTCGCAGGCGCCGACGACGCAGCCAAGCTCGAGGCTGCGCGCGTTGAGCTGCTCGGCCGCAAGGGCCGCATCACCGGCCTGATGCGCATGATGGGCAAGCTCGCCCCCGAGGATCGTCCCGTGATGGGCAAGCGCGCCAACGAGATGCGCCAGCTGATTGAGGGCATGCTCGACGAGCGCAACACCGAGATGAAGGCCGCCGCCCTCAAGCGCGCACTGGAGCACGACGCCGTCGACATCACGCTGCCGGGCATCCGTCCGCAGATCGGCCACCAGCACCTGATCAAGCAAATCATCGAGGAGGCCGAGGACATCTTCTGCGGCATCGGCTACACCGTCGAGTCCGGTCCCATGGTCGACACCTCCTACTACAACTTCACCGCGCTCAACGCCCCTATGGATCACCCGAGCCGCTCGGCCCGCGATACCTTCTACGTGGTCGACAATAACCCCGGCAGCGTCGCGCACCCCGAGGCCCACGCCCACGGCGAGTCCGACGTGCTGCTGCGCACCCAGACCTCGGGCGTGCAGATCCACACCATGGAGTCGCAAAAGCCGCCCATCTACATGATTTGCCCGGGCACCGTCTACCGTCCCGACACGGCCGATGCCTGCCACCTTCCGCAGTTCAACCAGATCGAGGGTCTGGTCGTCGACGAGGGCATTACCTTTGGCGACCTTAAGGGCACGCTCGACTACTTTGTTAAGTGCATGTTTGGCGAGGACCGCAAGACGCGCTATCGCCCGCACTTCTTCCCCTTCACCGAGCCCAGCTGCGAGGTGGACGTGAGCTGCCACGTGTGCGGCGGCAAGGGCTGCAACTTCTGCAAGCACAGCGGCTGGATCGAGATCTTGGGCTGCGGCATGGTCGACCCCAACGTCCTGATCAACTGCGGCATCGATCCCGAGAAGTACACCGGCTTCGCCTTTGGCATTGGCGCCGAGCGCGTCGCGGCCCTGCGCTACGACCTGCCCGACCTCAGAACTCTCATGACTGGCGATATGCGCTTCCTGAACCAATTTTAGCCTTGCCCAGGCACCCCATCTTGGCGTTCAAACCGTCGCTCGCGTACCTTTAGTACGCGTCGCTCCTCTTTCACGCCAACCTGGGGCACCTGGACAACCCTAAGGCGAACGTCTTCATTTGATACCCCTCCCTATGCGGAGATTAAGAACTAGGAGAGCTATATGCGCGTTTCTTACGACTGGCTCAAGACCATGATCGATATTCCGGAGGATCCCAAGACCCTTTCGGACGAATATATCCGTACCGGCACCGAGGTCGAGGCGATTGACACCGTGGGCGAGTCCTTCGACCACGTGGTGACCGCCAAGGTGCTCACCAAGACCCCGCACCCCGATAGCGACCACATGTATGTGTGCTCGGTCGATGTGGGCGACAAGAACCTCGATGCCGACGGCAATCCCGCTCCGCTGCAGATCGTCTGCGGCGCGCAGAACTTCGAGGCCGGCGACCACATCGTCACGGCCATGATCGGCGCTGTCCTGCCCGGCGACGTCAAGATCAAGAAGAGCAAGCTTCGCGGCGTCGTGTCCATGGGCATGAACTGCTCTGCGCGCGAGCTCGGCCTGGGTGGCGACCACTCCGGCATCATGATTCTGCCCGAGGACACGCCCTGCGGTATGCCGTTTGCCGAGTACGTGGGCTCGAGTGATACTGTGCTCGACTGCGAGATCACGCCCAACCGTCCCGATTGCCTGTCCATGATCGGCATGGCCCGCGAGACCGGTGCCATTTTCGACCGCGATTTCCACGTGGAGCTGCCCGCCATCAAGGCGGAGACTGGCCGCGCGACCGACGACGAGCTTTCCGTCGAGATTGCCGACGAGGGCCTGTGCGACCGCTATGTCGCCCGCATCGTGCGCAACGTGAAGGTCGGCCCGTCGCCCGACTGGATGGTCAAGCGCCTTAACGCCCTGGGCGTGCGTCCGCACAACAACATCGTCGACATCACCAACTACGTGATGATGCTCACCGGTCAGCCGCTGCACGCCTTTGACCTGGACACCTTTGCCGAGCGCGATGGCCACCGTCGCGTGGTGGTTCGCGCTGCCCAGCAGGATGAGAAATTCACGACGCTCGATGGCGAAGAGCGCGTGCTCGACGCCGGCATGGGCCTTATCACCGACGGCGAGCGCCCCGTGGCGTTGGCCGGCGTTATGGGCGGCATGGATTCCGAGATCGAGGACGACACCGTCGACGTGATGGTCGAGAGCGCTTGCTTCAACGCCGGTCGCACCTCGCACACCAGCCGCGATCTGTCGCTGATCTCCGACGCCTCCATTCGCTTTGAGCGCCAGGTTGACGAGACTGGCTGCGTGGATGTCGCCAACGTTACCTGCGCGCTCATCGAGGAGATCGCCGGCGGCGAGGTTGCTCCCGGCTATGTCGATGTTTTCCCCGCGCCCAAGACCATCGACAGCATCAAGCTGCGCCTGGCCCGCGTGCATGCCATCTGCGGTGCCGACATCGAGCCCGATTTTATCGAGCGTTCGCTTACCCGTCTGGGCTGCACCGTCGAGCGCGACGGCGAGGACTTTATGGTTACCCCGCCGAGCTTCCGTCCCGACCTGCCGCGCGAGATTGACCTGATCGAGGAGGTCCTGCGCCTATGGGGCATGGGCCGTGTGACGGCGACCATCCCGGCTGCCAAGAACCACATCGGCGGCCTGACCCGCGAGCAGAAGCTCACCCGCAAGGTCGGCGAGATCCTGCGCGCCTGCGGCCTCAACGAGACCACGACCTTTGGCTTTGCCGCCCCGGGCGACCTGGAGAAGATCGGCATGCCCACCGAGGGTCGCGGCTGCCCCGTGGTGCTCATGAACCCGCTGGTGGCCGAGCAGACCGAGATGCGTCGTTCGCTGCTGCCGGGCCTGCTGCAGTCCGTGGCCTACAACGAGGCGCACGGTACGCCCAACGTGCACCTGTACGAGGTCGGCAGCCTGTTCCACGGTCGCGAGAACGCCAGCCTGCCCAAGGAGACCAAGTCCGTCGCGGGTGTGCTCTCGGGCCAGTGGAGCGAGCAGTCTTGGAACATGAAGTACCGTAAACTGCGTTTCTTCTTTGGCAAGGGTATCGTCGAGGAGCTGCTCGCCCAGCTGCGCATCGAGAAGGTTCGCTTCCGTCCCGTCGAGGGCGAGGGCTATGCCTTTTTGCAGCCGGGTCGTGCGGCCGAGGTTCTGTCCGGCGGCACCGTGCTGGGTTGGGTCGGCGAGATCCACCCCGAGGCGCGCGAGGCCTGCGGCATCGACGAGGTTGTCGTTGCCTTTGAGCTTGACCTGGACAAGCTGATCAAGGGCGCCCGCAACCAGGAGAACTACCGCGAGTTCTCGCAGTACCCGGCCGTTGAGCACGACCTTGCCATTGTGGTCGACAATGCCGTGACCTGCGAGGATCTTGAGCGCCGTATTACCAGCGCCGGCGGCAAGCTGCTCGAGGGCGTGCGCCTGTTCGATGTCTACCGCGATCCGGTTCGTATCGGCAAGGGCAAGAAGTCCATGGCCTTTGCGCTCACGTATCGCTCGGACGACCACACGCTTACTAGCGAAGAGGTCGAGAAGGCGCACCAGAAGATCGTCACCAAGGTGTGCAAGGGCGTAAACGGCGAAGTCCGCGGCTAGGATTTGCGCTGGGAGCACAGGACCCCTCGGCAGCTGCTGTGGGCCTTGCGTGACCGCGGTGTTCGGAAAAGGCATCGCTGAGCCTGCATATATGACACACGCATTACATAACGGCGTGCTGCTTTGTCGGCAGCGCGCCGTTTTGCTATGATAGCCCGCGGCGTGTTACGAATCTGGCAATGCGTAACACTGGCAAGGTGATTCAAGCGGCGTTGCAATTCTGTGCGCCGACAACCGGGAGGCGTATATGCACATTCCAGATAACTACCTGTCCCCGCAGACCGATGCCGTTATGGCGGTGGCGATGGTGCCCGTATGGGTTCACTGCATCAAGAAAGTGCGCGCCACGCTCGATCGCGAGCATATGGCCTTTCTGGGTATTTGCGCTGCGTTCTCCTTTTTGCTCATGATGTTCAACGTGCCGCTGCCCGGCGGCACCACTGGTCACGCTGTCGGCGGCGCACTCATCGCGCTGCTGCTGGGCCCCGAGGCCGCGGCTATCGCTGTCTCGGTCGCGCTGGCGCTGCAGGCGCTGCTGTTTGGCGACGGCGGCGTTTTGTCGTTTGGCGCCAACTGCTTTAACATGGCCTTTGTGTTGCCGTTTGTCGCTGCTATCGTGTTCCGTGCGCTTAACAGCCGCCTGCACGACAAGAGCTGGGGCACCTCGGTTTCTGCCATCGTGAGCGGTTGGGTCGGCCTGTGCCTGGCGGCCCTGTGCGCGGCAATCGAGTTTGGTATTCAGCCGATGCTCTTCACCAACGCTTCGGGCGCCCCTCTGTACTGCCCCTTCCCGCTGTCCGTGGCTATTCCGGCCATGTTGATCCCGCATATGCTGGTTGCCGGCGTGATCGAGGGCGTGGCGACGGCCGCCATCTACGGCTTCATTAAGAAGACGGCGCCGAGCATTATCGTCGGCCCCGAAGCCGCCGATGGCCAGCTTGCCGCCGATGGTACCGCCAAGAAGACTTCCCTGATTCCCACGCTCATTCTGGTCGCCGTGCTTGTCGTGGCTACGCCGCTCGGCTTGCTCGCCACCGGTGACGCCTGGGGTGAGTGGGACGCCGAGGGCGCCGCGACCGCCGTTCAGGAGGCTGGCGACGACAGCCTGCAGGCTTCGGTCGGCCTCGATACCCCGACCTTTGCCGACGCCCTGCCCACGGGCGATTATCTGCAGGCCTATTCCGAGGAGCAGGGTCTTGGCTTTGCCGGCCAGGCTGCCATGTATATCCTCTCGGGCGTGATTGGCGTGGCGGTGCTGACCATCGCATTCCGCCTGGTCTCGCTGACGGTCAAGGAAAGCGGTGCTCATGGCAATAGCCGAGCTGCCTAGCTGGCTTACGGTCGAGCAGCGTTACGAGCCCGCGGGGGCTCGGCATCGTGTGATGCAAAAGAATGTCCTGCACCTGGCGAGCCTGCTTGAGCGGGTTCGCCTGGGTGGAGGCGCGCACGAGGGCGGGTCGATGGTCGACCGCGCCCTTTCTTGCGTTTCGGCTCCGGTGCGCCTGTTAGGGATGTTCGTTTGCGTCCTGTGCGTGTGTCTGACGCAAAGCCCGCTGTACCTGATGTTGATGGCGGCGATCGCGTTGGTGCTGGTCGCGGTGCGCCCCGTACGCGGGCTGCGCGCTACCTTTGTGCCGGCGTTGGCTGCCGCGGGGTTTGCCGTGGTTCTGGCGCTGCCTGCCCTGCTGCTGGGTGCTTCTGCCACGGGCGCCATGCTCAAGATTGCACTCAAGACGTTCATTAACGTGTCGCTGGTGCTGGGTGTTTCGTGGACGCTCACCTGGAGCCGCATGTCGGCGGCGCTCAAGATGCTGCATCTACCCGACGAAGTTATCTTTACGTTTGATATGGCGCTCAAACACATCGAGGTGCTGGGACGCACGGCGCACGATCTGTGCGAATCGGTCATGCTGCGCAGCGTGGGTCGTGCACCTGCGGGTTTTTCGCGCACCGACTCGCTGGCGGGTATCATGGGCATGACGTTTATCAAGGCGATGGAATGCAGCCGCGCGATGGACGAGGCTATGCTTTGCCGCGGCTTTGCCGGTGCGTATCCGGCACCCGCGCGCGCCGGGTTTGGCTGGCGTGATGCGGTCTATGCGGCCGTCGTGGTGCTGCTCGCCGTGTTGTGCGCGGTGCTGTAGCGCGGGCGGCCGAGCCGTCGATGTGGATAGGGAAGGGCGACGTTTTGGCAAACGATACGAATGGCGTGATGGGCGCGAGCGGTGCTACTGGCGCCAAGAGCGTGCCGCTCATCGAGTTTCGCGACGTGGTGTTCTCCTATGCGGGGCATACGGTTGTCGATGGTGTGTCGCTGCAGGTCGATCGTGGTGAACTCGTTGCCCTACTCGGTCCCAACGGCTGCGGTAAGACGACGATTATGCGCCTTATCAACGGTCTTGAACTAGCGGACGCGGGTGCGTACCTGTTTGACGGGCACGTGATCGATGCGGCATATCTCAAGGATTCCGCAGCCGCTCAGCGTTTTCATCAGCGCGTGGGCTTTGTGTTCCAGAATGCCGATGCGCAGCTCTTTTGCGCCACGGTGGGCGAGGAGGTCGCGTTTGGTCCCGCGCAGATGGGGCTGCCGGCAGACGAGCTCGAGCGCCGCGTGCGCGATGCCATGGAGCTGTTCCAGGTTGCCGATCTGGTCGATGCCTCGCCCTATCAGCTTTCGGGCGGGCAAAAGAAGCGCGTTGCGCTGGCTGCGGTGGTGTCGATGAACCCCGATATCCTAGTGCTCGATGAGCCCACCAACGGGCTCGATGAGGACTCGTGCCACATCGTAGTCAACTTTTTGCTGGCCTACGTTGCTGCCGGTAAGACGGTTTTGATGAGTACGCACCATCAAGATTTGGTGCGCCGCCTGGGGGCCCGTGCCATCTATATCGATCGATATCACCATGTGGTCGAGGCGCCCGTGCCGTCGTATGGAACCGAAAGCGGTGCTGCGGAATAGTTGCTGCGTAGGGTATGTATGGCCGCCTGTGCGACTCTGCCGTGATGGTATAGTTAACCAGGTTTTATGGGGGTGGCTATGCCAAGTTGGAACATTCATATCGCTCAAACGGAGCGCTTGCTGGCACGTGCTAGCGTGCTTGCCGATAGCGTGCGCGACCGCAATGCCTTTTTGTTTGGCTGCGTGGTTCCGGATATCTTCGTGGGCTATATGGTCCCTGGCATCGCCGATCCCATCCCGTACCGCATTACGCACTTTGCAAAGCCCGAGCCTATCCCTAAGCCGCGCGAGCACGAGTTCTGGGATACCTATGTGGCGCCGCTGCTTAAAGGCGCACCCGCGGGCGAACCTGCTGAGGCTACCTCGATTGTCGAGGAGTGCGAGCGACTGAACCGCGTGCACTATCCTCAGCGCTACAGGGATGCCGAGCCGGTTGTCGGTCCCGGCGCCTGTGAGTTCTCGCTTGCGTCCGAAGATGTGGCGCAGTCGCTGCTCGATTTAACGCTGGGCGTCTGGTCGCATCTGGTGGCCGACACGGTATGGAACACGCGTGTGAACCAGTATCTGGAAGCACACGGCGGCAAGCCGTGCGAGGAATTCCGCATTAAAAAGCAGGGCGATTTTGACTGGTTTGGCAAGACGCTGGGCATCGTTTCCATTCCGCGTGCGACCGATCGCCTCTATACCGCTGCGACGCGTTTTGGGCAGTATCCCATCCATAAAGAATATGTGCTCAAGACTATCGGCGTCATGCACGAGATTGTACGCGAAAACCCCGGCGAGCCCGATCATCCGCCGTATTGTCTGCTAACCGAGGAGTTTTTCGATGCAACGTTTACCGAGGTCATCGAGCTGACCGAGGTGGGCTTTGCGACTCGCGTTGCCGCTTCTGACGTTCCCGCAGTCCCCCTGATCGCTAGCTGCTAGCTGGCCGGCTTGACGGCGAACAGCTCATCCCAATCGACCAATAGCTCCCGCCGCAGGGCATCTTCGGTGGTGCGTTTCTGATCGGTCTTTGGGATGTAGGGGAGCCCTGCCTTTTTATGGATGAGTTCGGCGATGTTGTTAAAGCTCTTCGTGTCTTTGATTTGCTCATAGGTTATCTGGATAACGTCATAGCCCATGCTTGTGAGGGCGGTGGTGCGCTCGGCATCGGAGAGACTTGCGGCTTCGCCATCGTGGGCGGAGCGGCCTTGGCATTCCAAGATGACGCCCATGCTGTCGTTGTTGCTTTCGATGAGGATATCGGCGTAGCAGCAGGTTTTGTCATACAGTGAGCGCGCGGCGTCGCTGAGTGGGATGCGCACGTTGTTTGCGATGTTGATGCCCATGCCGCCCTCGTTGCGGGGGAGCGAGACAAGCATAGAGGCCTGTACTTCGAAGGGCGAGGCGGTCTGCCCCGTCATGTGCTCGGCCGCCCAGCGCAGTTGTTTAACGCCGCGCAGGCCTGCAGCCTGCTTGGCGAACGCGGCGATATCCGCCGCGCTGAGGAGCGGCGGCGCTTCCACAAATTGGTGTCATTGCCCTTGGTGTCGACAACACGCTCCCAGCAGCAGTTGGGTGGAATGAGCTTAAGCGAAATAGCTTCATCAAGTTGTTGTTGCGTTCGCTCGCAGGGCTTAAACACTGCAAAGGAGCCGCACATCTCGTAGCAAGCCATGAGTAGCTGGTTGCGTGAGACCTGCGTAGCAAGGCTGAGCAGCGTAAACTCGGGCGACGTGACATCAAATCCATGTTCAGTTTGCCTAAACGACCCGGGAGGCGGCTCTTGGGTCAGGAGGTGCGATTTAAACAGGCTTCGCGACCCGGATTGTGCTTGAGTGAATACAAGCCTGTGAAGCGGTGCATGAAGCAGGTCTTTTACAACTGCATGACTTCCGAGGCCGCAACATCTGCGATCCATATTGCCAAGGCTAATGGCGGGGTAAAGCCCTAATACCTGCGGCGGGATACGGTGATAGTAAAAAGCGGATTGACCGCATAGCGTCAGGTCCATGATATCCTCCTGGTCGAAATGTGCTTTTGGACCGTGCGATGCCAGCGTCAATTCGGAAGTATGCGGCAAAATCTGAACCCTGTGAGCAGACCTGGCTTTTGATGTCAGTTTATCAGGCATTTTGTTGCGAAAAAACGGGGTGTGCTCGGAGGTCTCAGAATTTGCCGCATACTTCCGAAAACGCGGTCGATCTGGCTCTTGCTAAAACGATTTAGCAGCGTCGGGTAAGGTGTGGTTTCGCCATCGGGCGAACACTTTTAGCGCTTGGGACTTTATTTTTGGGCCTCGAAAGGTGGATTTCGCGCTTTTGGTAAAGAAATGGGTGCGTGTTTTGCCGTGTGCCGGCATTGACACAGAAAAAGGGCCCGGAAGGCAAAGCCTTCCGGGCCCTTTTGCAATGCAAGCGTGCTTGCAAGTGCGATTTAGCGCACCTGAGCGACGTAAGCGACGTTGGTCGAGGAGACCTTGTCCTCGAGCTGAACACTCATGCGGGGATCGCCGGCGGTAGCGACGGTCAGATCGCCGGCCTCGACGTAGCCGAGCTCCTTAGCGGTCTCGATTGCCTTGACGATCGTGCCGTTGACGGTGCCCTGGGTAATCTCGGCCTGGTGCGGGATAACGCCCCAGTACATAATCATCTGCTGGACGGCCCACTCGTGGCGGGAGAACGCGCAGATCGGCATGTTGGGACGGAAGTGCGAGATCAGGCGAGCGGTACGACCGGTGGTTGTCGGCACGGTGATGCACTTGGCGCCAACGGTGGTGGCCATGTTCACAGCGGACATACCCACAACGTTGTTGACAACGCGGGTGCCGTGAGCATCGGCCGGAACCTCGAGCGGAGCGTGGGCCGGGAGATACTTCTCGGTCTCGAGAGCAATGCTGGCCTGCATCTTAACGGCCTCGACCGGGTACTTACCGGCAGCGGACTCGCCAGAGAGCATGACGGCGTCGGTGCCGTCGTAGATGGCGTTAGCAACGTCGGCAACCTCGGCGCGCGTCGGGCGCGGGTTCTGCTGCATGGAGTCGAGCATCTGCGTAGCGGTGATGACGGGCTTGTAGGCCGCGTTGCACTTGGCGATGATCTCCTTCTGGATGTGGGGAACGAGCTCGGGCTTGATCTCGATGCCCAGGTCGCCACGGGCGACCATGATGCCGTCGGAAGCCTCGAGGATCTCGTCAAAGTTCTCGACGCCCAGGGCGCACTCGATCTTCGGGAAGATCGTCACGTGCTCGCCGCCGTTCTCGCGGCAAAGCTTGCGGATGCCACGGACGGACTCGCCGTCACGGATGAAGGAAGCGGCGATGTAGTCGATGTTCTCGGTCAGGCCAAAGAGGATGTCCTGACGATCGCGCTCGGTGATGGCGGGCAGCGAGATGTTGACGTTGGGCATGTTGACGCCCTTGCGCTCGCCGATCAGGCCGTCGTTCTTAACGACGCAGGTCATGTCCTGGCCGCTGACGGACTCGACCTCGAGGGCAACCAGGCCGTCATCGATCAGGATGAGGGAGCCCTTCTCGACCTCGGAAGGCAGAGCCAGGTAGTCGAGGGAGATGTGCTCAGCGGTGCCGTGGAAATCCTCGGACGTGGGCTGAGCGGTGACGACGATCTTATCGCCGGTCTTGACGGCAACCTTCTTGCCGTCGACCAGAAGGCCGGTGCGGACCTCGGGGCCCTTGGTGTCGAGCAGGATGCCGACAGGCAGACCGAGCTCCTTGGAAATACGGCGGACGCGCTCGATGCGACCGTGGTGCTCGTCGTAGGAGCCGTGCGAGAAGTTAAAACGGGCGACGTTCATGCCCGCCTTGATCATCTCGCGGATGGTCTCGTCGCTATCGCAGGCGGGACCCATGGTGCATACAATCTTAGTGCGCTTGTACATTCAGACCTCCATCTGACATCGTCTTGCGCTGATAGATAAACCATAAGAAATAAAACCGAGATGATTATAACGAAATGCCGACCGAATACCCCAAAAAATCGACCGTATGCCGAAATGGAAGTTCATTTTTTGCGGGAAAAACGGTATATGAAAAATCTTTACCAACCACTCCAACCGCTGCTATCTGGGCGATATATCAGTTTGGCGATGTGCCGAAGAAAAAACGTTTTACCAATGTTGAGCATCACACGGTCTGCACCGTTGCGTGCGGACCATATTTCCAAACCGATTGTTTTGGCTAGACGCGTCGCTTTGGGGTACCATAGCTCCACTATCAACTGCCGCTCAGCACGGCAGCCTTGATGAGCCCTTGCCCTTCTCCTGGGAATTATGATCGGGCATCAATCTGCTGAGTGGCCCGAATCCCAGGAGGGGACTCTATATGCAAAAGGAATACCTGTCCGCCGCGGCGGAGGTGCTCAGCGACCAAGGTGTCGATGAGAACCTCGGCCTGAGCAACGACGAGGCGTCTTCGCGCCTCGCCAAGACAGGCCCTAACAAGCTCGAGGAAGCCGAGAAGACGCCGCTGTGGAAGCGTTTCTTTGAGCAGATGGCCGACCCCATGGTCATCATGCTGATCGTTGCCGCCGTCATCAGTGCGCTCACGGGCATGGTCAAGGGCGAGCCCGACTTTGCCGATGTCGCCATCATCATGTTCGTCGTTATCGTCAACTCGGTGCTGGGCGTGGTCCAGGAGGCTAAAAGCGAGGAGGCTCTCGAGGCCCTGCAGGAGATGAGCGCGGCGCAGTCCAAGGTGCTGCGCGACGGCAAGCTCGTGCACCTGCCGAGCGCCGAGCTCGTGCCCGGTGACGTGATCATGCTCGAGGCGGGCGACTCCGTCCCGGCCGACTGCCGCGTGCTCGAGAGCGCCACGATGAAGATCGAAGAGGCCGCGCTCACCGGCGAGTCCGTGCCCGTAGAGAAGCACGCCAACGTGATCGAGCTTGCCGCGGGCACCGATGACGTGCCGCTCGGCGACCGCAAGAACATGTGCTACATGGGTTCCACCGTGGTATACGGCCGTGGCCGCGCCGTCGTGGTCGGCACCGGCATGAACACCGAGATGGGTAAGATCGCCGGCGCCCTGGCCGAGGCCAAGGAGGAGCTCACGCCGTTGCAGGTGAAGCTCGCCGAGCTCAGCCGCATCCTTACCATTATGGTGATCGTCATCTGCGTCGTGATCTTTGGCGTTGACATCCTCCGCCACGGCGTGGGCAATGTCCTCACCGACCCGACTGCCCTGCTCGACACCTTTATGGTTGCCGTCTCGCTTGCCGTCGCCGCCATCCCCGAGGGCCTGGTCGCCGTCGTGACCATCGTGCTTTCGCTCGGCGTGACCAAGATGGCCAAGCGCCAGGCGATTATCCGTAAGCTTTCCGCCGTCGAGACCCTTGGCTGCACACAGACCATCTGCTCCGACAAGACCGGTACCCTTACCCAGAACAAGATGACCGTCGTCAAGCACGAGCTCGCTGCGCCCAAGGAGAAGTTCCTGGCCGGCATGGCGCTGTGCTCCGATGCCCAGTGGGATGAGGAGCTGGGCGAGGCCGTGGGCGAGCCGACCGAGTGCGCGCTTGTCAACGACGCCGGCAAGGCGGGCCTCACTGGCCTGACTGCCGAGCACCCGCGCGTGGGCGAGGCCCCGTTTGACTCCGGCCGCAAGATGATGTCCGTGGTCGTCGAGACCCTGGACGGCGAGTACGAGCAGTACACCAAGGGTGCGCCCGACGTGGTGATTGGCTTGTGTACCCATATCTACGAGGGCGAAAAGGTCGTCCCGCTGACCGAGGAGCGTCGTGCCGAGCTCGTGGCGGCCAACAAGGCCATGGCCGACGAGGCCCTGCGCGTGCTGGCGCTGGCGAGCCGCACCTACACCGAGGTCCCGGCCGACTGCAGCCCCGCCGCGCTCGAGCATGACCTGGTCTTCTGCGGCCTGTCCGGCATGATTGACCCGGTCCGCCCCGAGGTCGCCGACGCCATCCGCGAGGCGCACGACGCCGGTATCCGCACCGTCATGATCACGGGCGACCACATCGACACCGCCGTGGCCATCGCCAAGCAGCTGGGCATCGTCACCGATCGCAGCCATGCCATCACCGGTGCCGACCTCGATCGCATGAGCGACGAGGAACTCGACGCGCACATCGAGGACTACGGCGTGTACGCCCGCGTCCAGCCCGAGCACAAGACCCGCATCGTCGAGGCTTGGAAGTCGCGCGACCAGATCGTGGCCATGACAGGCGACGGCGTCAACGACGCCCCGTCCATCAAGCGTGCCGACATCGGCGTGGGCATGGGCATCACCGGTACCGACGTCACCAAGAACGTTGCCGACATGGTGCTTGCCGACGACAACTTCGCCACCATCATCGGTGCTTGCGAAGAGGGTCGCCGCATCTACGACAACATCCGCAAGGTCATCCAGTTCCTGCTTTCGGCAAACCTTGCCGAGGTCTTCTCGGTGTTTATCGCCACGCTCATCGGCTTTACCATCTTCCAGCCGGTGCAGCTGCTGTGGGTGAACCTGGTTACCGACTGCTTCCCTGCGCTCGCGCTGGGCATGGAGGACGCCGAGGGCGACATCATGAAGCGCAAGCCGCGCAACGCCAAGGATGGTGTCTTTGCCGGACATATGGGTCTGGACTGCGTGGTCCAGGGCCTAATCATCACCGTGCTGGTGCTGGCGAGCTTCTTTGTGGGCGTGTACTTTGACATGGGCTACATCCACATCGCCGATATGATCGCCGGCAATGCCGACGAGGAAGGCGTGATGATGGCGTTCATCACGCTCAACATGGTCGAGATTTTCCACTGCTTCAATATGCGCAGCCGTCGTGCGTCGCTGTTCACCATGAAGAAGCAGAACAAGTGGCTGTGGGCTTCCGCCGCTCTGGCACTGGTGCTGACGGTGATCGTGACCGTGCAGCCGACGCTTGCCGAGATGTTCTTTGGCCCTGTGACGCTTGAGCTCAAGGGCGTTCTTGCCGCGCTGGGCCTGGCCTTCCTGATCATCCCGTTGATGGAGATCTACAAGGCGATCATGCGCGCGGTGGAGAAAGAGTAACGTACCTGTCCGGGCCCGCCCCTGCGTGTTTTCTTCTTCGCTGGTCCTCGCGCTTCGCGCTGCGGGATCGCTCAGAAGAAACCCCTCCCGGCGGGCGGGCCTTCGGATAACCTCTCGGGACCGTAAGCTGAGGGAAAGTTTGTGAGCTGGTCGGGCTTTGCCCGGCCAGCTCTTTTTGATTAAAATACCTGCTCAGTTGTGATTTATGGTGCTGGGAGGCGCTTGTGGGCAAGGCTAAGGCTAAAGCGAAGAAAAAGACGACGGGGGCGCGGGCTAAGCGCGATCGTCGTCGGAAGCTCGCGACCGAGGCTCCCGCATCTGCTGAGGAGCTGCTGGCAAGCGTGCCGGGACTCGACGCGCTGCAGGACGTTCCGGCGTTTGATGACCTGCCGGTCGATGAAGCTCAGCAGACTGCCTTTGATGATTTCTGCGCACATGCCGAGGAGCCCGAGCAGATGCAGCTTGGCGCCGTGGTGCGCTTGGATCGCGGGTTTCCGCTGGTGGCGACTGCCGACGATACCTTCCGCGCCGAGCATGCCGTGGGATTTGCCAAGTCGCGCGGTGGGGACGAGGTCCTGCTGCCTGCCGTGGGCGATCGTGTGGCGGTGCGCCGCACTCCCGGGCACGATATGGGCGTGATTGAATGCGTACTGCCGCGCCGTACGAGCTTTGAGCGTTGGCGCGGCCGTGCCCGCGGAGAGCGCCAGGTGCTCTGCTCCAACGTGGATAGCGTGCTAATCGTGCAGGCGCTCGGTGCCGGCGAGGTGCTGCTCGACCGTGTGGCGCGCTCGCTGGTGTTGGCGCTCGACTGCGATGCCGAGCCGGTGGTGGTGCTCACCAAGGCTGACCGCTGCGATGCCGGGGAGCTCGAGCGCGATCTGGACCGCGTGCGCCGTCTGGTGGGTCCGGACGTGCGCGTGATCGTGACGTCTTCTGCCGAGGGCCGCGGTCTGGACGAGGTCCGTGCCTGCGTGCCTGCCGAGAGCTGCGCCATGATTCTGGGCGAGTCGGGTGCCGGCAAGTCGACGCTGCTCAATGCACTGCTGGGCCACGATACGTTGGCGACCGGCGGTGTGCGCGAACGCGACGACCAGGGCCGTCACACTACCGTCGCGCGCGTGATGGTGGCGCTGCCGGGCGACGCCGGCGTGATCGCCGATGCTCCGGGTCTGCGCAGTTTGCCGCTCGTGGGTCACGAGCGGGGTCTGGCACGCGCCTTCCCCGAGATTGTCGAGGCATCGCGTGCGTGCCGGTTTGGCGACTGCACGCATACCCACGAACCGGGTTGCGCCGTTCGCGAGGCCGAGGACGCCGGGCAGATCGACAGCCTGCGTCTGGAAACGTTCCAAAATCTGGCGTCATCCATGCGCGTGAGCGCTCAAATGCTCGATCCCGATGTCCATCTGTAATTGATTTTTCCTATGACAGCCGTCTCCCAACTGTTCGGGAGACGGCTTTTTTGCTGCGGAAAAGCCTCGAAACATGCAGTTTGCTGACGTGCTGACCAAAACCTTGCCACGAGCTTGACGGGCTGGTCAGCTTTTGGTCAGCGATTGGTTTGACATCGAAAACCAAGATTGCGATTGCGCCGCTTTGCACTCTGGCCGCCCAGACAATGGTGGTACGGGCATTCGCCCGGCACTGCCATGAGAGGAGCGGCCGTGAACAAGAGCAAGCGCATCGCCATCAGTCTGGTCGCGGGCGTGCTCGCTGCTCTGCTCTGCATGGTTTACGGCTCGTCGATCCGCTCGCAAGCCGAACAGGTCCAGGCTGAGACCTTGGCCAAGTACGGTGGCGATCGCGTCGAGGTATGCGTCGCGGCGCGCGATATCGATGTGGGTGAGACCCTCGATGAGACCAATGTCATAACCCAGGAGTGGCTGACGAGTCTGCTGCCGCGTGACGCGGCGACCGAGCTACGCCAGGTGCGCGGCGACGTGACGACTTCGCGTATTCCCAAAAACGCCGTGATCTGCAATGTCTACACCAAGGCCGAGAGCCACATGCTCGAGGTACCTAAGGGCAAGGTCGCCGTTTCGGTGGCGGTCGATGCCGAGCACTCGGTCGGCGGTGCTGCGGGCGTGGGCAGCTACGTGGACGTGTACGTGCAAAAAGACGGCGTAACCGATCGGCTGTGCGGCGCGTACGTGATCGATACCAGTGAGGATTCCGGTTCCACGCGCGAGGGCAAGATCGAATGGGTGACGCTGGCGGCTGACCCCGAAGACGTCAAGGAACTGCTGGGAGCCTCGGGCAAGGGAACGGTCAGCTTGACGATTCCCGCCACGGCGCGCGGCAAAAAGAGCGGAGGCGACGAGTGATGAAGGCGATCTGGCTTGCGTGCTGCGCGTGCGGCGATTACGGGCTGTTGCAGCGGGAAGTCGAGGGCCGTGATGTGGGTGCACAGGTGCTTCGCGTGGGTGACCTGGACGGGCTGGTTTCCATGGCGCGGGCGTTTCCGTCGCGCCGCGGGGCTGCCATCATCGCGGCGTCTCTGTTTGATACCGAAGATGTGCGCAAGACTGTTGCGCGCCTGACGGCCGAAGGCCGCGTGAGTCGCGTGGTCGTGTTGATAGAAGCGCTCGATCCGTCGGATATCGAGGGGCTGTTTCGCGCGGGGGCGACCGAGGTCATCGCTGCGCACAGTATATGCGGCAACGGGCGTGCGGGCGAGGGAGCGGTTGATTCCGATCGGCGCATGACGATTGAGCCCGATGCTTTTGTTGATAGGGAACCCGGGGCGCCTCGCGCTACAAGAGGCCCGCGTGTTGATGATTATGGAAAAGCGGAAGCCGAGCATGGTCGGCGCCCCCGGAACCCCCTTGTATGCGATGACGCTGGAGGGCCGGCGCAGCATGCTGGCGACTCCCCGGCTGTAGATATGGGATACGTGCACGGCGTGAATCTGGTGGATGAACTCGACGAAGTTGAGGGCTTTGCCGGGTGCGGCGAGTTGTCGCTAATGCAGCATGAGCAGATTGCGCAGAACGAGCCTGCCTCGCAGACCGAACAAGCTGCCATGCCGGCTTGGACGCAGCGTGTGGTTGCGGCGGGGGAGACGGGGGCGCTGCCACCGACGCCCGCCCCGCCGCCTCCGATGCCGCCGGCAGACGCTGCCGCTCCGCCGCATCGAGCTCCGGTCATCTGCGCTATTTCGGGTTCGGGCGGTTGCGGCAAGTCGACGATCGTTGCCACCATGGCACACACATCGTCGCTGTTGGGCTTGCGTGCCGCCGTGCTCGACCTGGACCTGATGTTTGGAAACCTTTACGACTTGTTAGGCGTCGATGCTCCGCGCGATATGGCGGCACTTATCGAGCCGTCGGCGGCGGGCACGCTCACCGAGCCGGATATCGTAGCCACATCGATGCGCGTGGCGCCGGGCGTTACGCTCTGGGGTCCCGTCGCGGCGCCCGAGCAAGCCGAGCTCATGGCGCGTCCGGTGGAGCTACTGCTTGATGTTCTGCGTCGCGAATCCGACGTGGTCTTTATCGATACCTCGGTCTTTTGGGGCGACGCCGTGGCGGCTGCGGTGGCGGCGAGCGACCGTTGCCTGGTCGTTGGCGATGCGGCGGTGTCGTCCGCGACATCGGCGTCGCGCGTCATCGAACTGGCAAGTCGAGTAGGTGTGCCGCGCACGCGCATGAGCGCCGTGTTCAACCGGTTCGGTGCGCGCGGGGCAGACGAGGACGTCGCCATGCGCTTTGAGATTGCCTGTGCGTTGAGCTCCAAGATTCGTATCGCCGATGGCGGGCAGGATCTCGCCGCGCTCATGGCGTTTGGGCGCGCTGACGAGGCGGTGGGGCAGACCAGCGCTTTTGCGACCAGCATGCGCGAGGCCACGCGCGAGATGCTCGTGGAACTGGGGTGCGCCGTCGGCCCTTGGAGCGATATGGTCGCCGACCGTGCAACGCGTACCGAACGCCCGCGTATCCGCCTTCCCTGGTCGCGCGAGGGTGATCAGCGATGAGCCTGCAAACGAGGATTAAGGCTGCCGGCGCTGCAGCGGCGGCAGCGCCTGTAGATGCGGGGCGTCGCCGCGCGGTGAAACGACGCACCAAGCGCGCCGTGATGGACCGCATGGGTTACGACGAAGTGGCGCGTATCAGCGCCTATATCGACCCGGCACTTGCCCGCTCGGAATTGCGTCCTGCGGTGGAGGCGGCGCTCAATGTTGAGGAGTCGACCGATCTCGCGACGCCCGAGCGCGAGACCATCATCGACGAGATCTTGGATGACGTGGTGGGCTTGGGGCCGTTGCAGCCGCTCATCGAGGACGACACCGTTACCGAGATCATGATCAACGGCTGCCGCTCGGCTTTCTTTGAACGCGGCGGCGTCTTGTACCCCATCGAGCATGCGTTTGAGGATGATGAGCAGATCCGTGTGCTTATCGACCGCATTATCTCGCCACTTGGCCGCCGTATCGACGAGCGCAGCCCCATCGTCAACGCCCGCCTCAAAACGGGCTATCGCGTCAACGCGGTGATTCCGCCTGTGGCGATTGACGGACCGATTCTCACCATCCGAAAGTTCTCGGACCGTATCTGCTCGCTGGACGAGCTCGTGGGGTTGGGATCGCTGCCGCTTTGGTATGCGCAGCTGCTGTCGTGTGCGGTGTCGCTGCGACAGGACCTGGCGGTTGCGGGAGGCACGGGATCTGGTAAGACCACCCTGCTCAACGCGTTGTCATGTGAGATTTCCACCGGCGAGCGCATCGTGACGATCGAGGACTCTGCCGAGCTCAAGTTTGCGCATCATCCGCACGTGGTGCGCTTAGAGGCGCGCGAGGCTTCAATTGAGGGCGAGGGCGCGGTGACGATCCGCGACCTGGTAACTAATGCCCTACGCATGCGCCCCGACCGCATCGTGGTGGGCGAGGTGCGCGGTGCCGAGTGCTGCGACATGTTGCAGGCCATGAACACGGGCCACGACGGGTCGCTCACCACACTTCATGCGGGTTCAGAACAGGAGACCGTGGTGCGTCTGACGTTGCTTGCACGTTATGGCATCGACCTGCCGAGTGAGCTCATCGAGGAGCAGATTGCCATGGCGCTCGACGGCATCGTGATGTCCGAGCGCCACGCCGATGGCAGGCGTTTCGTCTCCTCGTATTCGGGGGTGCGACGCGCCGCATCGGGTGGCGTAGAGCTCGAGCGCTATGTGACGTTCGATGCCGCCGAGCGCACCTGGACGCTTGACCGCGAGCCGCCGTTTATCGCAGAAGGCCTGCGGTCGGGGACGCTCACACAAGAGGAGGTGGACGAATGGAGATCACTGTGCCCCTCGTCGTAGGGGGCTTGGCAGGGCTTTCTGTCGCGACGGCGTGCGGAGTGGAACCTCGTGTGCCGCAGGTACCGCCGGCGGAGCTGGCACGTCAGGCGCTCGAGACGGTGGCAGAGAAGCTGCCGCGTGAGCTGGTGGAAAACGATCTGCTGAAAAAGATCGCCCGTTCGTGGGCATCGCTGGCTCCGGCGCATCGCCTTGGCCTCGTGATCGAAGATGCTTCGGGACGTTTGGCGTTTCTGCTGCTATCGAGCGGTGTCTGCTGCGTTTTACTAACGATGGTGTCGTTATCGCCCCTCGGATTTGCCTTGGGACTTGTTGCTCCGTTTGCCGTTGGTGCCGCTTGGGATGGCTTTGAGAGCCGGCGCGAGCAACACGATGCAGAAGAGGCAATGCCCGAGGCGTTTACCGCACTTTCCATGTCGCTTGCCTCGGGACATTCGCTGGCCCAGGGCATGCGCTTTGTGGGCGCTCATGCGCAAGAGCCAGTGCATACCGAGTTTTTGCGGGTGGCGGCGGCGATCGATTGCGGCATCTCGGCGACCGACGCGCTCGATGACTTGCTCGTGCGTATCGACGCCCCCGGTCTTTCGCTTGTGACCTTGGCGCTTAAGGTGTCTCAGCGCACCGGCGCTCCGCTTGCCGACTTACTGTCCGAGGCGTCGAGCATGGTGGGGGAGCGCATTGAGCTCAAGCGCCGCCTGGATGTTAAGACGTCGCAGGCTCGCATGTCTGCGCATATGGTCGCGGCGATGCCGGCGGGCATGTGCGCGGTGTTGGCGCTGCTTTCGGCAGATTTTCGTCGCGGTCTTGCGACGCCCGCCGGCGCGGGCGCTGTGGTGCTTGGTCTTGCCCTCAACGCCGTTGCCCTGGTGGTTATCCGGCGCATTATGCGGGTGGAGCTATGAGCGCCCCGGTTGCAGTTGCGGCTTGCCTGTGCGCCCTGAGTGTATTTGTCGCGACGGGTTTGGATCGGGCGGATGCACGCAAGATCGCAGGGGCCTGCAAGCGCGAGGCGGTGCTGGTCGCTGCCGCTGGTCGCTCGGTGGTCGATGCTCTGACCGCGCGAGTGAAGGGCGCGGTTGGAGCGGGCGGCCCGGCGCGAGTGTCGCTCGGCGAAGTTTCCGAGATGATCGATGTTGTGCGCTTGGGTCTTTCGGCCGGTCTTTCGTTTGATGCGGCGCTTGAGATTTTCTGCGCCAACCGCCGGTCAGTGCTGGCTCTTCGCCTTGAGCGCGCCTGCATGGCGTGGCAGGTGGGCGTGGGCACGCGTGAGGACGAGTTGTTGGCCGCCGCGCGCGACCTGGACGTGCGAGCGCTCGAGACCTTTGCCATCACGGTGGGGCAGGCGCTCGCCCTGGGTGCCCTACTTGCCGAGACGCTGGCCGCTCAAAGTCGCGAGATCCGTGCGGCTCATCGCGCCGCGGTCGAGCGCGAGATCGAGCGTGCGCCCGTCAAGCTGCTGATTCCCACCGGCACGCTCATCTTGCCGGCGTTGCTTCTGTCCATATTGGGCCCGCTGCTGGGAGCAGGCGGGATGATGTAGGGAGGAATACATGAACACGATGACTGACACTGCTGGCAAGGTGCAGGGCTGGGCGTTTTGCCGGGCGGCACATGTTCGTCAGCGCGCCAAGGAACTATTGCAGGAGGAGAGTGCGCAGGGTACCACCGAGTATGCCATCTTGGTCGGCGTGCTCGTGGTGATCGCGATTATCGCCATCGTCGCATTTAAGGGCAAGGTCCAAGATCTATGGAACGCTATCAGCGAGGGCATCAACAGCCTGTAGAGGGCGAGCGCCCCGTCGGGGTGCTGCTGGTGTTTGCTTGCCTGACCGTGGCGATAGCGGCGGTGCTTTGGGGGCTTAACGCCGCGCGGCAGCAGCGTCCTGGGACCGCCTCCGATTTGGGCTCAGATTCGGCGGTGGCGTCTCAAAAAGATGAGATGCGAGATGCGGACGATTCGGATGTCGCTGTCACGGCGCAAACCTTTCTGCGGACGCTCGACAAGCGGTCTGGCACTGCGACGGATTCGCCTGGGGGCAACGCGATTGCGGTCCGGCTTGCATGGTCCGAGGACCGACCGATGACCGAAGCGGCGGCGGATATGCTGCGTTCCTATCGCGAGGTACCCACGGCGCAACTTGCTCTGAGCGGCTATCTCGACATCAAGGGAAACGTGTGGGGCGCCATCGTGCGTGACGGACGCGGCTGGGTCGATATGGTGACGGTTGCCGCGGATACTGGCGATGCTTCGTGTCGTCTGCGCGCCGTGCGCCTGGTCCCGCAAACAATAAGCTCAAAGGAGGGGTCGTGAAATGCATGGCGTTCTGCGTGAGGAGGTTGCCCAAGCGACTGTGGAATACGCCATCGTCACGGTGGCGCTGTTATCGATCGTGCTGGCGATTGCGGGACTTTGGCGTGCTGGCACCGATGGGCGCTTGGCGGCGCTGGTTGAGCGGGCGGCATCCCATGGCGTTGCCTCGATGTCGGTTATCGACGCCGCTGCGGGCGCTAAGGACATCGCGTTGTATTGATATCGCGTGCGAGGACCGGGCGCAGTCTACGGTCGAGGCCGCTTTTTTGCTGCCGACGTTTCTGACGCTCATCCTTCTCGCACTGCAACCGGTGTGCCTGCTCTATACGCGCGCGGTCATGGAGTCTGCCGCCGCCGAGATCGCGCGGCTCATGACCACGACGACGGCGAAGGACGACGATCTTAAGGAGTTCACCCGCCGCCGGCTTGCCGCAGTGCCCAACGTTTCGATCTTTCATGCCGGCGGGCCGCTGTCGTGGGATATCGAGCTTGGCCGGGCCGGTGCGGGTGGCGTCTCGTCCGTGTCCGTTTCCGGCGAGGTCAAGCCGTTGCCCGTGATCGGTGCGTTTGCGCAGGCTATGGGTGGTGCCGCCGAGGGCGGCTACGTTGAGCTCAAGGTCGATGTCTCGTATCAATCGCGTCCCGAATGGCTGGAGGGAGATTATGATTCGTGGATTGCTACATGGGATTAAGCGTTTCTGGTCTAGACGCGTTTTGACGCGCCGTCCGAGCTGCCATTGCAAGCGAGGCGGCTTTATGGGTCGAGCCGGTGTCGATCTGTTTATCGAAGACGGCGCCTATACCACGCTTTCTTCTGCCGTGGTCATCCTAGTGGTGCTCACATTGTTGTTTTCGTCGACCGCGGCGATATGGAGCATGTCGCGTGCCGGGGACACCCAGGTGGCGGCCGATAGCGGCGCGCTGGCGGGTGCCAACGTAGTGTCGTCCTATCACACGGCTGCCACGGTGGTTGATGCGAGTATCTTGAGTCTGGGGCTGGCGGGGTTTGCCACGATCGGGACGGGCCTGGTCGCCATCCTCATCCCGGGTGCCGAGCCGGTTGCCGGCAATATGGTCGACACCGGGATCGAGATCATTAAAACGCGCAACAAGTTTGCCAAAAGCGCATCGGAAGGCTTACAGAAAATCGAGACGGCTCTGCCGTATCTGATCGCCGCGCGTGCCACGCAGGCGGTGTCGGCGCAGGATACCGATAGTGTGACCTATACCGGTACGGCGCTTGCCGTGCCCAGGACATCCGAGTCGGACTTTGCTGCGCTCAAAGGGTCAGAGATCTCGACCGATACCATTAAAGACACATCAGATGATTTAGAGCGTGCGGCCGAGGAGCTGCGGAAGGCCTCGGAGGAGACGGCGAAGGCAAAGGAGCGCGCTTGGCTGGCGGATTGTGGTGGGTCTGACAAGGGCTCGGTCGGCAGCTGTTCTTGTATGTGGGAGCGCGCAAAAAGCCTAACGGATCTTTCCGGTGTTCAAAATCCGCATTACTCATCGAGCGTTACGTGGGAGCCTCAAGTTGCCCTTGATCGCGCGAAGGACTACTACCATTGGCGTCTGACAAATGAGAAGCCCCAGGGCTCGAGTGTCGAGATGAAGGCAGAGTCTGCGGCGCGTAAGGCGTTTTATACCTATGCGAACGCGGAGGTCGATCGGGCATATATAACCGAGAACGGAGACAGGGTTTCCTCCTATATTCCGCTGCTGCCGCGCAACTCTGATGAGGTTCGGGCGACGGAACTCTATACCGATGCGGTGTGGCCGACGAGCGTGAACGATGACAAGGCGTATCTGCATTACGGGACGACCTGCCCTAACTATAAGAAAGGGACGCCGAGCGGATTTGCCTCGGTTGCCGATTACGATGGACAGGATAAATGCAGCAAATGCCATTTTGGCGTTTTGTCGCTTGGTGCTGTTGCGGCGCCTTCAACCTCTATCGAAAACGGCTTCGAGTATCACTTTGACAAGTTTAAAGACGCCCTGGAGGACTACGTCGACTGTCGCAACAAGGAGCTCGAGCTCGAGCGTCAGACCGAGGACGAAGCCGACCGTGCGGGCAATGCGTTCGATACCGCCATCAAAGAACTTTCCGGTGAGCGCCCGCGTATCGCTCCGCCCGGTCGCAACGGCGTGGTTGCCTTTGCGGTTTCGGGTGCCATCTCGAGCCCCGATGAGCTCAACTCTTCGTTTAACACGGCAGTCAGGCTTGGCGATCGCGGTGCCATCTCTGCCGCGGTGCTGGCGCCCGATGAGGCGACGGCGCAAAACAACGTGCTTTCGCGATTTTTCTCGACATTGAAGGAACGCTCGGGTGGCGTTGCCGGCGTACTCGACGGCGTCATGGATGTTTGGGGACGGCTGCTCGTAGGATACGGTGATATCCAAGGTTCGGCCGACGAACTTATGGACGAGATGATTAAAGGCCTAGGAGGGGGCGGCGGCGCGTTGGGCTCCATCGCATCGTGGCTCGGCGATACCGTTTCGGCGTCCGTGGCGGCGTTGGGTCTGGAACCGTGCGACTTGCGCCTGCGAAAGCCAGTGCTGACCGATTCCGCCAACGTCATTAAGAGTCCGGGGTCTGACATTGCTGGTCTCTCTCAAGCGCAAGACAAGCTGCGAAGTATTCCGTTGGGCGTGATCGATCCCAAGGCGCTTTGCGAGGCGTTGGAATATCAAGTCGAACGCACCATTAGCGGTACGGTGTTCACGCTTGCGGAGATTCCTCTGCCCGGCGGTGGCTCCATCCCACTCACCGTCGATGTCGCCACGCTGGTTGGCGTTCTGGGCGGTGGGTCGTAATGAGTATCCGCATGCGTCTGCGCGAGGAGCGCGCTCAAGCGACGGTGGAGATGGCAGTGGTTACGCCCGTTTTGCTGGTGCTGGCACTCATCGTGTACAACGTCATGATCTTTGCCAGCGCTGTCGCGCGCTTCGACCGCGTGGTGCCCGACATCGTGTTGGCGCACGCCGTGGCGTCGGAGGGGGAGGGCGACGAAAGCTCTGCCGATGCCTCGGCGACGGTTCAGACTCAAATTCTGAATGCCATGGAAGGCTATGACTTGCAGATCGAAGTGTCGAGCGAGCAAGGCGCGGAGGCATCGGATGGTGGCCTGCTCTCCCTATCCGGTACGTTTAGGACCTACACCTGCACCATGCACTATGAGCCGTGGCCGACTTCTCTCAGCATCGCTGGCGTTCCGCTGGGGGCGCCGACAACGTTGTCGCACGAGCGCGCGGTGACGGTCGATCCATGGCGTCCGGGGGTGGTCATGTGACCGCGGTCTCGTCCTACATCGCCTACGCGCGGGCACTCAATAGGCTGGGTTGGACGCCGGCCGAGTTTGCGGTGGCGGAGTCGTTTGCCGTGCGCCTGCGCGGCATGCTGGGACGGCGTCCGGTTGCCGCCAACGGCCTGCCGCTCGTCATGGCGTTTCCACGCTGCTCTTCGGTCCACACGTGTTTTATGGCCTATCCCATCGACATCGCCTTTATCGATGCACGTGGCTATGTCCTCGTATGCTACGAAAACGTATGTCCCTGGCGTATGTGCTCCTGCCCCGGCGCCTGGGCCGCACTAGAGCGCTCTTCAATCATTGTTTCGACCCCTGCTCTCCAACGCGTGCCGGCTTAAGAATTGGCGACAGCGGACTTTCGTCATACGAAATTGGGTAAGTTTGGCAGGAGATTGAACAGGCTCGGCAAAGGGGTCGATGATGGGCAAGACGTATACGGCCGCTAATGGTCAGGTTGTAACGGATGAAATGATTGACGCGTGGTGCGAGTCGTACGAGCGCGGAGAGTTTCCGGATGGCGAACACACCGTTGGTGGGATCGTGCATGGACGGCCCCCACTCTCAGGTGAGGGGACGGCAACGCTGTCGGTCAAGATTCCTCTGGGAATGAAGGAGGCCATTCGTCGACGGGCGGCTGCCGAGGGGATGACGCCAAGTGAGTTTGCCCGTGCGGCTCTGAGCGAAAAACTTCTTGCTGCCGGCTGATGCCTCTGACGTGCCGATTTAAAGAACCGAGGCTGTGCTCAAAAACTTTTTTGAAATTCTCGGTTGACCGGAACGCGTC
>URBP01000009.1 GCA_900546105.1 uncultured Collinsella sp.
GCAGAATCGGATCGGAATATTCAATAAAGATGCTCTTTTCCTAAGGAACCAAAGTGGTATTTCTTTAAAAGAGAGGCGGCATTAGTTTAAAACAAAAGCTCTATTTCATTAAAACAAACGTTGCATCAGGTATAAAGAAAGCGTAAGAAGCTTCCTATCGTCCGCTTATCTACTTTTCAGCATAGACAATCCCTCTGTTTACCCAATAGCAATCGGCGTGCAAAAGCGCGATGCAGACAACACATGCAACAAGGAAAGAGAAAAACAGCCGCCATAATGCGACTCTACAGACAATAAAAGTAACTTATTGAAAAACAGGAACAGGAATATAAGCCGTTATTTGATAGCCCATAAACAAACTACCCGATATAGCGTAAGCTACAT
Source organism: uncultured Collinsella sp. (assembly GCA_900546105.1). GTDB lineage: Bacteria > Actinomycetota > Coriobacteriia > Coriobacteriales > Coriobacteriaceae > Collinsella. Next base: position 385 of record URBP01000009.1, read on the forward strand.
CGGGTAGAAAATACAAAACGGCATAATCAGCACTTTGCTATTTAAACTCTTCCAATACCAGTTTAAGTTCATCGATGGTCAGTTCTCCCACTTGTCTCCACAATTCGTGCCCGCGCTGCAAGAGAATAAAAGCCGGGGCTGTCTCGATATTGAACGAATCTGCCACTGCCTTGTCCTCCACGATATTCACTTTAATCACCTCGGAAACTTGCTTCTCGTAAGTCCGTACTACAGGTTCCAGCCATTCATAATGAGGAGACCAGTCTGCATAAAATTCCACCAACACCAGACGGTTCGTTCCGGATACGGCATCCAATTGCTCTGCTATATTCATTATTACACTCTTTATTGATTTATATGTACTCTCAACAACAGGCAGCAGAAAAAGTTCCGATTTTCAGGATTGTTAAGCAAAAGTGAATGTACCGGAAGCTCCACCGCAGATTAACCGACGACACAGATTCATAATTCAATCCGATTTATATCTTCTCCGTGCATTGTGTCTGCCAATCTGTGGTGAAGCCCTAAAGTCCTTACTTATACTCTTCCCACGACTTGATCGCTATATCGTCAATGTCCATCGTGCAGAACGCATTGATAAACGCGCTCGCCAGGCGGGCATTAGTGATCAGCGGGATGTTGAGGTCGATGGCGGCACGACGGATCTTGTAACCATTGTCCAGTTCACCGGCAGTCAGATTCTTGGGAATATTGACCACCATGTCGATCTCTTTCTTATGCAACATCTCGAGTGCCTGGGGATGTCCCTCTTCACTGGGCCAATAAACACGGGTGTTCTCCACACCATTCTCGGTAAGGAACTTGCTGGAACCTCCTGTCGCGAAAATATCATATCCCTTCTTCTGCAACATACGGGCCGCCTCGAGCATATCCACTTTCTGCTTCGGTGTTCCGGTAGAAAGCAGAATCTTCTTCTTCGGGATGCGATAACCCACGGAAAGCATAGCCTTGAGCACGGCACAGGAAGTATCGCTGCCAATGCAACCCACTTCACCGGTCGAAGCCATATCCACTCCCAATACAGGGTCGGCTTTCTGGAGGCGGTTGAAAGAGAACTGGCTCGCCTTGATCCCGACATAATCGAGTTCGAACAGATTCTTCTCCGGCTTCTCAACAGGCAGGCCGAGCATGACTTTCGTGGCAAGTTCGATAAAATTGATCTTCAATACCTTGCTGACGAAGGGGAACGAACGGCTGGCACGAAGATTACACTCGATCACCTTTATATCATTGTCTTTAGCCAGATACTGAATGTTGAACGGGCCGGAGATATTGAGCGCCTTGGCTATCTCACGACTGATGCGTTTAATGCGACGAACCGTCTCTACATACAACTTCTGCGGCGGAAACTGGATAGTGGCGTCACCGGAATGTACTCCCGCAAACTCAATGTGTTCGGAGATTGCATAAGCGATGATTTCACCGTTCTGTGCCACAGCATCCATCTCCACCTCCTTGGCATGTTCGATGAACTGGCTGACCACTACCGGATGCTTCTTCGATACGTTGGCCGCCAGTTGCAGAAAGCGTTCCAGCTCTTCTTGGTTGGAGCATACGTTCATTGCCGCACCGCTGAGCACATACGACGGACGGACAAGCACAGGGAAACCTACCTTATCGACAAACGAGTTAATGTCCTCGAGTGAAGTAAGGGCACGCCACTCCGGTTGATCCACTCCGATACGGTCGAGCATGGCGGAGAATTTGTCGCGGTCCTCGGCATTGTCGATGCTCTGGGCGGATGTTCCGAGAATGTGGATGTTCTGGGCATCGAGACGCAGGGCGAGATTGTTAGGTATCTGTCCGCCGGTGGAAACAATGACTCCGTGCGGATTCTCCAGTTCAAGGACATCCATCACGCGTTCGAACGTCAGTTCGTCAAAGTAAAGCCGGTCGCACATATCATAGTCGGTCGATACGGTTTCGGGATTATAGTTGATCATCACCGAACGCCATCCTTCCTTACGGATCGTATTAAGCGCCTGCACCCCGCACCAGTCGAACTCTACGGAAGAACCGATCCGGTAGGCACCCGAACCGAGAACGACGATGGAACGATGGTCACCCAGGTAAGTGACGTCGTTGGCTGTGCCGCTATAGGTCAGGTAAAGATAATTGGTCTGTGCCGGATATTCGGCAGCCAGCGTATCGATTTGCTTCACCACGGGAACAATGCCCAGGCTCTTACGGTAATTGCGGACATAAAGGCTGCCGTCTTCCATATCGCCTTCGTAGCCGATGGCACGTGCAATCTGGAAATCGGAGAATCCCTGACGCTTGGCTTGCTTGAGCAGGTCGGCAGGCAAGTCGGCTATCTGCTTGTGATTGTTCCCCCACTGATGGAGTTCCTCAGAAGTATTCATGATATTCATCAATTTCTGGAGGAACCACTTGTCGATCTTAGTCAGTTCGTGCACCTGATCGATGGTATATCCGGCACGGAAAGCCTTCGAGATGACAAAGATACGTTTATCGGTCGGTTCGTGCAGTGCTTTGTCGATGTCGGGGATAACGAGTTCCTTGTTTTCCACAAAACCATGCATCCCCTGTCCGATCATTCGCAAGCCCTTCTGAATCGCTTCCTCAAAAGTGCGGCCAATGGCCATTACCTCACCGACGGACTTCATCGAAGAGCCGAGTTCCTTGTCCACACCGTGGAACTTACCGAGGTCCCAACGCGGAATTTTGCAGACTACATAATCGAGTGCCGGCTCAAAGAAGGCACTGGTGGTTTTCGTCACAGAGTTCTTCAGGTCGAACAACCCGTAGCCAAGTCCGAGTTTTGCAGCCACAAAGGCAAGTGGATAACCGGTAGCCTTGGAAGCCAGGGCAGACGAACGGCTCAGGCGGGCATTCACCTCGATCACGCGATAGTCTTCACTTTCGGGGTCGAAAGCATATTGCACGTTACATTCTCCCACAATGCCGATGTGGCGGATGATGCGGATGGCGAGCTCGCGCAGTTTATGATACTCCTTATTGGTCAGGGTTTGTGAAGGAGCTATCACGATAGACTCACCGGTATGGATGCCCAGCGGGTCGAAATTCTCCATATTGCAGACCGTGATACAGTTATCAAAACGGTCACGCACCACCTCGTACTCCACCTCCTTCCAGCCACGGAGGCTCTTCTCAACCAATACCTGCGGAGAGAAGGAGAAAGCTTTTTCCACGAGTAGGTCCAGTTCTTCTTCATTGTCACAAAAACCCGAACCCAATCCGCCCAGTGCGTAAGCTGCACGGACAATGACCGGATAGCCTAATTCCCGGGCAGCACGACGGGCGTCTTCTGCGTTCTCCACCGCCTCGCTCTTGATGGTCTTCACATCGATCTCGTTCAGCTTGTCGACGAAAAGTTCACGGTCCTCGGTGTCGATAATGGCCTGTACGGGAGTTCCCAGAACTTTCACATTATATTTCTCCAGAATCCCTTCGCGGTAAAGGGCGACCCCGCAGTTCAATGCCGTCTGTCCGCCAAAGGCGAGCATAATGCCTTCGGGACGTTCCTTCCGGATCACCTTCTCCACAAAGTAGGGTGTCACGGGAAGGAAGTATATCTGGTCGGCCACGCCTTCCGATGTCTGCACGGTAGCGATGTTGGGGTTGATCAGGATGGTTTCAATGCCCTCCTCTTTCAAGGCACCTTGCCTCATCAGCTGGCTTTTCGCTGACATTGATAGAGCATCGAGGTGACCACCGCTGGACTTATCGAATAAAGTTGGTGCGCGCGCGATCGGCCTGGGGGGCTTCGATGCCGGCGGCCTTTCCCGCCTCGATGCAACGCAGGAGCCAGGCCATGTTTTTGCCGATGTTTCGCATGGTGGCAAGGCCCTCGGCGTCCTGGGCGGCCTCACCCGGCATGGCACCAAAGACGTTGTTCCAGTAGGTGGATGCTACCACGGGCATCTGGTTGATGGTGAAGTACTTGTTGAGCACGTCGAAGGTGGTCGACGTGCCGCCGCGACGGGCAACGGCGACAGCGGCGCCCGGCTTGTGCGCAAAGGCCTTGCTGCCTGCATAGAATGCGCGGTCGAGTGCCGAGAGGATGCGTCCGCTGGGGTGCGCATAGTAGACGGGTGAGCCAAAGACAAAGCCATCTGCCTGCTCGGCAGCGGCAATCAGCTCGTTGACCACATCGTCGTCAAAGGTGCAGCGGCAATCGAGCTTGCCGCACTGGCCGCAACCGATACAATCGCAAATGGGCTTGGCGCCCAGCTGGAACACCTCGGTATCGATGCCCTCGGCGTTGAGCTGCTCGGCGACCTCGGCGAGTGCGCGGGCCGTGTTGCCGTTTGCCTTGGGGCTGCCATTGACCAAAAGAACCTTCATCACAAACTCCCTCTGCTGTTGGTGACTTCTGCAGAGGATTATCGCACGAGAGGACTGATGGCGTGGGGCGCGATGCCGGCCCCGAGGGCCCACGGCAGGCTCGCCCACCAGGTACGTGCGGGATACGGTCCAGAGGATGTTGGAGTGCGGGGCCTCGTGCGAGCAGATTGTAAGGGGTCTGGGCGGGTCGCCCTCGATGGCGAGCTTTGAGGTCTTGGAAGGCGGGCTGCTGCGGAGGCTATGATTAATACTAAGGCGGTTGCTATCGAGTAATTCACACTTGGTTTGATTCGATTGTGAACGCGCAACTAGGACGGAAAGCAAAGGAAGTTCTATGGAAACAGAGGATGCTGTCTGCTTGATAACTTCGATTGCCCTGATTCTTCTTTCAATCCAATACAGAAGAGGAAGATGGCTCAGCTCAATTGCTGGATATGATGTCACAAAAAGGGAGAGCGGGATTGATATACGCCCTTACGCAAAGTTGATTTCTTCTGTGACGTTATGGATGGGGCTGCTGTTTTTCTTGTGGGCGGTAGAGGGCTGGGTGCGCGATTGGAATACCAGTGTTTTTGAAGTTTTGGTTCTACTTCTGTTCAGCTTGGCCTCTTTGTCGTTCGTGCGGCTCGTTAGGTTTGTGTTTATGAGGCGATAGCCAGCGGAAGCGGGATGGACGACAAAATGGACCAATACAGCCAATTGTCAAAAGAATTTGATAGGGTTGGCTTAACAGATTTACTCGAGGGCATATCCGTGGCGGGGGATAGGTTTTATGTTGTTGAGCACTTATTTGCATCGGATGAAGGAAACCAAGAGTATCGAAAACGGTGCCCCCGGGCCCCGGGAGGGACTGCGGGGGCGTTCGGCTAACTGCGGGTACGACCTATTTGCCTGATGTGTTCGCCGAGATCGGAAATTAACCATCATGCGCCCCATAACGCTAGTCCAGCTTGGTGCCCGGTACCTGCGGCGCCTCTTTAACCAGCGCATTGAGCTCGTTCAAAATGGAAACGGGCTGTCGGTCGACGGCGTCCAGATGAAGCGTGGCCACGCGAAGGGGCGGCTGATATTCAAATGAGCCAAGGAGCACGGGCGATCCCAAGAACCGTTCGATTTCGTCTGCAACCGCGTCGGTCTCTTCGGGATCAAAGTCGTCAAAGAGCGCCACGAACATCGGTCCGGTCGAGCGGAACAGACGACCCTTGCCGCGCGAGCAATCCATGAGGCAGGCGGCGCTTTCTGCCAAAACGCGGTCGCCTGCATCAAAGCCAAAGCGGGCATTGACCTGTGCGATTTCGTCGATTTTAATGGCGATCAAGCCCGCGTTTCGTGCCACGCGACGCATCTCGCCAATGGCGTTGACCAGGGCGTGGATATCGCCCAGACCGGTCACGGAATCGGTCGTATCTGCCAAGCTTCGGTTGGTGACAATGCCCACATACATGTTGGGCTCGGTGTCGGTGCCGTCCAGGCGGTAACCCGTGCAGTCGCAAAGCGCGTATTTTCCGGCGGTATTCATGACGCGATACTGCATGCAGTGGAAGTGCCACGTGCCGTTTACCACCATATCGAGCTCGGCACGTACGTTGTCGCGGTCCTCGGGGTGAACACGGGCAAGCCATATATCGAGCGAGTTGTAGGGATGCTGGGAGGGTAGGTCAAAATCGCGCACGGCATTAACCGACCATTGCGATTCGCCGGTGTCGAGGTTAATGATGAACGGATAGCGTGTCTCGGAGCTCATGGAGATCGCTTGGAACACTCGGTCGTTGCAGGGGGGGGGTTGTTCGGTGACCGGGCGTTGCGGCGCATCGCCTTCTTCCGGTTGTTGCACACGGTACATGAGCTTGTAGCGATACATTTTGCGGTCGGCGTCCTTTGTCATCTGGCGACGCGTATCGCCTGCAAGCGGGTCGACGCGCGAGCAGCCAAAACTAAAGCTGGCGATCATGGGCGCCTTGCCGTCCGATGTTGCCTCGATAAGATTGGCACGCGTCCGCTCCAGGCGCTGTTCGAGCTCGGCTTCGTCTGTCGTGGGGGATATAAGTACAAATTCGTCTCCACCGATACGGAACAGCAGCTCATCGTGCTCCATTGTCTCGGTGAGTGCGCGGCAGATGCTCAGAATGTAGCGATTGCCCTCGGCGTGGCCAAACTTATCGTTGCAATGCTTAAGGCGGTCGATATCGATATAGGCGCAGGTGAAGGGGGTGCCTTTGCGCCAGAGCTGATCGACATGGCGGTCGAGTCCGCCACGGTTGCCAAGATTGGTGAGCGAGTCGATATAGGCGCCGTGCTCAAGCAGCTCGCGTTCTTGTTGCAGGATGGCGAGCGTTTTCTGCAGTTGCTCACCAATGGCACGCAACTCCGGGGGCAGCGCGGCAACATCGAGCTCGGTGGTTGAGGCCCCGTTCGCAAGTCGCTGAAGATGAGCGATGATTGATTGCTCGCCCAGGCGATACGACTCGTTCATGATGGATGACCTCCTTGGATGGAACAATGGTTTGTATCTTACTCCCAATTCGGTTTAGATTGGGGTATTAGTTAGCTCATGGGAACAAACGCTCCCTCGACGGTGGCGTTTGCGCGCGAGCGTATTAGTTGTTGTCGGCACCATCGAGCAATGCCTCAAAATCCTCCGCCTGCATGGGACGGTAGTAGAGGAAGCCCTGAGCGTAGCGGGCGCCCATGTGGCGCAGCATGTCTGCCTGCTCATTTGTCTCGATGCCTTCGACCACAACGGGCAGATGGAGCGACTGCGCCATCTCGAGCATTGATGAAATGATTTGTACACTGCGGCCTTGATCGCCGTCGACGGGCACAAACGTGCGGTCGAGCTTGATGACGTCGACGTTGACGTTCTTGAGCATCGCGAGCGTGGACTGGCCGGTGCCAAAATCGTCCATGTAGGTCGAGAAGCCGCGATTGTGCAGGTCGGCTGTCAGCTTATCCACAGCTTCGGACTCTCCCGTATAGGCTGTCTCGGTGATCTCGATGCGCATGAGCTCGGGCGGTAGGTTGTATTGCGCGGCGAGCGCTCCCATATGTTCGGCAACGTCGCAGGCAAGGATATCCACGCGTGACACGTTGAGCGAGATCGGAACCACGCGAAGCCCTCGATCGATGCGCCCGCGCAGCCACGAGGCAACGCCCTGCCAAACGTATTTGTCGAGCGTCACCACAAAACCACTTTCCTCGAGAGCGGGGATAAACGTTGCGGGCGAAATGAGAGAGCCGTCCTTGTCAATCCAGCGGGTGAGTGCTTCGGCGCCAATAATCTCGCCGGTTTCCATGTCGACCTGGGGCTGCAAGTAGTAGGTGATGCGGCCGTTTGAGAGCGCGTACTGGAATTCGGTCAGCGTGCGGTGGAACGAGATTTCGCGCTCATACTCCTCGGGGCGGAAAATGGCAATGCGCTCCTTAAAGTCGTTTTTTGCACGCCGATTGGTAAACATGGCCTTGGCCTGCGCATCGATGGTGATTTCCTCGTTGGAGTCGATAGGGCAAACGCCCATGGACGGCCAGAAACCCACGCCGTCATCGTGTTTGGCCACGGCCTCGCGAATGCGACTATAGATGCGATGGACGGTGTCGCGCTCAAAGGGAATGAGTATGCAAAAGTCGTCTTGGCCCCAGTATCCTGCGACGCCCATGTCGGCATTCTCGATGTCTTTGAGGACTGTACCTACGTCGGCGAGCACGCGGTCGCCCTCGGCCTGTCCGTGCCATTCGTTGAACAGTCGCATGTGCCCCATGTCGACGGTGGCGATACACCAAGCGCCGTCGCGCCTTGTCTGGAGAAATGCGTTGGCGCGCCGCATAAACTCGCTGGGTCGACAGAGGCCCGTGAGCATATCGATGCGCTCGGCGATGGCGCTTTTGCGCTCTATCTCGGGTATGGGGAGGCTGTCGTTGGGGACAAGTCCGCCGGCCGTGCGAAGGCGACGGTCGAGTTCGCCTAAAACGGCGGTCGCTTGGTTGGCCAGGCGCTCGTAGAAGGCCGGGACGACAAGACAGACGGGAGTAATGGTATCGCCCGCGATTCGAACGGGAGCGAAAACGGCCTCTTTTAGATGACGAACCAGTTGCTCGAACGCCTCATGGTCCAAATCGTTGCTGAGCACGACGAACTGGACGCTTCGTGAGCGGTAGACGCGACTCCTGCCACGGGTGATCGACAACATACGGCCTGCGTATTCGGCAAGCATGTTGTCGACAGCCTCGGCTCCGTAAAGCTCGTTGAGCTTTGTCGTGCCGCGAACGCGCACCGCTATAAGCCCCGTCTCGCAACAGTCGCGACGGCAGGCATCGATAGCGTTGAGCAGCATACGCTGCGTTCCGAGACCCGTGGCGGCGTCGACGGTCTCGGCAAGCGAGTGGTTGACGAGCTCGCCGACATAGAGCGAGGGGACGCCTTCGTCGCCGTCGACACGAAACCCGCGAGCGCGGCAGAGAACGTAGTCACCAGTGGCATTGCGCACGCGGTATTGCATGACGCGACGGTGCTTGGAGCCGTTATAGATTTGATCGATATCGTCGCTATAGGCCTCGAGGTCATCGGGGTGGACACGCGTTTTCCAGTAATCGTGGCAGTTGTCTATATGCTCCGAAGGAAGACCGAGGTCGCGCATGGCACCTTGTGACCAAAGGGTGCGATGTTTGTCCAGATTCTCGATAAAGAAATAGCGGCCTTCGTTGAGCATCGAAAGGGCGTCGAAAATGCGATCGCTAACTTCGAAGTCGTCGGCGTGGACTTGCGTGATATTGCGTCGATCAAGGTGCACGGCATGGCGCAGCTTGTAGTCGTACATGCGATGGTCGGCATCGAGCGTCATGCGATTGGAGGCTTCGCCCAGGGCGGGGTCGGCGTGTGACACTCCGTAGCTAAACGAGTGAGGCATCTCGGAATCGTTATTCTTGAGCAGGACCTCTCGACAGTGCTCCAGACGCTCGGCAAGGTCATCCTCGGTCGCAATCGTAGACAGGATGGCAAACTCGTCGCCTCCCAGACGAAATGCCGCCTCGTCCACCTTCATATATAGCTTGAGATAGAGGCTTACCTGCAAGATATAGCGGTTTCCCTCGTCATGCCCAAAGATATCGTTGCAATGCTTAAGGTTATCGATGTCGATAAACGCCATGGTCACGGGCAGTTCCTGCTCCCAAATTTCCTCTAGGGAACGGGCAAAGCCGCCGCGGTTGCCAAGCCCGGTGAGCTGGTCGGTAAAGGCAGTCCTGATCAGATCGTCCTGACGCTCGAGAAGGTCCCGGATGGTCTTTTCGAGCGTCTCGGTGTAATTGCTGGCGATATCCATGCTGTAAGCGGCTTTCTGAGGTCGGGGTGTATTGCGTCGGGCGAGCTCGTTGTACACACGCGTTGCTGCTCAACGCTTTGCGTGTATCCAGGCCCCCGCCTTGCTGCGTCGCTGGTTTAATATGTCGGTCCGTGTGCGCTGCTGATAACTATTGAGTAGTATAAACAACAATAGAGGATTGTATATGGGTGCCCCTGCCGCGGGCGGCTATTATTCGCCAATCGGTAGCGTGGCGATGCGATGCTCGATATAAATGCGACTGAGTCGGTATATGTTGACGGGTATACTTGCTCCGGTTTAAAACGCAGGAACGGAGATGGTTGCATGGCACAGCCAGATACGACGCGCACGGTGGGGCTTGCGCTCGAGGGAGGCGGCTACCGCGGTATGTATACGGCGGGCGTGCTCGACGTATGGATGGAGCATGGCTTAACCTGCGACCATATGGTGGGTGTCTCGGCGGGCGCGGCGTTTGGCTACAACTTTAAATCGCGCCAGATCGGCCGCGCCATTCGCTACAACAAGGCCTATTGTGCCGACAAGCGCTATGCAAGCGTGACCAGCTGGCTGCGAACCGGCGATATGTTCAATGCCGAGTTTGCCTATCACGAGGTGCCCATCGAGCGCGATCCCATCGATCTGGAGGCATATCGCGCCTGCCCCATGCGGTTTACGTGCGTATGTACCGATCTTAAGACGGGGCAGGCCGTCTACCATGACCTGCCCTATGGCGACGAGCGCGATATCGAGTGGATCCGGGCGTCATCGGCAATTCCGGTGGCAACACGGCCAGTTGCCATCGAGGGTCGTAGGTACCTGGATGGCGGCGTTGCCGATTCCATCCCCAGCGCTTGGCTGTTTGCGCAGGGCTATGACCGCAACGTGGTGGTGCTGACACAGCCGGCGGGCTTTGTAAAGCAGCCCAATAGCGTGATGCCTATGCTGCGTCGCGTGTATCGTCACTATCCGGAGTTTGTTGCGGCGCTTGCGCATCGGCATGAGGTCTACAATGCCACGCTCGATGACCTGGCGCGCCGCGAGGCCTCTGGCGAGGTCTTTGTGGTGCGGCCGAGCGAATCGGTGAAGGTGCCGTCGCTGTGCCGCGAGCCCGATGAGCTCGAGCGCATCTATCAGATCGGCCGTCGCGATGCGGAAGCGACGTTGCCCGCGTTGGAAGCGTATCTGGCGGGGTAAGGGTCGCATGCGGAAAGTTCATCCTGGAATATGCGTTCAGACTGGGATGCAGTTCCCCACTGGCTCTCTATACGGAAAGCGCATCCCAGAATGGACGTCCAAACTGGGATGCGCTTTCCGTTGCTGAAGATATGAGGCTGCGAATCAGCTGCTCGGCCTATACCTATGCCTGCTGCCAGGTATCGACGAGCTCCTTGGCTGCGGCGTAGGGGTCGTCGGCGCTGCAGACGGCGCTCACCACAAAGAAGCCGTCGACGCCGGTGGTCTTAAGCTGCGGCAGGTCGGCCGTCTTGACGCCACCGCCCACCACGATGGGCACGGGGCTTGCCGCATGGAGGGCAGCCAGGTCCTCAAAGCTCTTGGTGATGATGGAGCCGTCGGCCGCACGTCCGCAGTCGCGCTTGGTTTCGGTCTCGTGGAGCGGGCCGATGCCCAAGTAATCGACCAGGCTCATGTCGGCGGTCTTGACGTACTCGAGCATCTCCTCGCAGCGGGCCGAAAGACCCACGATGGCGTCGGGCCCCAGGAGCTTGCGGCAGACCTCCACGGGGATATCGCTCTGGCCCACGTGCACGCCGTCGACGGCAATACCCTGCTCGCGTGCGGCAAGTACGCAGTCAAGGCGGTCGTCGATCAGCAGCGCGACCTGCCCGGTTTTGCCGGCCTGAGCGATGGCCTGCGCGGCATCGCCCGTCAGTGCGATGATCTCGCGGGCGCTTGCCACCTTGGAGCGCACCTGAATGCAGGTAAAGCCGGCGTCGAGCGCCTGGGCTACCACATCGCCCACGGGGCGTCCGAGCGTGTTTTCGGGGCCGAGTACCAGATAAGCCGAGATATCAAGGTTGTCGCGGATGCTCATCGTGCTTCCTCCTGCTTTTTGATCTGCGCTTCCATGCGCTCGAGTTTGCCGGTCATGGTGTCGGTAAATCCGGGTCGAATATCGGCTTTGAGCACGACTTCGGTGCGGATGCCCTTGCTCGCCAACACAAAGGTCGCGTCGCGTACGACCTGCATGACCTCGTCCCAGTCGCCCTCGATTTCGGTGAACATCGAGGTGGTGCGGTTGGGAAGGCCACTCTCGCGAATGACGCGCACGACCTCGGCGACCTCGGCGGATAGCTCGTCGCCGGTGCCGCACGGGGCGATGGCTACAGCGACAAGCGTGTTCATACCGACATTGGATGCGGGCTCGGACATGGCTTATGCCTCCTCGAGCTCGAGTTGGTTGTCGGCAATGTCCTGGGCGGTTGCGCGGTAGAGCTCGTCGATAAAGGCGACCTTAAAGCTTGCCGGGGCGTCGGCGACAGCGGCGGCACGCGTGCCGGCCACGTTGTAGACGGCGGTGCCGCAGACGGCTGCCGTAAACGGGTCAGCGGCGCAGGCGTACACGGCCAGCACGCCGCCCTGCGAGCAGCCGCAACCGGTGATCTTGGACATGAGCGGGCTGCCGCCGTGGGACTTGGCCACGGTCGTGCCGTCGGTAATCAGGTCGACTTCGCCCGAGACCACTACGGCGCCGCCAGTGTAGCGGGCGAGCGCCACGGCGGCATCGCGGGCGGCATCGACCGTGTCGGTGGTATCGACACCGCGCACGCGGCTCAGATCGGCTGCCTCGCCCTCAAGACCCCACAGGCCGGCAAGCGCGATGATCTCGGAGGCGTTGCCGCGCACGATGGCGGGCTTGTACTGCTTGAGCTCGTTTACCAGCTGGGTGCGCAGACTGCCGATGCCCAGGCCCACCGGGTCGAGCACCCAGGGCTTGCCGGCGTCGTGTGCCGCCTTGGCCGCGCGGGGAATCGTCTGCTCGTAGATGGGGAAGAGCGTGCCCATGTTGAGATAGATGGCACCGCCGCCGGCAACGAGTGCCTCGCCCTCGTCGGGCAGATAGACCATGGCGGCCGATCCGCCCACGGCGAGCTGTGCGTTGGCGACAAAGTCAATCGTCACCGTGTTGGTGATGGAGCCTGCCATCGGATTGGTGGCGTGAATCTCCTCCACGGCCTTGATCACGTTTTGCTTAAGCTGTTCCGAATCGATCACTGCACATGCCTCCTTGGCATAGAAAAGGGGCGCTGTGCATAGACAGCGCCCCTAAAAAGGCGGCATGCTCCCTACGCCAGCATTAACTGACAGGTTCAAAGGATTGGGCCCCATGCCCTCTCAGCCTTGTGGTTTGCACCGCCGGCACTCCCGCATCGAATCTGTTGTTCCCTATACTAGCGCACCTGCCAAAAAGGGACAGGTTTATTTTGGCAGGTAACAACTGGGGCTTTGCGTTTTCCCAGATAAAACCTGCCAAAATGAACCTGTCCCTTATTGGCAGGTCGTTACAATGGTTACGGTGAAAATGACGGGGGACTCTATGATCAAACTTGTGCTGACCGATATGGACGATACGCTGATTCCGGCTGGGCATGACGGAGCCAGCGACTACGCCATCGAGGGCATTCATGCCATGCAGGCGGCGGGTCTGCACTTTGGCCCGGTTTCGGGTCGCCAGCCCTCCGCGATGGGCTGGATGTTCCGCAATCGCGCCGAGTGCTTCTCGACCGGAGCGTTTTGCAACGGCCAGGTCATGTTTGTGGACGGCGAGGTGGTAGCCTCGCATGCGACCGATAACGCCGCCCTTATGCGCTTGGCTGACTACTTGGAGCAAGAGACCGACGATACGTATCTGAAGGTCTACAGCCTGGGCGATGACTTTTGGGGCAACGATGCCTATTGTGTAACGAGCGACCCCGAGCGTGTGCGCCGCGCCATGGAGTCGGGCGGCAACGCATGGCTCAAGGGCGAAGAGGCCCCGTGCCGTCCTGTCGTCGATGACGCACCAGTGTTCAAGGCGAATATCTGGAGTGCTCGTTCGCGTGAGGAGCTCGCGGAGCTACGCGAGCGCGTTGCCGCCGAGGTGCCGGAACTCTCGCTCGTGTTTCCCAACAATCGTGTGCGCCTGTTCGACATTCTTCCAGCAGGTTGGGACAAGGGTTGCGCTGCGCTGGAGCTGGCGCGCGCTTTGGACCTGACGTCCGACGAGGTGGCCGTATTTGGCGATTCCGATAACGACCTGCCCATGATCGGTGCCGTCCCCAACTCCGTTGCAGTCGCCAATGCCAACGAGGCCGTCACGGCTGCCGCGCGCTGGCATATCGGCGCTGCGGCAGACGATGCGGTTGCCGGGGCTCTGCATCAGATTGCCGCCTGCGCCGCGACGGGGGAGATGCCGTCGTTTATGCGTCAGATGAGCACGACGGGTTTCGACGTCACGAACGTCTAGGGAGAAAGCCATGAAGCTTCAGCAGCTCAGATATGTCGTCAAAGTTGCCGAATGCGGCAGCATCACCGAGGCCTCGCGCCGGCTCTTTGTGTCGCAGCCTTCGATCACCGCATCGATTCGCGATCTCGAAAACGAGATGGGTGTGCATATCTTTGAGCGCACCAACAAGGGTGTCATTGTGTCCGAGGAGGGCGAGACCTTCTTGGGTTACGCGCGCCAGGTGCTCGACCAGGCCGACCTGCTCGAGGACAAGTACAAAGGAGCATCCGAACAGGTGCCGCATTTTAGCGTAAGCTGTCAGCACTATTCCTTTGCCGTCAACGCGTTTGTCGACGTGATCCGCGAGTTCGATGCCGCGCGCTACGACTTTACCTTGCGCGAGGAGCAGACCCACGAGATTATCGAGGATATCGCGCATATGAAAAGCGAACTGGGCATCCTGTACTTATCCGAGCATAACCGCGAGGTCATCGAGCGCATGCTGGTGGCCAACGAGCTCGTGTTCGAAGGGCTCTTCTGTGCCACGCCGCATATCTTCGTCTGTGCCGACCATCCGCTGGCGGACCGCTCCAACGTGACGCTCGAGGATCTGGAAGATTATCCGTTCCTGTCCTACGAGCAGGGCAGTTACAACTCGTTTTACTATTCCGAGGAGCTGACCTCGACCTTTGAGCGCCGCAAGAACATCCGCGTGCGCGACCGCGCGACGTTGTTCAACCTGGCCATGGGCCTCAACGGCTACACGGTATGTTCGGGCGTGATCAGCCACGAGCTCAACGGCCCCGGCATTATCTCGATTCCGCTCGACGTGGACGAGTACATGGAGATTGGCATCATCACACGCAAGAACACGACGCTCACGCGCTACGGTCGGGCCTATATCGACGCGATTCGTCAGCATATCTAGGGTGCTGTGCTCCGCACGGTTCAAGTCTCTTTATGGCAGTCCAGACTGATATAGGAAGCATCTATATCAAACTGTTATAAACGTATATTTTACGATGGTCATATGAGCGCTCATACTCTGTCCCAGTAAAGCAACCAATGCAAAGGGAGATATCTATGAGCACTTCGATTCAACCGAACGCGCCGTTTCGCGCCGATATCGTCGGCAGCTTTCTTCGTCCGCAGGCTGTAAAGGACGCCCGTGCCGCCTATGTCGCGGGTAAACTCGACGCTTCCGGCCTTAAGGCCGTCGAGGACGATGCCATTCGCGATTTGGTGGCCAAGCAGAAGGCCGCCGGCCTGCAGGCGATCACCGATGGCGAGTTCCGCCGCAGCTACTGGCACCTCGATTTTATGTGGGGCCTTAACGGCATTGAGCGCCGCGCCTCGCGCACGGGCTACATGTTCCACGATGAGGAGACTACCGCCGACACCGCCGTGGTTACCGGTTCCATTAGCGGCGAGAACCACCCGTTCGTCGAGCATTTTAAGTTCGTCAAGGCGCTTGAGGGAGAGGGCCAGGTCGCACGGCAAACCATTCCGGCGCCGATCCAGACGTTCTCCGAAGTCACGCTCGACCGCTGCGACGGCCAGCAGGAGAGTCTACGCGCCGTCTACAAGACCGACGAAGAGCTCGCCGATGCCATTGCCGCAGCATACCGCACCGTGATTGCCGACTTGTATGCCGCGGGCTGCCGCAACATCCAATTTGATGACTGCACCTGGGGCATCTATTGCGATACCGACTTTGTGTCCAAGACTGGCATGAGCCCGGTTGACCTGCAAAAGGTGTCCGAGCTGGGCGTGGCACTCAACAATGCCGCCATCGCGGGCAAGCCTGACGCTTTGGTCATCAACACGCACGTGTGCCGCGGCAACTATCATTCCACCTATGCTTTTGAGGGCGGCTACGACCCCATCGCGCCGTACCTGTTCGCACATGAGAACGTCGACGCGTTCTACCTTGAGTTCGATACGCCGCGCGCCGGTGGCTTTGAGCCGCTCAAGTATGTTGCTCCCGGCAAGAAGGTCGTGCTGGGCCTGGTGACCACCAAGGCCGCTGAGCTCGAGGACGAGGATGCCATCGTCGAACGTATCCACGAGGCCGCAAAGTATGTGCCGCTCGAGAACCTGTACCTGTCGCCCCAGTGCGGCTTTGCCAGCTGCGAGATTGGTAACAAGCTGACCGAGGACGAACAGTGGGCAAAGATCGCGCTGGTCAAGCGCATTGCTGAGCGCGTTTGGAAGTAACGTTACCGTTTGCAGGTGACGGCGCGTGCGAGGCATTGCGTATCACGTACAATGGTTCGGATCGTATCGTTCGGGCAGGTTATCCGATATGCCTGATCGCCCTTCCATCATGAAAGGACTTCCATGTCCCAATCCTCGACGCCCGCCGTCACCGATGCCATCTACGATGCATCGTCGCTCGGCCGCCCGCGCATGTTTGTGTTGGGTTTGCAACACATGTTTGCGATGTTCGGAGCCACGGTGCTCGTGCCTGTGCTCACCGGCCTTTCCGTTTCGGCGACGCTTCTGTTCGCCGGCATCGGCACGCTGCTGTTTCATTTTCTATCGCGCGGTAAGGTGCCCGCGTTTCTGGGCTCGTCGTTTGCCTTTATCGCGGGTTATGCCGCCATTGCACCCAACGGCGAGGCCGAGCTTTTGCCCTACGCCTGCCTGGGCGTTGCCTGCGCCGGCCTGCTCTATCCGGTGCTGGCGGCGCTGTTCCGCGCATTTGGCGCCAAGCGTGTCATGCGCTTCTTTCCGCCGGTGGTGACCGGCCCCATCGTCATTTCCATCGGCCTGATCTTGGCAAGCTCTGCTATCGCCAACTGCCAGACCAATTGGCTTGTTGCCGCTGTCGCTGTGGCCGTCATCGTCATCTGCAACATCTGGGGCCGCGGCATGGTCAAGATCGTGCCGATTTTGCTGGGCGTTGTGGTGAGCTATGCTGTCGCGGCGGTGCTGGGCGAGGTTGATTTTTCGGGCGTTGCCGCCGCTCCGTGGGTCGGTCTGCCCATCGTGTGGGACAACACCGTGTTTGCGCTCTTTGGCCCGCAGTTCGATAGCGGTCTTGCCACGACGGCCATCATCACCATCATGCCGCTGGCCTTTGCGACCATGATTGAGCACATTGGCGATATCTCCGCCATTGGCTCCACTTGCGAGCGTAACTACATCGCTGATCCTGGTCTGCATCGCACGTTGCTCGGCGACGGCCTTGCCACGATTCTGGCTTCGCTCTTTGGCGCCCCCGCCAATACGACGTATGGCGAGAACACCGGCGTGCTTGCGCTTACGCGCGTGTTCGACCCACGCGTGATTCGCATTGCCGCGTGCTGTGCCATTGTCCTCTCGTTCTGCCCCAAGTTCGCCGCGGTCATCGCAGCCATGCCGGCATGCGTTATCGGCGGCGTGTCGCTCGTACTCTACGGCATGATCAGCGCTGTGGGTGTTCGCAACCTCATCGAGAACCAGGTCGATTTCCAAAACAACCGCAACGTGCTGGTGGCAGCTCTGGTGCTCGTGCTTTCGCTCGGCATTGCCTATAGCACCGCCGGCGCCATCGTGTTGGAGCTGGGCGGCGTGACGATTTCGCTTTCGGGCCTTGCCGTGGGCTCGCTGGTGGGCATTGTGCTCAACGCCATCCTGCCCGGTAATGACTTTGAGTTCGATACTTCCGAGCTCGAGGAGTCTGCCGAGTAACAGTGGCTTATAGGACAAAAAGTGTGTCCACGTTGGGGGCATCGGCGCAGGTCGATGCCCCTTTTTCAGCCGTTTAAATTCCGTGCCCGCTTTTAACCGCTCGGACAGAATGTGTGTCCGGTTGCCCATCGTTCCCGCTGGTAGATACCCTTTTCCGGAACCGTTAAACACCCTTTCGGAAGAGGTGCCCATGAAGGCCGTTTATTGCCCCTACTGCGGCGGTCGGACCAAGCGCAACGGCAGGACCTCATCGGGGTCCCAGCGGTGGAGGTGCACGGCCTGCGGCGCGTCGATGACGCTGAGGTACGACGACACGGCGGCGAGGCTCGAGGAGTTCCTCGGGTGGCTCCTCTCGAAGGACTCGCAGGCGGCGATGCCGGGCGGCGGTCGGTCCTTCAGGCGCAGGACGGCCGAGTTCTGGGAGGTCTGGCCGATGCCCGTCCCCGACGGCGAGCTGCACCGCGTGCTCTACGTCGACGGGATCTGGGTCGCGCGCGACCTCGTCGTGCTCATATGCTGCAGCGGCGAGCGGGCGGTCTCCTGGTACATGGCCAGGTCCGAGAACTCGAGGGCGTGGTCGGCCCTCATGTCGCCGATCCCGGCGCCCGATGTGGTCGTCACCGACGGCGGGAGCGGGTTCGCTAAGGCCGTGTGCGAGACCTGGCCGCGCACCAGGGTCCAGAGGTGCACCTTCCACGCCTTCTCGCAGGTCAAGCGCTACACGACGACGCGGCCGAAGCTCCAGGCGGGGCGCGAGCTCTACCTCATCGCGCGCGACCTCATGGGCATCGAGACGCTGCACCAGGCCGAGCTCTGGGTCGAGCGCTACCTCGACTGGTGCGGGTTCTGGGCCGACTTCCTGGAGGACAGGACCGTGGTGGACGGCAGGAGGGTCTACGCCCACGAGAGGCTGAGGCGGGCGCGCTCGTCGCTGTCGTCGCTGGTGTCGGCGGGGACGCTGTTCACCTACCTCGACCCCGCCCTGGCCAAGGCCGGCCCGCTGCCGTCGACCAACAACATGATCGAGGGAGGGGTGAACTCGCAGCTGAGGGCCGTCCTGCGCAACCACCGGGGGCTGACGTCGGTCAAGCGCGTGAAGGCGGTGTTCTGGTGGTGCCACGCGCACTCGGGGGACGCGAGGACGGCGCGCGAGAAGCTCGCCACGATGCCGACCGACGCGGACATCGACTTCCTGTTCAGCGTCTACTCCGCCTCGCCGTCGCGCGAGGACGGAGGGCCGGAATGGGGCGACAGGGCCGTGTGGGAGGACCTCCACCACAGGGACCCGTACCCGTTCTGGCTGGATTAATGGATGGAAACGGATGTTCTATCGGGACACACTTTTTGTCCTATAAGCCGTAACAGTTGCATCCAGCTAAATCAAAAAATGGCGCCCATGCATACGCGTGGACGCCATTTTTAATGCGTCAGTATCCAGTGGATGCCGCGCGCCATGCGCAGGTCAGTTTGGGCAAAGTGATTGCCGGGGTTGAGCTCCAGCGTTGTTGGAATGTTGCGCTCGATAAACAGCTCTTCCATCGCGCGCGTATCGTCGAGTACGTGCCGCATCATGCGGTTGGGCGTCTTGGTTTCCTTTTTACCGAGCGACAGATAGGCGGCGTCGGGCGTAGCTGTCATCGTGCGCTCGCGCGCGTAGTCGATAAAGCCGGGGAACCACAGCGACCCCGACGCACTCGCCGCGCGCTCAAAGACATCTGTTTGCCAAAGTGCCCACAGTGCAAAAAGACCCGCCAACGAGTAGCCGGCAACGCCGCGCCAGGCGGGCGGTTGCGGGAGCGATGATTCGGCCTGGGGGATTATCTGCTTCAACAACTCGTCAAGAAAACCAGCAGCCTGTCCACCAAAGGGCTCGGCATCTCGTATGGTCCCCTCACATTCCCAGGGGCTCAGCTCGCGATTCCAATTGAGCCCTCCAATGGCGACAAGGGTGAATGGCGGGCAGTCGAGCTCTCGGCAGCGCTCGTAGACTTCATTACCGTCGCCCATAACCACGGGGAGGTAGATGACGGGCGTGCCCTCCGCACACTCTGAATAAACGGTTATCTGCTTATGATGCGCTTCCAAGGCAGGCTTCTCTCGGTGTCGTGATATTGACAGTCTCAATTGTCGCACGCTGGCACGGGGGCAGACGCTAAAAGAAAGGCGCGGAGCCGCTCGATGCGACTCCGCGCCTTGTTGTTTTGCTTTAGCAGACTATGCCGTTACGCCACGAAGAAGTAGACGAGGAAGGCAAGGGCAGCGATCCACATGAGCGGCTTGATCTTGGAGGCTTCGCCCTTAAAGAGCGCGACGATCACGTAGGCGATAAAGCCCAGGCCAATGCCGGCAGAGATGGAGTAGGTGAAGGGCACGCCGGCGACGATCATGAACGCCGGGAAGCCCTGCGACACGTCGGACCAGTCGATCTCGGAGGCCTCGCTCATCATGAGGTAGCCGACGTAGACCAGGGCGCCGCAGGTGGCGGCACTGGAAACGATGGAGACGACGGGGGAGAAGAACGCGGCGAGGATGAACAACACGCCGGTGGTGACGGAGGTGAGGCCCGTGCGGCCACCGTCGGCAGCGCCGGAGGTGGACTCGACGAAGGTGGTGATGGAGGAGACGCCCATGAAACCGCCCACAGCAGCGGCGGCGGAGTCGACGATCAGGATCTCCTTGATATTCTCGACGTTGCCGTCGTCGGTGAGGAACTCGCCCTGCTTGGCCACGGCCATCGCGGTGCCCATGGTGTCGAAGAAGTCACTCATGAGCAGCGAGAACGAGATGACGAGGAGCGCGGGGTCGGTAAGGACCTTGACGATGGCGGGCACGCCGCCGGCGTCGGCGATGGGGCCACCGATGCTCGAGAAGTCGAGCGGGGCGATGATACCGGTTGGAGCATGAGTCACACCTAGGGGGATACCGGCGATGACGGCGACGACGATGCCGATGAGCAGCGAGCCGGGGACGTTGCGGCAGGCGAGGGCGACTGTCACCAGGATGGAGATGATGCCGACGATGAAGGTGGGGGAGGTGATGTCGCCCAGACCGACGAGTGTACCGGCGCCAGCGGTGATAATGCCGGCATCGCACAGGCCAATCATGGCGATGAACAGGCCCAGGCCCACCGAGATAGCGTGGCGCAGAACCACGGGGATGGCGTCCATGATGGCCTCGCGCAGGCCACAGAGCACGAGCAGCAAGATGACGACGCCCTCAAGGAAGATGACGCTCATGGCCACGTGCCAGTCACCGCCGCAGACGGTGGTGGTGATTCCGGCGATCATCGCGTTGACGCCTAAGCCCGACGCGCAGGCGAGCGGGCGGTTGGCGAAGATGCCCATGCAGATGGTCATGATGCCGGCGCCCAGGCAGGTGGCGCAGGCGAGCGCTCCCGCATCGATGCCGGCGCCCGAGAGCACCGCGGGGTTGACGGCGATGATGTAGGCCATCGCCAGGAATGTTGTCAGTCCAGCGCGAAGTTCGGTCCCGATTGTGGACTTGCGCTCGCTGACGTGAAATAGTTCGTCCATGCATACCCTTTCCTTGTTCGGCCCCGAGTTTAGGCCGATTGACACGAACCCACCCACTATATCGCCTTTGTGAAGTTGGTGTTCCTCGCATGTTGATGTTCGGCGGTTTGTAACGGACGGGCGGTATCCTTCGCATGAAATTGTGTAGGTACCGTATACTTAAGCGGTTACAACGACCCCTATGGAGGAACGTATGATTAAAGAGCTCTGCCGCGACGAGGCTATCCTGTCTCAGCGTTGCGAGGTTGCGACTGTCGAGGACGAGTCGGTCGCTCAGGATCTGATCGATACCATCAAGTCGCTCGATGATGCCGGCTGCTTGGCCGCCAACCAGATTGGCGTTACCAAGAAGGTCTGCGTCTATCTGGACGACGCCGGCGAGCCCCACGTGCTCTATAACCCCCGTCTGGTGTTTGGCCTGGGAGCCAGCAAGATGGAGGAGAGCTGCCTGACGCACGAGGAGGTCACCAAGTCCACGCGCTATATCAAGTGCAAGGTCGCCTTTGATCAGATCGTCGACGGCAAGATGAAGGAGTGCCGCCGCGACTACGCGGGCTTTGAGGCACAGATGATCCAGCATATGATCGATCACTGTCTTGGAAAGTTGGTCTAAGGGGACCAAAGCACCGCACTTCGTCTCTTTTGGTCCGGGCGTGACATTGTTGTCATGTCCGGGCTTTTGTGTTTAGCGCCTTTTTGTTTGGTGACAATAACCTTAGCAGGAACGTAAAGCTAGGAGGCGCTATGTGTACGAGCATTCGATTTACCGATAATTCTGGCCACATGTATCTGGGCCGCAACCTCGACTGGAGCTTTGACTACGGCCAACAGGTTCGCGTGATGCCGCGCGGGTTCCACATTCCGTATTCGTTTATCGACGACGCGACAGCGGCACACGCGGTGATCGGTATGTGCATCGATTACAAGAACTATCCCATGTTTTTCGATTGCGGTAACGATGCGGGTCTGGCTGTGGCGGGGCTCAACTTTCCTGGCTATGCCGAGTATGCCGAGGGCCCTGTCGACGGCAAGAACAATATCGCGGCCTATGAGTTTCCCCTGTGGGTGGCAGCGACGTTCTCGACGGTCGATGAGGTCGAGGCCGCGCTGCGCGACACGGTGATTGTCGCCAAATCTGCCGGAGAGGGGCTGGGCGTGTCGTTGCTCCATTGGATTATCGGCGACAGCCGGCGCAGCATCGTGGTCGAGATGATGGCTGACGGCCTGCATGTATACGACGATCCGGTCGACACCCTTGCCAATCAGCCCACCTTCCCGTGGCACATGGAAAACCTCCGCACCTATATCACCGCCACAAGCGATTTTCCGCAGACGGCGACATGGCGTGGCGCCGAGCTTAAGCCCTATGGAGCCGGTGCCGGCATGCGCGGCATTCCGGGTGACTGCTATTCGCCGAGCCGTTTTGTAAAGGCGGCGTACCTCAATGCCAATTACCCACAAAAGGAGAGCGAGACCGAAAACGTCGTTCGCATGTTCCGCTCGCTCGAGGGCGTGGTGATGATCGAGGGAGCGTCCAGGATGGGCGATGGCAAGTTCGAGAAGACTATCTACACCGGATGCTTTAGCGCGCGCACGGGCAATTATTACTACGCGATGTATGGGGATCCGTCGATTCGCTACGTGAGCCTGATGGATGCCGAGGGCGCGAGCCCCGATAGGCTCGTGGTTCCCGAGCCGCGTCGTTCGTAGCTGTTAGCTTTACTGCAATGCAAAGCGGCCCTGCGTCTCTCGTGAGGTGCAGGGCCGCTGTCGTTGATTTGTGGCGTCGCTAGAAGTTGGCGTCGTTGAGTTGTTCGTTCTCGAGGCCGTCGAGCTGTTGCTGTTCGGGCGTATCGGCGACGCTCTCGAGCAGCTCGGTGGGATCGACGTTCATGTCCCTACCGGCCTCGTTGCCGTTGACCAAGTCGTCCGAGAAGATGTCGACCTCCATTTCCTCGGCCTCTTCGATCTGAACCTCGAGCGGCACCTGGGTGCGCACAAGTTTGACGGCCGGGCGCATGCGGGCAAAGAGCGGTACGTACTCAATGATGATGGCCGAGTTCTCGAGACCGTACCAGCGTGCCGGGCTTCCGCAGGCGCGGCGGACGGCGTACTTGATGGCCATCACGCGGTGGTCATTGCGGTTGATGTCCGTTTCGGGGGCAAGCATCTTGCGCAGCATGCAAAAGCGGAAGTCACCTACGTTGCCGCGCGTCTCGTAGATGGAGTAGGTGTGATGTTGCGGCGGCAGCTCGCCCGATGCCATCAAGTCGCCGACGATCTGACGCAGGTAGGCATTAACGCGCTGGTTGACCTTAAAGCCCAGGTCTAGGCGTACGCGGAACAAAAAGTCCGTGCCAAAGGTCTCGACGGAATACTCGTGCGTATAGGGCTCATCGGTGACATGCACGTTAATGAACCAATATGCCTTGGCGCGCTTGGGATGTTTGTCCAGGATGGAATAGAGCACGTCGCGGTCGAGTGTGAGCGGATCGGGGCTGTTGGTGAGGAACACCAGGTTGTCGGCGAGCACGGGGTAGGTCTCGTCGTTGCGCAGGCGGTTGAGCTGATCGATGTACTTGGAGACGGGCAGCAGAATCGTCTGCGTGCGCTCGATGGCGGTGCCACGGCGCCACACGTACATAAGGCCAAACAGCAGTGCGGCCAGGAAGATCATGACGTAGCCGCCGTCAAAGAACATGGTGAGGCACGAGGCGAAGAAGCACAGCTCAATGGCACCAAAGAGCAGGGCGAAGACGCAGGCACCCAGCTTGTGCTTGAGGATGCCAGCGATGTAGCTCGTCAAAAGCGTCGTGGTCATGAGCATGGTCACGGTAATGGCGAGGCCGTAGGCGCTCTCCATGCGCTCGGAGTTTTGGAACAGCAGCACGATGAAGATGCAGCCGACCCACATGATGTTGTTGACGAGCGGAATATAGAGCTGCCCCTTGGTGTCGCTGGGGTAGTGGATGCGCAGATGCGGCATAAGGTTGAGACGCGTGGCCTCGGATACCAGCGAGAACGAGCCGGTGATGAGCGCCTGCGAGGCAATGATGGCCGCCACGGCCGAAAGCACGATGGCAAAGGGGCGTAGGGGCTCGGGGAGCATCATATAGAACGGGTTGACGATATCCATCGTGAGCATCTGGGGATTGGAATTGTTGGCGAGCAGCCAAGCTCCCTGGCCCAGATAGTTAAGGATGAGGGCTGCCTTAACAAACGGCCAGGATGCGTAGATGTTGGCCTTGCCCACGTGGCCCATGTCTGAATAGAGCGCCTCGGCGCCGGTCGTCGACAGGAAGACGAAGCCGAGCACCATGATGCCCGAGTGGTTGATGGGCGAGAACAGGAACATGATGCCGCGGATGGGGTTGAGCGCGCGTAGGATGGACAGGTTGCCGAGCATGTTGAATAGGCCGGCGCTTGCCAAGAACAGGAACCATAGTGTCATGAGCGGGCCGAAGAGCTTGCCGATTGACGAGGTGCCGGCGCGCTGCATGGCAAACAGCCCGCAGATAATGATGATGGTGATGATGACCACATTGGTCTGACCGTCACCCAATAGCGCGTGGCCCCACTCGATGGTACGCAGGCCCTCAATGGCTGTGGTGACCGTGACCGCGGGGGTGAGGATGCCGTCGGCGAGCAGCGCCGCGCCGCCGATCATGGCGGGGAGAATCAGCCATGGCGCCACTTTGCGCACGAGACTGAACAGGGCGAAGATGCCGCCTTCGTTGTGGTTGTCGGCCTTCATGGCGATTACCACGTACTTGACCGTGGTCACGAGCGTCATGGTCCAGATGACGAGCGAAAGCGCGCCCAGGATCATGTCCTCGCTGACGGTACCGATGCCGCCGTTGTTGGCGACGATTGATTTCATGGTGTACATGGGGCTCGTGCCGATGTCGCCATAGACGACGCCGAGCGTTACGAGCAGCATGCCAGCGGAGAGGGGGATGGCTCCGTGCCCGCCTTGCCCGCGCTGGTCTTGGAGGTTTGCCTCCAGTTTATTGTGTGCCACGAGGACTCCCTTAGACATCCGGTTATCTGTCTAGGACAAAAAACTTTATGCCGTCTTTATACATACAAGAGCAGTTTGGCACATCGGGTTATTTTAGACAATAATCCTCAGCTGGGGATTATTTATCTACGCAGGTAGCATTTCAAAGCAGGGGCTTTTAAGCACGTACTGTCTGGGCGATGCCAGCCTTGGCGTTTGCGCGTTTGCCGGCGAGTTCGCAAAAAATCGCGCCGCCGATGATAAGCGCGGCGCCCATCAGGCGGACCGGTGTTATGGCTTCGCCTAAAAGGACGGCCGAGAACACGACGGCCGAAAGCGGCTCGAGGTAGCCGACGACCGCGACGGTCTGGACGGGCAGCTTGGCGACAGCACTAAAGTAGAGCAGGCAACCAATGCCGGTGTTGACAACGCCGAGCATGACGACGGCGCGCCAATCAATGCTGGCGGCGACGCCGGCGGACAGGAATGAGGGGGCGCCCTGCGTGATGAGCGTGAGGACCAGTGCGGTCACAAAGGCGGCGCTCACCTGGAGCGTGGAGTTTTCGAGGCCTTCGATGTGGGGCGCACCCTTGCTAGCGATGACCATCAGCGCATAGCAAAATGCCGAGGCGATTCCGCAGGCGATACCGGCAATGGGCATATTGCCGCCTAGACCTTGCGCTGCGATGAGAAAAGCACCGCAAGCGACAGCGATAAAGCCGGCGATTTTGCCGCCGGTCAGCTTTTCGCCAAAGATGAGCGGGGAGAGTGCCATGACAATGATGGGGCCGCAGTAGTACAGCAGCGAGGATACGCCGACGCCGATCGTCTGGTAGGCGCGGAACAGAAAAATCCAGCTGGCGCCCAGCGCGGCTCCCGAGAGGAGGAGGGCTGCGGCTTCGCGGGGACGAGACGGCGCCTGCAGCTTATGGCGTTGGGTGATGGCGAGGATGATGACAAGCGAAAGTGCGCCCAAAAACGTGCGCAGGAGCACGATATCGGAGCTGGGCAGCGCGATGGCAGCGGCGATGATGCCGTTGGAGCCAAACAATAGCAATGCTGCTAAGTACGTAAACAGTCCGTTGTTCATGCGCTTCCATCCCCTCTATATCCGAGCATGTTCACTATGGGTGAACTGGCTTTAGAAGAAAAGCGAATATAATGCATGGATAACATGACAAAAACTCATGCAAAGGTGGGGACGTGCCGTGGAGACCAATATTCAAAAGATGCAGGTGCTGCTCGAGACCGTGCGCGCCGGCAGTTTTACGCGCGCCGCCGAGCGGTTGAGCTATTCGCAGTCGGGCGTGAGCCGTATGGTGGGCGACCTTGAGGCAGACTGGGGTTTTAAGGTGCTTGATCGCAGCCGCGAGGGCGTGGTGCTTTCTGCCGACGGGCGGCAGGTCATGCCGGCAGTCGAGGCGTTATGCGAGGAATTCACTCGCTTGCAGCGACGGGTGGATGAGATGCGTGGACTCATGCGCGGCAAGATCTGTATCGGTACGTTTTCGAGTGTGGCGACTCATGTGCTGCCGCCGGTGATCGCGCGCTTTCGCGCCGATCATCCGGATGTCGATTACGAGCTGCTGATGGGCGATTACTCAGAGATTGAACAATGGGTGGCTGAGGGTCGTTGTGACCTGGGCTTTATCCCACGTGAGCCCCGAGAAAACGGCATGGCATCGCGGTCTTTGGTGCGCGACGAGTTGATGGCGGTAGTACCGGCAGACTCTTTGCTTGCCACGGCGGAGGTCGTTTCTCTTGCCGATTTAGCCAACGAGCAGTTTATTCTGCTAGAACGCGGCACCGATGACGAGATTACGCCGCTGTTCCGTCGGGCGGGGCTGACGGTGTGCTCCAAGCTGTCGACCTGGGATGATTATGCGATTATGGCTATGGTCGAGGACGGCCTGGGCGTGAGCATTCTTCCCGCGCTCATCTTGCGCCGTTGTCAGTTCGATGTTGCCGTGCGTTCGCTCGAGGGACATCCCCATCGGCAGATCAACGCCATATATCGAACGGCCGATGTTTCGCTTGCCGCCGCCCGTTTCCTCGAATACCTCTAAACGTGTACACGCCATTGTTCGCTTTGGGCAAATCTCGGAGTCCGATACATTTTCTTATGAAATTGAACTTTCGAATGATGTACGGCGTTATACTGCTGCCTAAATTGAACCATGGTTCAATTCGTGTTCTATAAATTGAACTTTGCCAGCAAGGAGGTTCTAGTGGCCCAAGAGACGTTTAGCGATCGCCTGCGACAGGCTATGTCCGATCGCGACGTTCGCCAGTCGGACGTGATCCGCGCATCGGAGATGCTCGGCAAAAAACTCGGCAAGAGTCAGATGAGCCAATATGTGAGCGGCAAGACGACTCCGCGGCGCGATGTGGCTGAGCTGCTCGCCCGTATTTTGGAGGTCGATGTTACCTGGCTGCTTGCCGGCGACGCCGATCAAGGCGAGGCATCATCACCCCGCAACGATTCCAAGCCCGAACCCCATCCCTCAGCTCAAATTGCAAGGAGCACCACCATGCGTACTTTTTCTAAATCCACCAAGCTCGATAACGTCCTGTATGACGTTCGCGGCCCCGTCGTCGACGAGGCCGCCCGTATGGAGGACGAGGGCGAGCGCATCCTCAAGCTCAATATCGGCAACCCGGCGCCCTTCGGTTTCCGCACTCCCGATGAGGTCATCAAGGACATGCGCCAGCAGCTGCCCGACTGCGAAGGCTATTCCAACTCGCGCGGCCTGTTCTCTGCGCGCAAGGCGATTATGCAGTACTCGCAGATCAAGGGCCTGCCCAATGTTCAGATGGAGCACATCTACACGGGCAACGGCGTGTCCGAGCTCATTCAGCTTTCGATGAACGCGCTGCTCGACAATGGCGACGAGATTCTGATCCCCAGCCCCGACTATCCGCTTTGGACGGCGTGCGCAACCCTTGCCGGCGGTCATCCCGTGCACTATCTGTGCGATGAGCAGGCGGATTGGTATCCCGACCTGGAGGATATGGAGTCCAAGATCACGAGCGCGACCAAGGCCCTCGTCATCATCAACCCCAACAACCCCACGGGTTCCGTCTATCCGCGCGAGGTGCTCGAGGGCATCGTCGAGGTTGCACGCAGGCATCAGCTGATGATCTTTGCTGATGAGATCTACGACCGCCTGTGCATGGACGGCTACGAGCACGTCTCGATTGCCTCGCTCGCCCCCGATCTGCCCTGCGTTACCTTTAGCGGTCTGTCCAAGTCGCACATGATTGCGGGCTATCGTATTGGCTGGATGGTGCTTTCGGGCAACCAGCGCTGCATGAGCGACTTCATCATGGGCATCAACATGCTCTCCAACATGCGCCTGTGCTCCAACGTGCCGGCTCAATCGATCGTTCAGACGGCACTCGGTGGTCATCAGTCCGTCAACGACTACATCCGTCCCGGCGGCCGTGTCTACGAGCAGCGCAACTTTGTGTATGAGGCGCTCAACAAGATTGACGGCATCTCGGTGGTCAAGCCGCGTGCGGCGTTCTACATCTTCCCCAAGATGGATGTTAAGAAGTTCAACATCACCGATGACGAACAGTTTGCCCTCGACCTGCTGCACGAGAAGAAGATCCTGATCACGCGCGGTGGCGGCTTCAACTGGGCTGAGCCCGACCACTTCCGTATCGTGTACCTGCCGCGCATGGAAGTACTCAAAGAGTCCCTCGAAGACCTCGCCGACTTCTTTGACCATTACCGCCAGAGCTAATTAGTTCCGCCGTTCTACCGAACGGCGGACCACTTGACGCTGCGCGAGCCGCATTCACGCCAATCTGACGTTCAATTTCGAGGGCGCGACCAGAAGGTCAGCGCCCTCTCATTTCACGTCACCTTGGCGCAAATGCGGCTCGCTCGCTGTCGTGTGCTCAATCTGCATCGTTACCCTGGCTGTCTAAATAACAATCCCGTTGCAGTGGTCGATTTCGTGCTGGATGATCTCGGCGGTGTAGCCCGAGAAGTTTTTGATGCGGTGGACGAAGTTCTCGTCCAAATACTCAACCTTAATGCGGCGATAGCGGGTACAGGGACGCTCGCCGATTAGCGAGAGGCATCCTTCGCTCGTCTGATAGGCATTGACCTGCTCAAGAATTTGAGGGTTGTACATCAGGAGCGTCCTGTTGCCATCCTTTACGCAGATGATGCGTTTGCGCACACCGATCATGTTGGCGGCGAGGCCCACGCACTCGCGCTCATGCTCGTGGAGTGTATCCAGGAGATCCTGCCCGGTCGCGGCGTCTTCGGGTCCCGCGTCTTCGGAAGGCAGGCGTAAAAAGAACTCGGATTTCATGATGGGCTTAATCATGGCGGGCTCCTTAAGGTGGACACGTTTGGTTCAGGTCATGATACCGCGACATGTCGCATTAATGTGTGCACATAGATTCTGCAGCTAGATTGGATGGCGACACCATAAACTAATGGACGTTTTGCCGAGAGGCATGAATGTTTAAAGCGCAAAGAGTGCGCGACGGGCCCCGCGAATGGGGCGATGATGCCCGAGAGGGCCAAGAAGGAGTCTCATGTCTGAGAACGAAGAGATCATGAACGAGACCGAGAACGAGACCATGGCTGCCGAGGTCGAGGCAGTCGAGACCGTGGAGACCGAAGCTGCCGAGGTTGAGGCTGCTGACGAGGTTTCCGCCGAGGAGGAGGCCGAGGTTGTCGAGGCCGCCGTTGATTACGATGACGAAGAGCTGATGGACAAGATGCAGAAGGCCGCCCGCCTGCTGCGTAGCCGTCGCTTTGCTATTTCCAAGGAGGAGGAGGCCAAGGCCGAGCGCATGGCGAACATCGAGCGCGCCATCAAGCTGCTTGACCTCAAGCCCAAGATGGAGCAGAAGGAAATGTCCGACCTGCTGGGCATGCGCCTTCGTGAGCTCGATGGCCTGATGGCCGAGGCCGAGGCTGCCGATCTGGTCGGCCGCATCGACGACGCCGAGGGCGATATGCGCAAGATCGTCGTCTTCGCTGCCGAGGATGCCGCCGAGGGCCTGGTCGAGCTTGCCAACAAGAAGGAGAAGCTCCTGCCCGAGCTTTCTTACGAGGAGGCCACCGAGCTGATGGCCGCTCTCGATAAGGTCATCGCTCCGCTCGTCGCCATGGGCCTGGACGAGGACCGCGGTCCTCGCGGCGGTCGTGACGATCGCGGTGGCCGTGGCGGCGATCGTGGCGGTCGCGGCGGCTTTGGCGATCGCGGTGGCCGTGGTGGTGACCGCGGCGGTCGCGGTGGCGATCGCGGTGGCCGTGGCGGCTTTGGTGACCGTGGCGGCGACCGCGGCGGTCGCGGTGGCTTTGGCGGCAACCGTGGTGGCTATGGCGATCGCGGTGGCAACCGTGGCGGCTTCGGCGGCAACCGCGGTAACGACCGCGGCGGTCGCGGTGGCGATCGTGGCGGCCGCAACGGTGGCGGCTTCCGCGGCAACCGCTTCTAATTGGGTTACGCGGTTTTACCAAACCGCGTAACTAGTTGACGCTGCGCGACGCCCAGGGCGACAATTTGTCATTCAAAAGGCAAGGCATGACCAGAAGGTCTATGCCTTGCCTTTTTCATGCCAACTTGTTCGCCCTGGGCGTCGCTCGCTGGCGTTGCCAAAACATCGGCGTCGCCCTGATCAAAACCTACCAAAAAGGGACAGGTTTATTTTGGTCGGTTTTATCTGGGCAAACGTGGTCGTCTATCGCAATGTAGTCGTTGGGGACGTTCTTGTTTGACTAGTCGTTTAAGAACGTCCCCAACGACTGTATTGCATGAGAGTGGATAATCTCCTGGTTTGAGCCTGCATTCATGCTCAAGGTGGGAGATTATCCACTCTCATTTGTTGTGTGTCCGAAAATCCACGCTCGTTTCTACTCCGCCTACATTTGTAGGAACAGTTCGTGGAGGCGGGTGTCTTCATCGAGTTCGGGGTGGAAGGTTACGCCGAGCTGGTTGCCCTGGCGGGCGGCGACGATGCGCCCGTCGACTTTCGCTAAGGCCTTGGCATTGCCGTGCACTTCGACGATGCGGGGTGCACGGATAAATGTTAATGGCACTTCACCGTCGATGCCGGACACCTGGCCCTTGGTGCGAAAACTGCCGAGCTGTCTGCCATAAGCGTTGCGCTCAACGAGTACGTTCATGGTTGCTAGGCGCGGCGTTCCCTTTTCGTCGTGTGCGGCAAGGTCGCGCGCCAGCAGAATCAGGCCGGCGCAGGTGCCCAGGACGGGCATGCCTTTGGCGATACGGGCACGAAGCTCCTCGAGCATGCCCAACTCATCAAGCAGCTTCCCTTGAACGGTAGACTCGCCGCCGGGAAGTACCAGACGGTCAAAGTCCTGCTTCAAATCAGCCGCCTGCCTCAGCTCAATACAACGTGCGCCCAGCTCGGACAGCCTCGCCTCGTGCTCGGCAAAAGCACCTTGGACCGCCAGCACGGCGACCGTCTGGTCTGCGTAATCGCTCATGTGCGATCCTTTCTGCTGGACTAGCGTCCGCGCTCCTCCATGATGATCTCGATCTCGTCGGCGTTGATGCCGACCATGGCCTCGCCCAGGTCCTCCGAAAGCTCGGCGATGAGCTTGGCATCGGTGAAGTTTGCCACGGCCTTGACGATGGCGGCGGCGCGCTTGGCGGGGTCGCCGCTCTTAAAGATGCCCGATCCGACAAAGACGCCCTCGGCGCCCAGCTGCATCATCAGCGCGGCGTCGGCGGGGGTCGCTACGCCGCCGGCAGCAAAGTTCACGACGGGGAGCTTGCCCGTCGCATGGACCTCGCGCACCAGCTCGACCGGCACCTGCAGCTGCTTAGCGGCCTCAAAGAGCTCATCGTCGCGCAGGGCAACAACGTCGCGGATCTGCTTTTGGATCTTGCGCATGTGGCGCACGGCCTGGACCACGTCGCCCGTGCCCGGCTCGCCCTTGGTGCGGATCATCGTGGCACCTTCTGTAACACGACGTAGCGCCTCGCCCAGGTCGCGGGCGCCGCAGACAAACGGGACGTCAAACTGGGTCTTGTCGATGTGGTAGACATCGTCGGCGGGGGAGAGAACCTCGGACTCATCGATGCAATCGATCTCGATGGCCTGAAGGACCTGCGCCTCGACGATGTGACCGATGCGGCACTTTGCCATGACGGGGATGGAGACGGCCTCCTGAATGCCCTTGATCATCTTGGGGTCACTCATGCGCGACACGCCGCCGGCGGCGCGGATGTCGGCCGGGATGCGCTCGAGAGCCATGACGGCGCAGGCGCCTGCTTCCTCGGCGATGCGTGCCTGCTCGGGCGTGGTGACGTCCATGATGACGCCGCCTTTGAGCATCTGCGCGAGCTCGCGATTGAGTTTGACGCGATCGGCCTTGCTGGTCTGTTCTGCCATGGTTGCTCCCTTGATTGGCATGTGCATTGCTTGACGGAACATCCTATCGGGGAGCTGGGTATGGCGAAATACTCAGTTTTCGAGATAATAACAAGGCCAGACTAATACCAGATTGAATGACTCGATAAGGTCAGGTAACTAACTCATGCTCGACTACAATTTGGAACAACGCGGCGAAGCATCGCTCTATGAGTATGTTTACCAGCAAATTCGAGATGATATCGTTGCTGGACGCATTGCGGCGGGGGAGCATCTGCCGTCTAAGCGCGCCTTTGCCAGTCATCTGGGAATCAGTGTCATTACCATCGAGAATGCATATAGCCAGTTGCTTGCCGAGGGCTATATCTACTCAAAGCCGCGTCGTGGCTACTACGCTTGTGAGCTTCCGGATGCACCGGTTTTGGCTTCGGCTGCGGAGGGCATCGACCGAGATGCCGTCTCTGTGGGCCCCGGCGTGCATGATGTCAACGGACAGGTCGAGCGATTCGATGCGCTCTCTCCTTCCGCTTTGGAGGCGGCGCGGCTTTGGCAAAGCGCACTGCGGGCAACGCTGTCATCCGAAGACGAACGCGAGATCTTTTCGCCCGCACCGGCACAGGGCACCGCTCGGCTACGACGCGCAATTGCTCACCATCTGCGCGGGACAAGGGGTATGAATGTCGACCCTGACAACATCGTTATCGGTGCGGGCGCTCAGCTGCTCGATACCATGCTGGTTCAGTTGCTTGGCGCGGACAAGGTGTATGCCGTCGAGGATCCGGGCTATTTGCGTCTGACGCGCATCTATCAGGCTATGGGTTGCGAAGTTCGACATATCCCGTTGGATGGCGAGGGCGTGGACTTGAGCGAGCTGTTCGATGCTGGGGCGGACGTTCTTCACCTTATGCCGTCGCATCAATATCCAACCGGCTTGGTGACGAGTATCGCACGTCGCTATGCCCTGCTGAGTTGGGCTGCCGAGCGGCCGGGCCGGTATCTCATCGAAGATGACTTCGATTGCGAGTTTCGCCTTGCCGGCAAGCCGATTCCCGCGCTCGCGTCGATCGATGCCGCTCAGTCGGTCATCTACACCAATACGTTTTCGAAGAGCCTTTCCTCGGCGTTGCGTCTAGCGTACATGGTGTTGCCCGATGAGCTAATGGAGCGGTTTAGGCGCAACCTTGGTTTTTACGCCTCGTCGGTGAGCTCTGTTGACCAGGTCGCTTTAGCGCGCTTGCTGGAATCGGGTGATTACGAGCGACATGTGAACCGCGTGCGTGTTCGTGCTCGCGAGACGCGTGATGGCCTGGCGGCGCTTGTGCGGAAGACATTTCCGGCGGGGGAGGTCTCGATCGAACATGCGGATGCGGGTCTTTACTGCATCGTGGTTGCGGAGCGTGGTGCGGGCGGAAGCTCTTTTACGCTGGCCCTCACGCGCTCGAGTATCCCTTTTATCGATATCAGTGACTGCTTTTGGTGTGCCGATGGCGCATCTGTCCCTGAAAGCTCGACTCGAATCCTTGTCCAGTATGACGACTTGAGTTCAAATGCGCTTAATACCCTGGAATCGCAGTTAATGGGGGTGCCCTCTAGCCTAAGTGAGTAGACCTTTAGCTCTTTGGCGACCAGGCAGTTTTGCAACAAGCTATCTACCTGCGGTTTTGAAAAGCAGGATGACCGGCCTGCTCGGGATGTTCCAAAAAGTCTACTCACTTGCCGCGCAAAGCTTCTCCATGAGAAAAAAATGGGGTTTTCAACAGGGCTTCGTCCAGTTCTTGGCAAGCTATTGGTCAGTTGGGGAGGGCTGTTGAAAACTTAGCGGTCCGCTCGGTGCCATTTTTGGTGCGTTCGCGCCAATGCGTGAGTACCCGGGTTGAAATTCGTGTTTTCCTGTGCCTATGAAGGATCTACTTTGTGACATATCGGCTTTTAGGTACTGGCGTTTGCCTCCTCAAGCCCTCGCTTTGTGTCCGCCACTTCCACGACCGGAAAAAGACCGGCAGCGATATGGCCCCGCCCGTAACCCGACGGCTGCGGTTGCGCTCGGCTTGCCGTTGCATACATTGGTTGGGACGAGAAATGAGCGGACTTGTCCTGCCAGCGTTAGGCAACGGCTGTTCCTTGGTGAGCTTCCCAGGGAATCCGTGCTGGAAACGGAACATGGGTTTTTGGTCACATCTCCTTTGCTGACGGCATTCATCATGTCGCGGCATCTGACGGATCTCCAGCTGCTTTTGGTATTGGCGGAGATGTGCGGCTTGTTTACGGTTTGTGCCTTGCCAGCAGCACTCGAGGCAGAGCTTTCGCGTGCAATTGAGTCGGGCGCGATTCCGGCAACCTTTGGTTGGGCACGTTGCCCGTCCGAG
>URBP01000010.1 GCA_900546105.1 uncultured Collinsella sp.
ACTCTTTCCCTACACGACGCTCTTCCGATCTCCATAGCCGCTTTTCATGAAAAATCGGAGGCGTTCTACCTGCGATTTTCATTTCGCATTACTTGCCGTGGTCGAGGGTTGCCACCTAAACGTAGTAGATGGGCCCATTTCGTGGCAGGCGGGTCACGTGACAGCCCTCGCAAGGCCAAAATGATCCGTTTTCCTCCGTCCACGGAAGATCAAAGGCTGTTACGGATATGATGCCATTTCAAAACTATGCCGGATTACGGGGCTAAAGTCGGGACCCTCATCCATACCCTCATTTTTTGAAAAACGGCAGGCTATCTACCTGCGGTTTTGTTTTTGCGATTTTCTATATGGTCGGAGGTTCGCTATCCAGCCCCGTAATCCGGCATAGTTTTGTTCGCGGCGGCACAACCGCGCGCTTAAGCGCGGGGCCGGTGGGGCATTTTTGCCCCACCGGCCCCTATTCCAGCTCTGTTCTAGCGCTATTCCGGCTTGGTTTCTACCGTGGGAGTCTTGTCCGCTGCGACTGGGGTGCGGGCGGTGTCCATAGTCAGACAGTGCTTGGGGCAGCTCTCGATGCACTCACCGCACACCACGCAGGCATACGGGTCGATCGACCACGTTCCACCCTTGCGATCGACTGCGAGCGCGCCCGCCGGACAGCGACGCGCACACATGCCGCAGCAGATGCACGCGTCCATGTCGTTGACGATATGCCCGCGCAAGCGCTCGGGTGCCACGAGCTTCTCCTGCGGATAGCACACCGTTACCGGCTGCTTGACCATAGAGCCCAAAGCCGTCTTGGCAAATGTCAGCAAACTCATGCCGCGCCTACCTTTCCGTGCAGCTAATGCAGGGGTCGATGGTCAGGATAATCATGGGCACGTTGGCAAGGAGCACGCCCTGCAGCGCATGTGTCAGACCCGCCAGGTTCTGCGACGTCGGCGTGCGCACGCGGAAGCGGTCCAGGTTCTTGGTGCCGTTACCGCGCACATAGTAATACGCCTCGCCGCGCGGCTGCTCAATCACAACCTCGCCGCGCGCACCGTCGGCCGGCGTGAGCTTGGTGCGCCCGCCGATTCCGTCGTGCGGAATCTTGCCCACAAGCTCCTTGATGATGTCCATGGCCTGCGTGACCTCGGCGCAACGCACCTGGCAGCGGGCATAGCAGTCGCCATCGGTAGCAACGATGGGCTCAAACGCGGCCAGGTCCGCATAGGCACCGTCACCGAACATGCGCACGTCGTAGTCCACGCCCGAGGCGCGCCCAAACGGACCGACCATCGAAAGCTCCAGCGCGTCCTTCTTGCTGATCACGCCCACGCCATGCAGGCGCTCGCCGCAGCTATTGTCGTCCAAAAACGTATGCACCAGGGCCTCGCAGTCGGGGCGCATAGCGTCGAGCGTCTGGACAATACCCGCCAGCTCGGAGTCCTCAATGTCGTGCTTAAGGCCGCCGATCTCGTTAATCGACAAAATCACGCGCCCTCCGCACGTGCTCTCGAAGATCTTGAGAATCTGCTCGCGCAGGGTCCACGAACGATAGAAGAGCGCCTCGAAGCCAAAGGCATCGGCGAGCAGGCCCAGCCACAGCAGGTGCGAGTGGATGCGCGAAAGCTCGTGCAAAATGGTGCGGATATACTGCACGCGGCCGGGCACCTCGATGTCGAGCATGCGCTCGCAGGCGCTGGCATAGCCGCAGCTGTGACCCACGGCGCAGATGCCGCAAATGCGCTCGGCGATGTAGCCAAACTGATGCATGTCGCGCTTTTCGGTGAGCTTCTCGAGTCCGCGGTGCACAAAGCCGATCTGCGGAATTGCCTCGATGACGCGGTCGTCCTCGATCACCAGGTCCAGATGAAGCGGCTCGGGCAGCACCGGGTGCTGCGGGCCAAACGGAATAACGGAGCGATGTGCCATGGACCTTACGCCTCCTTTTTCTGCTTGTCGCGGGCGGCCTTGGCGGCAAGCGCCGCGCGAACCTTGGCCGCCTTCTCGGGATCCATGGCGGCGAGCTTTGCTTCCAGCTCGGCAGCCTTGAGCGCGGCCTTGGCAGCGGCATCGTCATGCTGGGCATCGGAGCCGGCAGCCGCAGCGGGCTGGGCGGCAGCAGCGCCCGCAGCGCCCTCCCCTGCAGCAGCCGCAGCGGCGGCCTTTTCGGCCGCGGCCTTGCGCGCCTTGGCCTCGGTAGCGGCACGGACCTTCATGGCTTTCTCGCGCGCGGCCTTCACCTCGGGCGTGATAACGCTCATGGGCTCGGCAGTCGAAACCTGGTAGAAAAAGCCCTTAAAGTCGATCTGCATGTCGGTGATGGCAAGACCAAACAGGTCGTGCGCTTCGTTTTCAAACGGGAATACCGCCGGATAGTACGAGCTGATGGACGGAATCTCCTGGTACTGATCAATCCCCTCAACCACCAGGTTCTCGATCGCATAGCTGCCGTCCTGCGCGATATGCTCCTGAGCAGCACGAACGTTGATAAACGTATAGAGCAGGCGGTACGTGCCGTTGTCGACGTTGCGCTCGGCATGCATTTGCACAAAGCGCGCACCGACGCCCTTAAGCGCCTGGACATGCGACAGGAGCTCGTCGATCCCAACGATGGTATAGATTGCCTCTTGCATTACTCGGCCTCCTTTGCAGCGACGGACGCGGCGGGCGTCCCAGCAGGTGCGTCGCCAGCGGCGGGCGCGTCGCCGGCCTCAGCCGCGGCCACAAACCCGTCCTCGCCCAGCTCAACGCCACCGTCCCAGGTGGCGGCGCCGCCCACGGTGAGCGGATCGCCGCCGGCGCGCATCACGGCCTCCTTCTGGTCCAAGATGCCGCACGCCTCCACGATGGCATCGATCACCGTCTCGGGGCGAATGGCGCACCCGGGCGCGTACACGTCCACGGGAATCGCGCGGTCCACGCCGCCGATCACGTTGTAGGCATCGCGGAACACGCCGCCCGAGCACGCGCAGATGCCGCACGCCACCACGCACTTGGGCTCGAGCATCTGGTTGTAAATCTGACGCACGACGGGCAGGTTCTGGGCATTGACCGAGCCCGTCACCAAAAAGATGTCCGCATGTTTGGGGTTGCCGGTGTTGACCACGCCAAAGCGCTCCGCATCGAACAGTGGGGTAAGCGAGGCCAGCACCTCGATATCGCATCCGTTGCAGCTCGAGCCGTCGTAATGAATAACCCACGGTGAGCGCGACATTTTATGATCCATGGATGCCGCCTCCTAAATAAACACGTCGACGAGGATGGGCATAAGGTTGAGCAGGCCAAACACCAGCGCCACGCCCCAGCCGAGCTTAAAGCAGCTGCGCCAGGTGCTACGGGCGAAGGTGTTATCGATCAGTACCTCGACAAAATACGTCGCGGCCATCACGACCAGGGCTACGGCCCAGCTCACCGGGTTGTCCCAGACAAAGAACATGCCCACCCACATCAAAAACAGCACGGTCTCGCACCAGTGCATAAGGGTCATCTTGGCCAGCGTGCTGCCGCTCATCTCGGTGGCGACGCCCTGGACAATCTCCTGATGCGCGTGATGCGAGTACGAAAGGTCGAACGGCGACTTGCGTAGCTTGATGGTAAGCACCGCGAGCAGCGCAAGGAAAATGGGCGCGCTGTACACGATGATGGGGGCTGACTGCCCCGTCACGGCAATGGAATCGAAGCTGTCGGTGGCAAGGTACAGGCCCACGCTCATCAGCAGAACGGCGGGCTCGTAGCTCATAACCTGCAGCAGCTCGCGATCGGCGCCGACCTGCGCAAACGGGCTTTGCGTCGAGGCGGACGCCAGCACCACAAAGATCGCGGCGAGCGTCACCATAAAAGCGCACAGCAGCGTGTTGGAACCCGACACAAAGATGCCGCCGCCTACCACGGTAAAGATGAGCGCACATGCCATATAGGTATCGTCCATGGTGTTTACGCTGGCAGGGGCCTTGCGCAGCAGTTTGGCAACGTCGTAGAAAGGCTGGAGCAGGCGCGGGCCCACGCGGCCCTGCATACGGGCCGAAAGTTTGCGGTCAAGGCCGTCAATCAAACCGCCCACAAGCGGCGCCAGCAGGGCAAACACCACGGTACCAATAAATATGCCCACGACGCCCGAACCTTCGAAATACTTGCCGCGCAGCACCGAGGGCGCGCTCATGGCAAGCCGCTCGGGCCCAATCCACGCGCAACACAGCAGCGCAAACAAGATAATGCTGCAGCACACGACGCTGCCCGCGGGGCCAATACGCTTCTCGCCAAGGGCGTCCTCCGAGTACCAATTGCGCTTTTCGGCCTTTACCTCGTGTCCCATCGAGCCGCGGAAATGGCGATATTTGTCGGTTCCCACGCCCGAAAGATATACGTTGACGTGCGGCTTATTGCTCACGCGGAATGAAGTCAGCAGCACCACGGCGATAAAAGCCACGATAACCACCATCAGATACATGGCGTCCTTGCCGATAACGTACGGCACGCGGCCAAACACCATGGCCAAGTAAGGCGACACCAGACCGCTCGAGATAACCGGAAACGCCACGCAGCACAGAATCAGCAGCGCGGCGATGGTGTTGAGGGCCATCCATTCGGTCTTATGGACATTGGCCTCAACGTTTTGAGCCGTGGGGTCGACGCCCGAAAGCTTGGCGAGCCATTTACCCCAGAAGAAGAACGTCGCGGCCGAGCCAAAGGCAAGCACCATGATCATGAGCACGTTGCCGGTCTGCGCAAACGCCACCAGGGCGCCCCACTTGGACACGAGCATGCCAAACGGCGCCACAAACATACCCATGATGCCCAGCATCATCAGGCGCGTCAGGTGCGGCATGCGGCTGAACATACCGTCCATGTCCTCGATGTTGCGGCTGCCGATATGATGCTCGGCGGTGCCCACACACAGGAATAGCAGCGACTTGGCCACCGTGTGGAACAGGATCAGGAAGATGGCGGCCCACACGGCCTCGGGCGCGCCGACACCCAAGCAGGCACTAATAAGGCCCAGGTTGGAGATGGTGGAATATGCAAGCACGCGCTTGGCGTTGCTCTGCGAGATGGCCATGAGGGCGGCGAGCAAAAACGTGATGGCACCCACACTCGTAACCATAAAGCCAGTCACGGGATAGATGGCATAGAGCGGGCTCAGCTTGACCATCAGGAACACGCCGGCTTTGACCATGGTTGACGAGTGCAGCAGGGCGCTCGTGGGCGTGGGGGCAACCATGGCGCCGAGCAGCCAAGTGTGGAACGGCATCTGTGCGGCCTTGGTGAGTGCGGCGAGCGACAGCAGGATGACCGGCATCACCAGCAGCGCGGACTGCGCGGTTCCGGCGCCGGAGAGCTCGATCATGCCCGAGATGGTCAGCGGCATGCCGTTAACGTGCAGATACATGAGTCCGGCCAAAAACGCGATGCCGCCCAGCATGTTGAGGATGATCTGGGTAAAGGCGTTCTTGATGGCCTCGGGCGTGCGCGTGTAGCCAATCATGAGGAACGAGCACACGGTGGTGATTTCCCAGCCACAGAACAGCCACTCAAGGTTGTCGCTCGTCACGATGACGAACATGGCCGAGAGGAACAGGAACATAAGCGCCAAGAACTGCGGGCGACGGTCGGGCGCGGTCTGCCCGCGCAGCGCAGCCTCGTGCTCGTCATGGGCCTGGAAGTCCTTCATGTAGCCCAGGGCATACACGCAGATTAGGCTGCCGACAATGCCGACGGCGAGGACCATGATCACGCTCATGTAGTCCAGGTAGAGCGGCGTCGCCGTGACGGCTTCGGCCGCGGGCAGCGTCATGGCTGCAAAGGCGAGCGAGCCCACCAGCTGGACTATGCCGAGCACCGTGGTGAGCGCGTTCCTATATTCG
This sequence comes from uncultured Collinsella sp., assembly GCA_900546105.1. GTDB lineage: Bacteria > Actinomycetota > Coriobacteriia > Coriobacteriales > Coriobacteriaceae > Collinsella. The sequence continues at coordinate 5,850 of URBP01000010.1, forward strand.
TACGCGTTGTACAGGATGACGACGCACAGGATGACGTCGATAACGGAACTGATGATCGAGAGCACATGCGAGGTGCCGGGGGCAACCTCGAAGCTCTGCGGACCCGTGCCAAAAAACATGACGGCGACTACAACTGTCACCGCCATAATAATGCCGGAGCCTATGAGCCCCACCGCATCGCGGGCGCGGTCACCGCGCGCGAGCAGCATGCCCAGTGCCGGTACCAGCGGAAACAGGGTAAGGAAATACAGTAGCGTCATACCATCACTCCCCCATGCAAAAACGCTGCAATTGTTTAACGTTATAGCTCAATTGAGGAGTAGTGGCGGCAGGTTTTCGGTCAACTGGGGAGTTTTAGGCGTACGGGGCAAGGGCGCGTCCGCATTGGAGCAGAGAGGCGACGCTCCCCCTATCGCAGCGACGGGCGCTGGGCGACTGCACGCGGTTTATTGGCCACTTTGGAGGATGTCCCGACAGACTCGCGCCGGTCCAAAAAGTTGGCGCGGCAAGAAAAATGCGCCCCTGTGGGCGCACCATCCCGTTCGCTATTCCGCCTTTTTAACGCGCGGCTTGCGTCCGCGCGGCTTATCGACCAGCGCGGCCTCACCGCCCTCGCGGTACTGGCGACACCAAGCCTTGACCGAAGACTCGCTGGGAATCTTGTGCTTGATCATGGCCTCGCGAACCGTTAAGCCGTTTTCCAAGCGATCCTTAACCACGGCGAGCTTAACTTCGTACGAATAGGTGTGGTGATGCGAACCGGCGTTGAGAACGGCGTCGGCACCGCCCACGGCATACGCGCGGGCCCACTGACGAGCCGTGGCCTGGGGAATGCCAAGCTCCGCGGCGAGGGCGCGATGGCCGACCCCCTCTTGGAGGATCTCGACGGCGCGCTGCCTAACCTCGGGCGCATGCGTGCGAGTCCTAGTTGCTTCCGACATACCTGCCACTTCTTAGCCTTAACCGTTAATCTGCTTTCTTACGTGCAAGTTAGATAGTAGCATTTTACTGTTTGCTCAAAGCAGTTAATTAAAATAGACGCGGCGTTATCTGGGCATTTGGCACCAAATTACGACATTTCTTTATCGATTATTTACGCTGGTAGCTGGCTCGCAGCTAATCGTCATTCGCTTGTCAACAAAATTGGCATCTCTTTATGTCCTTTAGTATAGAGGATATAGTTATTAACCCCTCCCCCAATAATTTTGAGTAATCGACAAGGCAGTAGACGTCCTTACTCCTCATGATTACCGCGCATTGCCATCCACCGGAGCAAAACAAAAAGGGCGGGACCTACTGTGCTTGCAGGCCCCGCACCGGTTGACACCCGACGGGACACAGCCGGGCGAGACGGATCCGTGCTACCGCCCCGCCTGGCCGCGATGTTCAACTACAGCTCGTTGGCCGCGTGATACGCCGTGCGAATGGCGCTCGCGATGTCGGCGGTGCGCTCGCCCGAGCAGTCGCCCACGCAGGTCACGGGCACCGTCACGCCGTCCAGGTCAAACGCGTTGGCCTTGGAGCCCACGGCCATCACCACGTAATCGCAGGCAATCTTCACCGGCTCCTCGGCGCCGTCCTCGGTGGTGCAAATGGCTTCCACGCCCTCGTCGGTAATGGCGGTCAGGCGGGTCTTCACGTGCTGCTCCACGTTGTGCTCTGCAAAGTCGCTCATAATCAGCGGCAGAATGGTCTCGGACTCGCCCGCGGCAATCTTGTCGAGCATCTCGACAATCGCCACCTCGCAGCCGTGCTGCAGCAGGTACTCGGCAGTCTCGGTGCCCACCAGGCCACCGCCAATGACGGCGACGCGGCCGAGGAGCTCCACCTTGCCGGCCAGCACATCCCAGCTCGAGACGACCTTCTCCGAGTCGGCACCCGGAACGGGGATGACCACGTCGTGTGCGCCCACAGCCACAATCGCGGCGTCGGCGGCGTTGAGGTCCTCAGCGGTAGCGGCATGGTTGAGCTCAACCTTCACGCCCAGACCAGGCAGAATCTTCTCGTAATACTCGACCGAGCGCATGATCTCGTCCTTGCGCGGGGGCGCGGCCGCCAGCACAATCTGGCCGCCCAGATGGTCGCTCGCCTCGTAGACGGTCACGTCGTAGCCGCGCTTGGCTGCCACGCGCGCGGCCTCCAGGCCGGCAACACCGCCGCCCACCACGGCGATCTTCTTGTCGCCCTCGCCCGGCTTAATGGCTATGGTCGCCTCGTCACCGTTCTCGGCGTTGAGCACGCACGAGATGTACTTGCGGTTTTGAATCGCGTCGACACAGCCCTTGTTGCAGTTGAGGCACTCGCGGATGGGCTCGCCCGTAGCGGCCTTCAGCGCAATGTCGGGGTCGCACATGAGCGAGCGGCCATAGGCGATGATGTCGGCGGCGCCGTCTTCCAGAATCTTCTCGCCGGCCTCGACCGAGACAACACGGCCGACGGTTGCCACCGGCACGGAGACCAGGGCCTTGACGCGCTCGGCCACGGGCAGCGTCCAGTTGTAGGGCATGGCGCCCATGGGCGGAATGGTGTCGCCCATGTTGCCGGTGTGGTTGGCCTGTGCGACCTGGATCATGTCGATGCCCGCGCCCTCGAGCAGCTTGGCAAACTCGCAGGCCTCGTCGGGCTGCAGGCCGCCCTTGCCGCGCGGCGTGCCGTCGGGGTTCTCCATAATCACGGGGAGTTTGTACTCCACCATCAGCTGCGGCGCGGCTTCCTTAATGGCAGCGACGACCTCCAACGCGTAGCGAACGCGGTTCTCAAACGAGCCGCCGTACTCGTCGGTACGCTGGTTGAGGATGGCCGAGCACAGCGAACCCACCAAGCGGTCGCCGTGGACTTCGATGGCGTCGATGCCGGCCTGCTGCGCGCGAGCGGCCGAGGCAGCGATGGCCTCCTTGATCTGGGTGAGCTGCTCTACGCTCGCCTCGTTCACAAAGTGCTGCATGTCGTGATGCAGCTTGGCGTAGGCCTGGTTGCGGATCTCGTTGGACTCGGCCATCTTGACGGCAAAGGTCTCCTCGTCGCCGGCGGCCTTGGCCTCCTGCGCGGCCTTGGCGGCGGCCATGGATCCCATGACCATGCGGCCGACACCAGGCACATCGTACTCGGGGTGGAACAGCTGCAGCGCGACCTTGGCGCCGTGCTTGTGGACGGCGTCGGCCAGGGCCTTAAACGTGGGGATCTGAGCGTCGGTCGCCAGCTTGGGCGTGGGGCTTGCGGTCATGACGGGAGCAACGTCGCCGATGACGATGTAGCTCACGCCGCCACGGGCCAGGCGCTCGTAAAAAGCCAGGCTGCGCTCGCCAATGGAACCGTCGCGCTCCTCGTAGCCGGTGGTCAGCGGCGGGAACATAATGCGGTTTTTGAGCTCAAGGGGGCCAACCGTAATGGGCTGGAGCAGCTTGGGTGCAGGTGCGGTCATGGACATTCCTCTCTTGTAGGCGCGGCGGCGATGATGCCGCGTAGTTGTCTAGAGGATATGGCATGGGGGTACAGCGACACAACGGAAATCGGCGGATAGCAGGTGGGAACTGGTGGATGGGGTGGGCCCGGCCCGTCGGTTTGTCTCGATCTGTAACAATTACAGGCCAAAAACGACCCTAGATGTTACAGATCGAGACAAACCAATCTAGCCTGCCGAAAGATCTAAATTTGTAACAATACCTCGGCAAAATGGGCCCCTAGTGTTACAGATTTAGACAAACGAAGACCGTCCTGCCGAAACATCTCGATCTGTAACAGCTAGCCGTCCAAATCGGGTCTAGATGTTACAGATCGAGATTTTGTTTGAGAGGCTAGAGACCAGAAGCCAAGCGGAAAAGCGGACAGGCCGACGGCATCGCCCCGCCGTCATACCGAGGACCGCGCCACGGCAGCCCGGGCGTGGGCCAACCCCGCAATTCCGGACATTTCATCCCTTTTCCGGACATTTTTAGCCCGTTTCCGGACATTGTCCGCGAATGTCCGGAAACGGGACCGTCATGTCCGGGATGGGATTTGGCCAACGGCAGCCCCCCAGTAAAGGTCCCCAACCCCACAGCAGAGTTCCCTAATTCACGCCGCGCCGGCGCACGCCGACATTAGTTAGCCGTGGGGAGCGACAAAGGGTAACCCCTTGGGTCATCGATGCCACCGCGGCCAAGGTGCGACATTACTGCGACAGAGGTGCGACATTACTGCGACAAAGGTGCGACATAGAGCGACCGCCCTATCTTATCGTGTAGAACTGTTTTGGGTCGTTGGGAGAGGAGCCGTGCCATTCGAGCAGCCCATCTTCCTCGATTAGCTTGCCAAGCACTCGGCTTGCAGTGCGGCGATTTCTCCCGATGTGCGTCGCAAGTTCCCTTGCTGTTACCCTTCCGTTCGCAAAGGCCAACCTGATGGCGGCGAGCTCATACTCTCCCAACGAGGCGATTACCTCGGGTGACACTTTGTCCTCAAGAGCCTCGCTTCTCCTAACGGATCTGGCAACGATATTGTTCTCGAGCGTTAGCTGGACCCTCGCCCCATCAGGCTCCGTGTAGACCGGGTCGTTGAGTAGGGAGTTTTGCATCTCGGTATAAATGCGCTTGACACCCTCATTTAGCTCTCGGACCCAACCGAATTCGACCAGCGTGCGTGCGATGCGTGGGTTGCGCGAGTAACGGGTGGTCCTCATGTTGTCGAGCGTCACGATATTGGGAAGCGCACCCGGACTGACAATTTCCAAACGGTCGTCGAACATCGAGACCCGAATATAGTCGCCGCGGAACGAGTAGTCGCGATGCGTCACCGCATTGACCAGACCCTCGAACCAAGCGAACTCAGGATACTCGGGAACGGTCTGGAATTTCCCGTCGGCCCCCAGGAACTGGAATTCGCGGAGCATGCTCGAAATGAGTTCGTAGGCGTCTTGGATAACCTTGGGCAGCGGCCCACAGAAGATTCGTTCTTTCGTGATGTTGAGACGCTCACCCGTCTCCATCTTGACGCCGTCATAGCGCAGGACACGGACTCGGGCCTGCGGCATTATTGCGGACGGATCCCGCGCGAATAGCAGGGCTCCGGCAACAGTCAGCTTTCCGTCACGCATGAAACGGCGACTTCTAAGAACCTGGTCGTCGGAAACTTCGGTTCCAAGAATCTTTTTGTAGCGATCAAGCACCTCGTGGTCCACGTCATCTAGGGAGGAATCCTCGATAAGCTCGTCCTCGAAGATTCTCTGCCCCTTGTCGTACTCGAGGGCGTAGACCTGTTCACGGCTGAGCTTCACACTCTTGTCGTCCTGCCGCAAGAACACCTCGCCGTCACTCATGCGAGCAACAGAGTGATTGGTCGAGGCATCGACGTCCAAAACGAGAATGAAATCGTCCTCGCCCGAAGAATTGACCACGGGGATTCGGTCTTTATGGACAATAGGGGTCGGCGTGCAGGTCGTAAGTGCAGCGCGCTCAAAATTCTCAATGTCGCGCGCGCCATTACGCTTGAAGCCCGTTACCTCACCGTTATCCTCGATACCGATAACAAGCTTGCCTCCCGCCGAGTTGGCGAATGCGCTAATATGCTTCGCGATCTCCTTGTCATCCTTGCGGGCGCTCTTTCGATCGAAGTATTGATTCTCCCTGAGGGTGGAAAATAGATTCACATCGTTTGTCGCGATAGGTTGCTGCATTGCCGCCTCCTTGCATAGTTCCATAAAGAAGTGTAAGTCAAAGACATCGTATGGGCGGACCTTGTATAGCGGCTCCTTTATTGTTATTCATGCGTCGCTTTTCTAGTTAAGAATCGTCGCAACCTTCTAATTGGGGCTCATCGGTCGACAAGGCAAACCATTCGGTCCGTGATTAGCGACGGCCTATCCGCTTCGCATAATAAAAAAATCAAGATTCGCTCATAAAGGAAAACATAACAAAAAAAGCCCGGAAACCATTAAGCTTCCGAGCTGCAAGTTCTTGGTCGCGGGGGCAGGATTTGAACCTACGACCTCCGGGTTATGAGCCCGGCGAGCTACCAGACTGCTCCACCCCGCAATGTCTGGGCGCCTCATGTGCGCAAGAAGGAATATTACGCGGGAGTTCGGTAAACGGCAAGGAAAATCTCGTAGAGCATAATTCCTTCATATTTAAACCCCTCAGCCCCTATCACCGTAAACGAATCGCAGCCGAGCGCCGTCGACGGCACGTATACAATGGTGCGCGTCCTTTTACGCCGACACCGGGAGTAGACATGCTGCTCGCTATCGATATGGGAAACACGCAGACGGCCATGGGCCTGTTTGACGGAGACGAGCTGGTGCAGTCGTGGCGTATGCCCACCGATCGCTCCTATACCGCCGACGAGATCCACGTGCGCCTGATGGGTTTCTTTAAGATGTACGGCCTCTCGCTCGATGCGGTTGACGCGATCGCCTTTGCGGGCGTGGTGCCACAGCTCTCGCGCGAGTGGCACGCCGTAGCCGACCGCATTGCCGCGGACGCCATCGTCATTGGGCCGCAGACGGCCGCGGTGACCAAGCTGCGCGCGGCGCGTCCCCAGGCCGTAGGCGCCGATCGCGTCGCTAACGCCGTTGCGGCCGAAACTTTCTACGGCGCGCCGGCGATCGTGGTGGACTTTGGCACCGCAACCAATATCGACGTCATCGACGAGGACGGTTATTACATTGGTGGAGCGATTGCGCCGGGCATCCGCATTTCGATGGACGCGCTCGCCGCCCGAGCCGCCAAGCTCGCCAGCGTTCCGCTCGAGGCGCCCGAGCACGCCATCGGCCGCGATACCGAGGAGTGCATCAAGGTCGGCGCCGTAACGGGCGCCGCCGCAATGGCTGAGGGCCTGGTCGCGCGCATGAAGCGCGAGCTGGGCCGCGAGGATGCCACCGTTATCGCCACGGGCGGTCTCGCCAGCATCGTCGCCGATTCGACCGACGCCTTCGACGTGGTCGACGGACAGCTCACCATCAAGGGCATCTGCGAAATCTACCGCCGCATGCAGGAGCTGGGATAGAGCAGGGGCTTAAGTCGAGCACGGGCGCGAGCGGCGGACTAAGCAATGCATCGGTCCTATTCCTCAAAAACGAAAATTTTTCAGTTTTGAGGAATAGGCTTTCTGCTACGCCTCGCCGCACAACCACCTCGCCAGGTCCACGATCTGCACTCCGTCGCGATCCGTGGCCTCGTGATGCGTGCGGGCGAGAATCATCTTGGGATACGCATCGCCAATGCTCAGCAGTGGCGAAATCTCGCGTTCAAATGTCTTATCCGAGCTGATGTCGTCGCTCACCTGAATGTAGAGTTTCTCGCTCCGCTTGATTGCTACAAAGTCTATTTCCTTTTTATTGAGCACGCCGACGTATACCTCGTATCCGCGACGCAGCAGCTCGATTGCCACCATGTTCTCGTATACGCGTCCCCAATCCATATCACGTGTACCAAGAAGCGCATATTTAAACGCATGGTCCGCCAGATAGTACTTCTCGCCGCTCTTAAGGTATTTTTTGCCGCGAATGTCGTACCGACGAACTTTATAGAAGGCAAACGCATCGCACAGGTACCCCATGTACGTGCCGACCGTCTTGTTCGTAATCTTTAGCCCATCCGCATTTAATGCATCAGTAATGTTGCGTGCCGACGTAATGTTGGAAACGTTGTCCATCATGTAATCGGCAATGCGCAGCAGCGCCGATTCGTTTCTCACGTTATGCCGCTGCACGATATCTCTCACAATGAGCGTCTTGAAGACGTTGGAGAGATATTGATAGCGCTGCTCCTGCAGTGGATAAGGGTAAGAGCCGGACATACCGCCGGTTTTCGCGTACTCATCGAAGTCGCGGTCGACCTCGCCCTCGTCGCCATAGAGACGATACTCCTCAAACGAGAATGGGAAAACCTCGATCTCGAACGTACGCCCCGTAAAGAGCGTCGACAGATCGCTCGACAGCAAAAAGGCATTCGAACCGGTGATGAAAATGTCGTACTGCTCGGATGCATGAAGGCTGTTGATCGCACGCTCAAAACCGTCGCACATCTGAACTTCATCGATAAGCAGAAAGTTTTGCTTGCCGAGCACTCGATGATCTTTTACATAGGCGAGCAACGCGTGATACTCGAGCAGGCTCTCGAACTCATCGAGGTTGTAGTTGATATGGATGACATTCGAATTGGACAGATTTGCCTCCACGTAATCGCGGAGGGCCTCGAGCAATTTTGATTTACCGCTACGCCGAATGCCCGTGATGACCTTGATGTCCGGTACGCCAATAAGGCTCGTCAACGTGTCCATATATGACGTTCTATTGATGAGTTTCATCGGGGCCTCCTCGCAGTCTTTTATCGCTATTCCTCAAAACTGAAAAATTTTCAGTTTTGAGGAATAGGCTCTATAGCGAATATACCTCGCGAAAGACCGAGCTGCCTTAATCCTATTCCTCAAAAACGAAAATTTTTCAGTTTTGAGGAATAGGGCGCTGGCAACCCATTCCCCAGATAGGCGGAACCCTCCCCGGTGCAGGCCGAGGAGGGTCTTGTTGTCATCGTTATCTTTGAGCGCTGGCGCCTCGCGCTACAGTCCGCGAATGCGCACGGCCTCGGGCGGAAACTCTTGCTCACCGGCGTCAGTCTTAATGGTCGCGCGACCCCAGATGTCCAGGCCCGCAAACACGCCGACCGCGAGCGGCAGGCCGTTGGGCGACACCGCCGCGACCTGACGACCCAGCAGCGGCACCATATCGAAGTACTCGCCCAGCACCGGGGCCAGCGGGCCGGCAGCGCCCTGTGGTGTGTTGGCGGCAACCGCCCAGGCGTCAACGCGAGTGAGCACCGCCGCGGCCAATGCCTCGACCAGTACCTCGTCGCCCATATCCACGCCGAGCTCGTCCAGTGCCGAACGCTCAATATCCACCGTCACCGCGGCAAACATGCCCGCGGCACCGGCACCGCCGTTGACGGCGACGCGCGCGAGCGACGTCTCAAACGCAGGCGCGCCGCACACGATGTCACTCGGCCACTGGATGCCCACCTTGCCGGCAAGCCCCAGGCCCGGCGTTGCGGCCGTGCCCGCGAGCGCGTCCATCATGCCCATTGCGGCCACAAACGGCAGACCGTGGAAGGCGTGCATGTTCACATCGGGGCGCACGACCAGCGAAAACGTCAGCGATGCATCGCCCGCGCTCCACGCGCACCGGCCCGCGGACGCACCCTCGCGGCCCGCGTCACGCGCCGCGTCGAGCTCGGTACCGGCGGCTACAACATTCATCTCAATCATCTACATACGCCCCAATTCGCCCACGATATGACCAACGCGGTCCTCGGGCTCCTTGACCTCAACGCCGTTGTAGCGGAAGAACCGCGCCGGGTCGTGCATCAGGTCCTCGAGCGGCACCAGCACAAAATCGCGCTCGCCGATCAGCGGATGCGGCAGGCGCAGCTTTTTGCCGCCGTGGGTCTCGCCGTCCATCCACAGCAGGTCCAGGTCGATGGTGCGCGGACCGTTGGCCTTGGCCTTTTTGGAGCGGTCGCGCCCCAGCTCGGCCTCGATCTTCATGAGCTCATCGAGCAGCACCAGCGGCGCCAGCTCGGTCTTGATCTCGATGACGGCGTTGGCAAACGCGTCCTGGCGCGTCTCGTAGGCCGGCTCGCTCTCGTAGATGCGCGAGCAGTTGGACACGCAGGTGAGCGGGATCTCGGCGATCATGTCGCGCGCGGCACGGATGTTGTCGCAACGATGCCCCAGGTTGGAGCCCACGGCTACAAACGCGCGACGCGGCTGCGGCTTAGCAACGGCCCAGTAACCGTTCAGGAACTGCGCAAAGCCCGCGACGTCGTGCACGCGCACGATGTTGGCACCGGCCTGGATGGCGCCCAGGCACACGCCAAACGTAGCGGCATCACGCGCGGCGGCCTCGGTCACGCCCGAGACGGCGCCCACAAAGCGCTTGCGCGACACGGCGCACATGAGCGGGTAGCCCAGCGACGCCATCTTGGCGGTCTCGCGCTGGATGACGATGTCTTCGTTAGCCGACTTACCAAAGCCCGGGCCAGGATCGATGCAGATGCGGTCGCGCGACACGCCGGCATGGATGAGCGTGCGGGCTTGGTCAGACAGAAAGCCCATGACGCGGCGCATGATGGGCGCCGAATCGGGCAGGGTGAAGCGGCGGAGCTGCGAGGTGGGCACGTAGGCTTCCTCGCGGCGGGCGCTGCGGCGCATCATGGCGGCCAGGCGGTCATTGGACTCCGATGCGGCCTCGGTGGCTGCGGGCGCGGCCTCGGGCGCGGGCGCGACGGTCTCGGCGGCAGCAGCCTGCTCGGCGGCCGGCGTCTCCTGCTCGCTTGCAGGCTCGGACGTGGGCTCCGGTTCGCCAAACGGCAACGAGGGCTGCACCACGCCGCCCGGAAGCTTGGCCTCCGGCTTAGGCTCGCCCAGCAACTTGCCGCGACGGCGGCGAGCCGGCTTCTCGGCCCCACGCGCGGCCTCGGCAGCCGCCTCGCGCGCCTTCTCGGCAACAAACGCCGCTGCCGAGGTATCGAGCTGCACCGTTGCGTGCGTGCGGGCGGGCGCGGCGACCTCGCCGGCATGCATCACGATGACGCCGCAGGTGCTCGTCTTAACAAACTCGACCATCTTGGGGTCGGTGAAGCCGGTCACATCGTTGACGATCGAGGCGCCGCAGCGCACGGCCGCCTTGGCAACCGCCACATGACGCGTGTCGATCGAGACGATGGCGCCCTCCTTGGCCAGCGCGCGCACCACGGGCAGCACGCGGCGAGCCTCCTCGTCGGGATTAACCGGGGTAAAGCCGGGGCGCGTGGACTCACCGCCCACGTCGATGATGTCGGCGCCGGCGTCAAGCATCGCCAGGCCGTACTCGATGGCAGCATCCGGGTCGAAGTGTTCCCCGCCATCGCTAGACGAATCGGGCGTCACGTTGAGGACGCCCATGATGCGCGGACGGTCAAAGCTGAGCTCGTACTTTCCGCACCGCCATGTCTTGCTGTCGTTCGCCATGAACATCCTCCTAAAATGCCCACGCCGCCGAGCTTGGGGAGCTGGCGGCGGGGTCGCTTTGCACTCAGTCTTTCTATTGTATCCGCGCACACGGACTAGAACGCAAACGCAGCCGCGATGTCGCAAGAAATCAGCAGGTCGGCATTTGCATCCTGATCGGTGTGAGCAAGGTTGCAAATGGCCAGGGTATCGCCGGTAAAGTAGCGCGTAAGGCCCGCCGCCGGATACACCACGAGCGAGGTCCCGCCCACAATGAGGGCATCGGCCGCGGCGATGGCGGCAACGGCACCGGTCAACACATGCTCATCGAGCGGCTCTTCGTAGAGCACTACATCGGGCTTGATGCGGCCGCCGCACGCGGGGCACGCGGGCACGCCCGCGGCATCCTCGTGCTCGCGCGAGCAAATCCACTCGGCGCTATAGACCGCGCCGCACGACTGGCAAATGTTGCGATGGACCGATCCGTGCAGCTCAAACACGCGCTGTGAGCCGGCCATCTGATGCAGGCCGTCGATATTTTGCGTCACCACGGCATCAAGCTTACCGGCGCGCTCCAGCTCGGCCAGCTTGGTGTGGCAGCGGTTGGGCTTGGCGCCAAGCGCGATCATCTTGGTGCGGTAGAAGTCGAAGAACTCGGCCGGATGCGCCTCGTAAAAGCTATGCGAGAGCATGGTCTCGGGCGGATAGGCAAACTGCTGATGATACAGGCCGTCCACGCTGCGAAAATCGGGGATACCGCTCGCCGTGGAAACACCCGCGCCGCCAAAGAAGACCACGCGCTTGTGGGCACCGAACAGCTCCGCCAGCGCGGCGGAGGCCTGCTTGGGATCCGTTATTGCCTGCGTCATATGAGTCCTCCGTCCTTGTTGGTCGGGCAGCGTCGGGCGACGTCCCAGCATGCGGCCTTTGGGTCAGCACGCGCGGAGCCCACCACCGCCCCTGTTGCGCTAATCTTAAGCCTGCCAACCCCGTCGAAAGGACACCATGCCTCAGACTTACACTTTCGCCTCGTGGAACGTCAACGGCCTGCGCGCCGTTCTCAAAAAGGACCCGAGCTTTATCCAGATCGCGCAAGAACTCGACGTCGACATCCTGGCGCTGCAGGAGACCAAGCTGCAAGAGGGCCAGGTCGATATTGACCTGCCCGGCTATCACCAAACCTGGAGCTACGCCGAGCGTAAAGGCTATTCGGGCACCGCGGTCTTTAGCCGCCAGGAACCGCTGCGCGTGCTGCACGCCGACGCGCTGCTACCCTACGCCGGCGAGGGCGAGGCAGCCGAGCTCGTCGCCCAAGCTGCAGCCGAGGGCCGCGTCTGCGCGCTCGAGTTCGACAAGTTTTGGTTTGTGGATGTCTACACGCCTAACGCCCAAAATGAGCTCGCGCGCATTGATGTGCGCATGGCCTGGGACGATGCCTATCGCGGCTTTTTGGGCGCGCTTGAGCGCGAGACCGACAAGCCCGTCGTAACCTGCGGCGACTTTAACGTGGCGCACGAGGAGATCGACCTTAAGAACCCCAAGTCCAACCGCGGCAACGCCGGCTTTTCGGACGAGGAGCGCGGCAAGTTTACCGAGCTGCTCAACGCCGGGTTTACCGATACCTGGCGCGCGGCAAACCCCGACGTCGAGGGCGTCTACAGCTGGTGGAGCTACCGCTTTAATGCCCGCAAGAATAATGCAGGCTGGCGCATCGATTACTTCCTGGTAAGCGATTCAATCGCCGCCAACGTTCGCGACACCGGTATCCGTGGCGACATCTTCGGCAGCGACCACTGCCCCGTCACCCTCACGCTAGAGCTCTAGCCCCAACCGACCCCTCGAGGACGGAGGAAAAACGGATCATTTTTCACCTCGTGTGAGCATCCACGCGGCCCCCCCGCCACGAAACTGGCCCATCTACTACGTTTAAAGCCACTACCCTCAACCACAGCAAACAACGTAAAAAGAAAACCGCAGGTAGAAAGCCTGCGGTTTTTCATAAAACGCGGTCATGGTCGGAGGTATCAAGCTAAACGTAGTAGATGGGCCAGTTTCGTGGCAAGCGCCGTCAACTGATCCCCTGGGGACGTCTGGGGACAGAAGAAAACGGATCGATTTGGCTCTTGAGGGCCACGACGCCCATCAAATCAGCCGGCCATTCCAAAACTATGCCGGTTTACGGGGATAAATCGTGAACCCCTCAACCACGCGCAATTTAGGCAAAATAAAACCGCAGGTAAACAGCTTGCCCTATTTCGAAAAAAGCCGGTATGGTCTGCCTGTGCCAATCTAGCCCCGTAAACCGGCATAGTTTTAAAATGGCACTTCGTCAGTATTGATTCCCGCCCCGGCGCGACCAGCCCTATAGCCCGTATTTCACGACAACACGTTTGATGCGGCGGCACCAGGGCTTGTACAGGACGGCCAAGAACACGCAGGTCGCAAGGCCGTGCGTAATATCGAACGGCACGGCGGTGGCAAGACGCGCCACGGCGCCCGCCCACGTGAGCGGCTGCACAAAACCGATGATGTCGTATGCGTTGATCACCACGCCGTAGAGCAGGCCCGACGCAAAGCCGTACGCCATCAGCGCCGGTATGCGCACAGCTCCATCCGCTCGGTCAAATGCGCCCGCATGCGCCAGCGCGCCGCCAACATAGCCAACCAGACCCCAGGCATACATCTGCCATGGCGTCCACATGCCCTGTCCAAAAAAGAAGTTGCTGGTCAGCGCCGCCAGCGCACCGACCATAAAGCCGTTACGACGACCGAGTGTCGCCCCGGCGATAATGGCGATGGCACTCACGGGTTTAAAGTCGGGAATGGGGCCAAACAAGATGCGCCCCGCCGCGGCCAATGCTGCCAGAACCAGCGTGGGCATAATCTGGCGCAAGCCCGGTCGCGACGCCTCGTAGCCCGCAAAGAACAGCGCGAGCACCAGCGCTACCACGACAAGCATGGCAAGCGCCGCCTGCTCAACGCCCGCCAGCAACGCCGCAGCCATCACCGCCGGCACCGCCAGCAGCAGCGGGATCTCCAGTTTTGCGAGTAGGCGCGCGACGCGATAATCCGTCATCCCATCACGCCCTATAAAACACGTTGTCGGCAAAGAAGTCGGCCGGCGGCTCCATGCAGGCAATCTCACCGTCGAACATCATGGCAATGTCATCGGCAACCTGCTCGGCAAAATCCAGATCGTGCGTGGCCATGATGACGGTGCCGCCAGACTTCGCATGGTCACGCAGGGCGCGAGCGATGATGCGGCGGCTGGCCAAGTCCAAACCCTTAGTGAGCTCATCGAGCAATAGCAGTTCGGGGCCGATCAGCAGCAGTTTTGCCAATGCAAGCAGTTGACGCTGCCCGCCCGAAAGATCGTACGGGTGGTGCCCATCCAGGCCCGACAGCCCCAGGCTCGCCGCGCGCTCCCGCGCCACAGCCTCGTCATATCCGCAGGTCGAAGCCCATTCCATCAGCTCGTCGCGCACCGTCTCGGCAACCAGCAACGCCTTGGGATTCTGAGGCAGCAGCGCTGCCGAGGCCGCCCCGCGCTCCATATGCCCACGCTGTAACTTGACCGTCTTGGCCAGCACCGAAAGCATTGTCGACTTGCCGCAGCCGTTACCGCCCACAACCGCATGCACCGCGCCTGCCGAAAACGACGCATCGAGTCCGCGCAGCACCCAGCCGGACGCTCGATCGTAGCGAAACCAGCTCCCTGCCAGGGTAGTAGCCGACCCAGCGTGCATTTTTGGGAGAATTCGGCATCCACCGGCGCGCGATGGCGCCCCCGAGTCGTCTTGCGGCAATATTTGCGCCTCAAATTCACCCGATTTGTCCGATTTCAGCCCTTTTTCTGCACCCGGAGCGCCCGCGCGCGGGTCCAAAGAGCCCGGCTGGCCACTGGCGCTGCTGAAAACTCCGTTTTTTGCACGCCACGAGGCACCCCACCCCGACACCTCGCCAGAAAACAGCTCTTCACGATGCCCCAAGGAGGCAATGTCGGCGACCTTGCATATGCATCCGCCCTCAATCCGGTACGCGCACGTCGCGTATTCGAGCATCGGGCGCGGCTGGTGCGTTGCCACGACAACCGTGCAGCCCAACTCGCGATTCACGCGAAACAGCGCATGCAGAAAACTCTTCTCGGCAACGGGATCCAGTTGGGACGTGGGCTCGTCGAGCAGCAGCACGCGCGGGCGCAACGCCAGCACAGCTGCCAGCGACAGCAGCTGCTTGCGTCCGCCCGAAAGCGTATCGGTATCGCGGTGGAGCCAATCCTCCAATCCAAAGAAATAGCTGGTCTCGGCCACGCGACGGCGCATCTCGTCACGAGACATGCCTAAGTTTTCCAAGCTAAACGCCATCTCGTGCCACACGGTTTCGCACACGATCTGGTTCTCGGGGTCCTGAAACACATAGCCCACGCGCTCCGCGGACGCTCGAACGTCCATATCGGCAACGCTCTCGCCCAGCACGCGCAGCTCGCCAGCGCATTCGCCCGTCGGCGCGATCTCGGGTTTGAGCAGCGAGAGCAGCGTTGACTTACCCGACCCAGTACCACCTACCAGCAGCGCAAACGCTCCTTGGGGAACAGACCAGTCGAGCCCGTCGAGCACCGGCGCCTCGGCCCCGGGGTAGGCAAAGCGCAGGTCCCGCACTTCAATCGCCGACGCATCCAAACCGCACGCCGCGCCCGTTACCGAGCAGCTATCCAACCGAGCCATCAGCCAAACCTCTTCTCGTCAATCGCGTGCAACACACAGGGCAGCGCCATCCAGGCCGCGTATACGACATAGCCTAGCCACGGCGCCGGCACCGAAAGCTGAGGGTAAAACGAATACTGCGTCGTCGCGGTCCACGCCACCGCCACCGCGGCAGCACCAAACAGCACGAGCCCGACCAGCGCGGCAACGTCGCTGCGCCCCAGTCGATACCGCGCATACGTCGTACGACGCGCCGCGGCACCCCACCCGCGCGAGCGCATCGCGTCCGCACGCTCCAGCGAATCTTCCATGCCCCAGCCCATCAACACGCTCGACGCCCGCAGGCGCGAGCGCACGGGGTCGGCCGGCGCGCGGCCCGGCACATCAATCGCATCCTGCACCGCCAACACCGTACGACCGCGGCGCAAAAACTGCGGGATAAGCCGCATGCACATCGAGATCATGAGCGCGATCACCGGTACGGTGTTACCCAGAAGCGCGAGCACCTTGTCGTAGCCAAGCATCGACGCCGCGACCTCAAACCACAGCACGCTCGCCACAAATAGCCCGCCCATACACAGGCCGTATACCATGCTCTCCAGATACACCACGCGCATGCCAATACGGAACAGCTCCGTCGAGCCCGAGGCGCTAAACAGTGGATTGAGCACCGCGATGATCAAAATCACCGGCAGTTGCCAGCGAAGCGCCCCCAACGTGCGCGCGGCGCCGCGCGTCGCAAACCCGTACGCCAACCCGCCCGCAAGCGACAGCGCAATCAGCACCGGCTGCATCGAGAACATGGTGAGTCCCAGCGTCAGCACCATGTAGAGCGCCGGCACCGCCGGATGCGACATCGAAAATGCCGCGACGGGCTCGTGGTCCGATTCCTCTCGCATGATATCCACGGGCACCTCCCATCCCTCGCTCAAACGCCAACGCCGCAGCGCCGACGCCATGCACAACCAGCGCAAACACCACGCCGGCGGCAGCGACATCGACCGTCACGCGTCAATCGTTACGCGCCCATCATATGCCTGCGGTATCATATTGCGCCGTGTATCGTTTCCAAACACACGTCTCTATAACGTAACAGGAGATCACATGGACGCAACCGCAATTATCCTCGCCGCCGGCGAGGGCACCCGCATGAAGTCGAACCACTGCAAGGTTTCACACAAGATCCTGGGTAAGCCCATGGTCCAGTGGATCGTCGACGCCACCATCAAGGCCGGCTGCAGCCGCGTCGTGGTCGTCATCGGCAGCCACGCCGACGAGATGCGCGCCCTTATCGACGGCGCCTACGCCAACAGCGCCACCAAGGTCGAGTGCGTCGAGCAGACCGAGCGCCTGGGCACCGGCCACGCCGTAAAGGTCGCGCTCGAGGCCTGCGGCATCACGCAAGGCCCCGTCGTCGTGCTCAACGGCGACCTGCCGCTCATCACCGCCGACACCGTCGCCAAGTTCGCACAGACCGTCGCTACCGGCGAGCTCGCCTGCACCGTCATGACCATGACCCCGCCTGACCCCTTCGGCTACGGCCGCATCAAGCTGGGCGCCGACGGCCAGATTGAGCGCATCATCGAGCAGAAGGACTGCACACCCGAGCAGGCCGCCACGCTACTCGAGTGCAACGCCGGCTGCTACGCCTTCGACGGCGCGCAGCTTGCCGCCCACATTAACGAGATCGGCAACGACAACGCGCAGTCCGAGTACTATCTGCCCGACATGCTCGAGATCCTCAAAGGCCACGGCCAGGCAGTCTCCATCTTCCACTGCGATGACTACCGCGACGGCCTGGGCGTCAACAGCCGCATCCAGCTCGCGCAGCTCACCGCCATCGCGCGCGACCGCATCAACGAGCACTGGATGGCCGAGGGCGTTACTTTCATCGACCCCACGCAGGCCTGGATCGGCCCCGACGCTACCATCGGCCGCGACACCGTCGTGTGGCCGCAGACACATCTGATCGGCCACGTCACCGTGGGCGAGGAGTGCCAGCTCGGCCCCAACAGCCGCCTCACCGACACCACCGTCGGCAGCGGCTGCATCATCGATGAGACCATCGCCATCGAGGCCGTCATCGAGAACGGCGTCGACTGCGGCCCGCGCGCCTACCTGCGCCCGGGTACCCACATGCTCGACGGCTCCAAGGCCGGCACGCACGTGGAGATCAAGAAGTCCACGATCGGCGAGGGCTCCAAGGTTCCGCACCTGTCCTACATCGGCGACACCACCATGGGCGCCGGCGTCAACGTGGGCGCGGGCTCCATCACCTGCAACTACGACGGCGTGCACAAGCACAAGACCGTCATCGGCAAGGATGCCTTCATCGGTTCCGACACCATGATGGTCGCGCCCGCCCAGATCGGCGACGGCGCGCTCGTGGCCGCCGGCTCCGTCATCACCGAGCCGGTCCCGGCCGACGCGCTCGGTCTGGGCCGCGCCCGTCAGGTAAATATTGAGGGCTGGGCCGCCGATTACCGCCGCCGTCTGCACGAGGACGACGAGGTATAACGTTTTACCAAGCATCCAAGGAGCTGTTCCATGGGGACGGCTCCTTTTTCTATCGTGACCTGCGCAACCGGATGAGTGGTCGGTTCGTGTCCGTTGACAG
The DNA here is from genome assembly GCA_900546105.1 of uncultured Collinsella sp. Lineage (GTDB taxonomy): Bacteria > Actinomycetota > Coriobacteriia > Coriobacteriales > Coriobacteriaceae > Collinsella. The sequence goes on from URBP01000010.1 coordinate 24,126, forward strand.
TAAAGACGTCATCAAGACTCGATAAACCCCGCCGCGCGGTTACAATGCAACAAGGCATCTATATGGCATTCGATATAAAGGAGAAGGGTAATGCCGATTAATGATCCCGAGAAGTCGGAGAATATGCGCAAGTCCATCCGCGTGTATTCCGGTTCCTCCAACCGTCCCCTCGCTCAGAAGATTGCTGAGTACCTTGGGGTCGAGCTTTCGGGCCTTACGCTAAAGCAGTTCGCCAACGGTGAGATTTACGCCCGTTACGACGAGACCGTCCGCGGCGCCGACGTCTTCCTGATTCAGTCCGTGGCCGGCGGCAACGTCAACGACATGCTCATGGAGCTGCTCATCGCCACCGACGCTGCCAAGCGCGCATCCGCCCGCTCCATCACCGCCGTTATCACCCACTACGGCTATGCCCGCCAGGACCGCAAGGCCGGGCCGCGCGAGCCCATCACCGCCCGCCTCGTCGCCAACCTGCTCGAGCGCGCCGGCGTCAACCGCATCATCACCCTCGACCTGCACCAGGGCCAGATCCAGGGCTTCTTCGATATCCCGGTTAACCACCTGTCCGCACTGCCGCTGTTTGGCCAGTACTACAACGACATGCACTTCGACACCGACAACCTGGTTGTCGTCTCCCCCGATGTGGGCCGCGCCAAGGCCGCCAAGAAGCTGTCCGACATGCTCGGCTGCGACCTGGCCATCGCCCACAAGGGCCGTCCGCGCCACAACGCCGCCGAGGTCATGGGCATCATCGGTGACATCAAGGGCAAGACCTGCATCATCAACGACGACATGATCGACACCGCTGGCACCCTGTGCGCCAACGTCAAGGAGCTCAAGGCAATGGGCGCCGGCGACATCTACGTGTGCGCCACCCACGGCATCTTCTCCGGCCCGGCCATCGAGCGCCTGAACGATGCCCCCATCGTCGAGTGCGTCGTCACCGACGCCATCCCCGTCGAGGTCGGCGGCAAGATCAAGACCATCTCGGTCGCCGAGGAGTTCGCTCAGGCCATCTCCGCCGTTTACCACGAGGAGCCCGTCTCCACGCTCGTCGGCGGCGACTTCGCACTGTAGTCGCTCGACCCTCACATCCCTCCGGAAGCCCCGGACGCGCCTGCGGGGTTATCACGCGAACGTCCTCGCCGCTTTGCGGCTGCGGGATGTTCGCTTTGATAACCCCTCCCGGCGTGTCCGGGGCTTCCTGCTGTCTCGGGGCAGCTGTTTTCTGAAATGACTTTGCTGCAACCTTTCCTCGCCTTCGGCGGGCGTGGTAGCCTTTGTCGTTGATTAAACTTTTTATGTAACGGAGGACAAATATGGCCGCTGCACAGCCGCTTAAGATTCGTATGGTTGCCGGACTTGGCAATCCAGGCGAGGAATATGCCGAGACCCGCCACAACGCCGGCTTTAAGGCGATCGACGAGCTGGCCCGTCAGGCCGGCGTCACGTACTGGAAAAACCAAGCAGGCGCCGAGGTCGCGCTCATCAATATCAACGATGCCGAGGAAGAGGGCGGCAAGCGCCAGATCGTGCTGGTCAAGCCGCAGTCGTATATGAATACCTCGGGTGGCCCCATCTCCAAGCTCTGCCGCGAGTACAAGATCAAGGCCGAGGAGCTGCTCGTGATTCACGACGAGCTCGACATTCCCGCCGGTGACGTGCGCGTCAAGGTGGGCGGAGGCCATGCCGGCCACAACGGCCTGCGCTCCATCATCGACAAGATGGGCAGCCGCGACTTTAGTCGCATTCGCACCGGCATCGGCAACCCTCCCGGCAAGATGGCCGTGGCAGACTATGTGCTCAAGCAGCTGCGCGCCCGCGAGGCCGAGGACTTCCAGGACACCTGCGCCCGCGCCGCAGATGCCGCTGGCCTGGCGATCGTGCACGGCGTGGTCTATGCCCGCGATCACGTAAACGGCGCCGCTTCCGCCAACGGCAAGCACTAAAACCTACCATTTAGGGACAGGTTTATTTTGGCAGGTTTTATATGCGAAAACGCCACAGTGGCGGCTCCGCAATAAATCCCACGCCGCCATACATATGCAATGCCTCAAAAGGGAGCCGGCCTCACCAAAGCGCGAAGCCGGCTCCCTTTGCCGTTTTGCCTGATAAAACCTACCAAAATAAACCTGTCCCTTTTTGGCAGGTCACTTTTCCCAACCGCCGAAGACACACGTAAACAGCATGTCCATGAGGGTATAATTTGCACCGTATGTCTGCACAACGCCTGTGCGCGTACGGTTTTATTCGGGCTGCCGTCCATTTCCGTGGAGGCACGGTTCGGCCGCCCTAACAAGAGAGGGGTTCTATGTATAAGATCCTGGAGAAGACGCAGTTCTCGGAGAAGGTGTTCAAGTTCCGCATCGAGGCGCCTGCAATCGCCAAGCATGCGCACGCTGGACAGTTCCTCATGGTTCGCGCCAACGAGACGGGCGAGCGCGTCCCGTTTACCCTGGCCGGCTGGAACGGTGACGAGGGCTGGGTCGAGTTCATCTTCATGGTGATCGGCAAGACCACCGAGATGCTGTCCACCTACGAGGCCGGCGAGTCGCTGCGCGACGTCGTGGGCCCGCTGGGCGTTCCCACCGAGATGGCCGAGGGCCCCTGCGCCGTCATTGGCGGCGGCGTCGGCCTGGCAATTGCCTTCCCGGTCGCCAAGCACCTGGTCGAGACCGGCCACGAGGTGCACGCCATCATGGGCGCCCGCACCAAGGACCTCCTGCTCATGGAGGACCAGTTCCGCGAGCTCCTCGACGAGGACCACATCCATATCACCACCGACGACGGTTCCTACGGCGAGCAGGGCGTTGTCACCGCTCCGCTGGAGCGTCTGCTGCAGGACAAGGCCGTGAGCCAGGTCTTCTGCGTCGGCCCCGTTCCGATGATGAAGTTCTCGACCCTCACCGCCCAGAAGTACGACACCCCCATCACCGCGTCCCTCAACCCCATCATGGTTGACGGCACCGGCATGTGCGGCTGCTGCCGCGTCGAGGTGGGCGGCGTGACCAAGTTCGCTTGCGTCGACGGCCCCGACTTCGATGCCACCCTGGTCGACTGGGATGACCTTCGTGCCCGCCAGGCCGCTTACCGTTCCGAAGAGGGCGAGTCCCTCAAGGCCTATGAGGAAAAGAGCTGCGCATGCCACTAGTTAACGGTCGTTTCGTTGCCGATATGAAGTCGCCCCGCACCCCCGATAACGAGGAGCCGGCTGCCGAGCGCGCCTGCGACTTCCGCCCCGTCGACAAGGGCTTCACCGAGGAGATGGCGCTGGCCGAGGCCGAGCGCTGCCTCAACTGCAAGAAGCCGTTCTGTGTTGAGGGTTGCCCCGTCAACATCAACATCCCCCGCTTTATCGAGCAGATCCGCGCGAAGGACTTCGGCGGCGCTCTCGATACCATCCGCGAGGACTCCATGCTTCCCGCCATCTGCGGCCGCGTCTGCCCGCAGGAGAACCAGTGCGAGGGCAAGTGCATCCGTGGCAAGAAGTCCGAGCCCGTGGCCATCGGCCAGCTCGAGCGCTTCCTGGGTGACCGCCCCGAGCTCGCTTCCACGCCCAAGATGGCCCCCAAGAACGGCAAGAAGGTCGCCGTCGTCGGCTCTGGCCCGTCCGGCATCACCTGCGCCGGCGAGCTCGCCCGCAACGGCTTTGACGTCACCGTCTTCGAGGCCTTCTTCACCGGCGGCGGCGTGCTGGTCTACGGCATCCCCGAGTTCCGTCTGCCCAAGGCAGTCGTCAAGCGCGAGATTGACGGCCTGGAGGACATGGGCGTCAAGTTTGAGTACAACTCCGTCGTGGGCAACATGGCCACGGCCGAGGAGCTGTTCGAGCAGGGCTTCGACGCCATCTACGTGGCGACCGGCGCTGGCCTGCCCAAGTTCCTCAACGTCCCCGGCGAGAACCTGCCCAACGTCTTCTTCGCTAACGAGTACCTCACCCGCGTGAACCTGATGAAGGCCAACAAGTTCCCCGAGTACGACACCCCCACCAAGCACGGCAAGAACGTCGTCGTCTTTGGTGGCGGCAACGTGGCCATGGACGCCGTCCGTACCGCCAAGCGCCTGGGCGCCGAGCACGCCATCATCGCCTACCGTCGTACCGAGGACGAGATGCCCTGCCGTCGCGCCGAGCTGCACCATGCTAAGGCCGAGGGCGTCGAGGTTCTGCCGCTCGTCTCCCCGCTCGAGTTTGTCGCTGGCGAGGACGGCTCCGTGTGCGCCGTCAAGGTCCAGAAGATGGAGCTCGGCGAGCCTGACGAGTCCGGCCGTCGTCGCCCGGTGCCCATCGAGGGCGCCATCGAGGAGATTCCCTGCGACGTCGCGATCTCGGCTATCGGCACCAACGCCAACCCCTTCGCAAAGAAGATCGGCGGCAAGATGGAGCTCAACAAGTGGGGCTACATCGTCGCCGACGAGGAGACCGGCCAGACCACCGATCCCCGCATCTGGGCCGGCGGCGACATCGTCACCGGTGCCGCTACGGTCATTCTGGCGATGGGCGCCGGCAAGAAGGCCGCCGCTTCCATCACCAAGAGCCTGCTGGGCGAGTAATCACCTGCAGCGCTAGCCATTAAACGGCAAAGTCCCCGTCGAGTACACGCCCGGCGGGGACTTTTCTCTATGCCGGCCAACCCATCACCACAAAGGGGACATGCGCCTTTGTGGTGGTCGGGGACTTGGCCGGCGAACCAATTCCGACGTTTGTCTCAATCTGTAACAGTTAGAGACCAAATTCCTCGCCACGTGTTACAGATCGAGACGTTAGGTTAGCGGCTGAACAGTTCGTCTCAATCTGTAACACCTAGAGCCCAACTATCAGGTTTGGTGTTACAGATCGAGATTTTGTAAAAGCCGAGAATGGGCGCTGCCACCAAAAGCCTAGCGCTTGCGGCGCTTGGTTGCGGCGATGCCGGCAGCGGCAACGGTTGCGCCGGCGATGCCAAGGGCCGCTGCCGCCGTCGCGGCGTTGTCGCCCGTGGCGGCCAGAGTGCCCACGGACTTCTGGGCAGCGGTGGCCTTCGCGGCCGGCTTGGAGGCAGCAGTCGTGGAACTCGCCTGAGTCAGCGTCACGGACGGCGTGCCAGTCTCACTTCCGCCGCCTGGCTGCGGCGTGGGAGCCGGGGTAGGCTCAGGCTGCGGCGTGGGCTCAGGCTCGACCGCATCTCCGGAGCTGATTACCACGCTGCGGGCAACCTCGTCGGAGGTCCTAACATCCTGGATAGTGGACGACCCGGCAGCACCGATGACGAGTCCGTTTCCCGTAGTTTCTCGCACAGTGCCGCCGGCGGGAGTCGTAACTACCGATCCGCCATCAATTGAGAGACAAGGGGCTGCATCACCTTGATTGACAGCGTAGATTGCCGCTGCATTACCCGACACCTCAACATTTGAATTAATGATGTCAATTCGAGGGATGGCGGACTGGGAGCCGGACTGGGAATATATTCCGTAGCCATGTTTACGACTGTGGCCAGTTCCGTCACCGCATCGAACTGTAAGGCTCGAATTCTCGACGAGCACCCGCGACACGCCGTCCTGCGCGCGCATCCAAACACCATCCAAAACCTCGACACTATCACTCGCCACGAGCGTAACATCCGCCCCGTTGGTAATACTCAAATATGTATCCTTACCCCCGGACGAATACAGGGCGACCGACAACATGTTTGCATTACGCGCCGCCGCATCTAATTTTGCGTTATCCACCGCGATGCAGCCTCCATGCTCGGAGGAGATGTTTTCGGCATAGACTGCAACGGCATTGAGCCCCCCATTCGCCTCCGCCTCGACGTGGACGTCGGCGCCCTCGTTAATGGTTATGTTGCCTGCCCGCGTATGAATGCCGATGGTATGAGGCACTTTGTTCGTTGCCGTCACGTTAACGTTGGCACCGCGGATGTCCACGTCGCCGCCGGCCTTACCGTCCCCCGAAACCGCTATCGTATCGGTCCCGGCCGTCGCGTTGAGAGTCACGTCGCCCGAGATGGCGAGGCTACCGCACTCGACCTTAACAGCGCTCCTGCTCTTCTGTGGTTCGGCCGTCGCGTTGAGGGTTCCCTCCCCCGTGATGGCAAGGTTGCCGTCCTTGACCTCGATAGCGCTCTGCAAGGAATCGGCCGTTACGGTGTTGGTGCCCGTCACGCCGATATTGAGGTTGCCCTGAGCGCTGATACCGGCGCCGTTGTAGCCATTGAGCTTCATGTCGTCGGCGCCGTCCCAGGACCACGTTCCGGCCTCGTCGCCGGCGCCCTTGTTGTACTGCGTGCCGCCGACGTTGACCCATTTGGCGGCGAGCGCCACGCTGGGTAGCAGCAGCTGACCGACCATGAGCGCGCAAGCCCCCGCGCAGGCGAGCTTGGCGCCCACGCGACGCCACGTTCCGTGAGAGAGCGCGCACGCGCGGCCGTGGTCGATTGGGTTGTCATGGATTTGCTTTCGCATGTGAGCCTCCTTGTCGTAAGGGGTGCTTCTGTAACACCATGTTACGGGAAGATATCCGGATCCCGGGGCACAAATTCTCATGTGGCGCACCTGCCAGCGCAAAAGGCAACGAGCATGCGATTGCCAAGCGCGCCCCCCCGAAAGGCCTGCCATCAATCCCTTTGTTGAGCCCTCTCATGCCCTCGCCAAACAGGCATGCTGGAGCATCGCGCTCGTCATGATTCTTGCCTGCTTGTTCTCGACCCTCGACAACGTGGTCACGCTCTCCAACGCCCACGGCACCATTGCCGTGCAAACATGGCCGCGCCTCTTTTTGGCGGCGAGCGGCCTTGCCGCCGGCATTATCTTTGATCTTGCCGAGCGCCGATACATGGGACTTGTCATGCTCGGCATCGCCGTGCTCTCGACCATTTCCATCCTGGCCGTGGAAGCCGGCGCCGATCCCAACCTGGGCCTTGTCGTCTTTTACCTGAGCTCGGGCTTTTTCGTCACGTTCTTTACCGCCACGTTTACTCAGCTGGCACCGCGCATGCACGTGCCCGCCTTCTGGGCCGGCATGGGCCGTGCGGCCAATAACGTGTGCGCGTTCACCACGTCGGGCGTCTCGCTTGCGCTTGTGACCTCTGGCAACGTCGCCCTCATCATGATTGGCGCGGTCGTGCTTCTCGTCGCCGCCTGCGCAGCATTCGTTGCCGCGGGCCTATTCCGCCTGCCCCAAACCGAGCAGGAGCGCGAACATCAACAGCTTGCCGAGGAGGCGCTGGCAGCACCGAGTATCGAGGAGCAGCGTCAGGTCTTCATCACCGATCACGCTCTCACCCCGCGCGAAGTCGACGTTCTCATGGCCGTAACCCAGGACGAGCGCCCGCTCAAACAGGTCGCCGAGGAGCTTGGTATCTCGATGCGCATGGTACAGCGCCACCTGAGCTCCATTTATCAAAAGACCGACACGCAGACGCGCGCCGGTCTCACCAAGGCCTTTCCCTCGGCCTAAAACAAAAACCACCACAAAGGTGCCTGTCCCCTTTGCGGTGGTTTTGGTCGGTTAGCCTTCGAGTTGGGCCACCTTGTAGCGGTAGGCCGCGGCGATGACGTCCTTGCAGCCTTCGCGGCCCAGCTTGGCGCGGTTGACGACGATGTCTTTACCGCTCGTCATCTTCCACTTTCCGGCGCTATAGCGCTTATAGAACGCCTCGCGTGCCTTCTGTTGCTGCTTGACCAGCTTGGCGCCTTTCTTTTTATTAAGGCCACGCTTCTTGCGCACGATCTCGACGCGGTCCTCAAAGGGTGCAGTCACCAACACGGCAATGTGGTTGGGGTTGTTGCGCAGCAGGTAATCGGACAGACGGCCTTCGATAATGCAGCTCTCGGTCTCGCCCAGGTCCAAAATCACCTGGCTCATCTTCTGGAACAACTTGTCCGAGTACGAACGCGCATCGTAGCGGTCGGGCAGAAACGCCATGTTCTCCACGGCCAGACGCTCGTCATAGGCGGCCATCTTATCGAGCGACTCGCCCGCGCGCAGCGACGCGCGCACCAGCAGCTCGTTGTCGTACAGTGGAATCCCCAGCTCGTCGGCGAGCATGCGACCAATCTCGTGGCCCTCGGCGCCAAAGTCGCGCGCGATGGTAATGACCACAGGATTCTTCTTGTTCTCCAGATCGCTCATCGCGATTCCTTTCTCTATGTGACAAAGGGGCTGTCCCTTTGCCACATTCTACGCTGCCACCATTCGCCTCTGATATGCGCGAACCAGCAACGAGATACCAAAGTTGAGCACAAAGTACATCGCAAACACCAGGCCGTAGAGCATAAGCACCTGCGACAGGTCGATCGCATGGGCCATCACGACGTTTGCCGTGTACATGAGCTCGGCCACGTTAATCCCCGAAAGATACGAGCTGTCCTTGATGACGGTCGTGCACTGGCTAAACAGCGCCGGAATGATCGTCTTAAACGTCTGCGGCAGAATGATGTAGCGCATGGTGGCAAAGAAGCCAAAGCCCTGGCTCTGCGCTGCCTCAAACTGGCCGCGCGGAATCGAGTTGAGACCGCCGCGCACAATCTCGGCCATAACGGCGCTGGTAAACAGCGTAAAGGCAATGGTCGAAATCACAATGTCCAAACCCTGCACCGTAAAGTAGATAAACAGGATCCACAGCAGGTTCGGCGTGCAGCGGAACAGCTCGATATAGGCGCTCACCAGAATACGGAATGGGCGGGGCGCATAGCTTTTAACGAGCGCCAGCACCGTGCCAAAGATGAGCGAGAAAAAGATCGACAGCGCCGAGATCTCTATGGTCTTAACAAAGCCGCCCCAAATGTAGAGCAGGTTGGTCGCGTTGAAGATTTCCATGCGCTAGGCCTCCTCTACGTTGTCGAGCCCCAGCTCGGCCAGGCTCACGCCGCGCGGACGCTCCTTGGAGCGGCGCTCGAGCCACTGCACCAGCATGGCGAGCGGAAAGCAGATGATGAAGTACATAAGGCAGCAGACGATGTATCCCTGCAGGTAACCGTACAGACTCACAAAGTTGTCGGAACGGTACATAAGGTCGCCGCCGGCCACAAGCGCCAGCACCGACGTGTTCTTGACTAGGTTGAGGGCCTGGTTACACAGCGGGGGCAGAATGATCTTGAACGTCTGGGGCAGCACGATGTACCAGTATGCCTGCGCACGGGTGAAGCCCTGGCTCTGGGCCGCCTCCATCTGACCGCGCGGAACCGCCTCGATACCAGTGCGGATGACCTCCGAAATGTAGGCCGCGTGATACAGACCCACACCCAAGAAGCCCAGCACAAACGGTGCGATGCGCACCGGCTGGTCGGCACCGGTTATGGCCTGCAAAAACTGCGGGCCGGCCATGTACATAAAGAGCACCTGCACGGGCAACGGGGTGTTCTGGTAAAACTCCACGTACACGCGGCTGATGGCGCGCAGCACCCGCGAACGGGTGGTCGAGAACACGCCCAGCAGCGTGCCCAGCACCAGCGACAGCAGCAGGCCGGCAACGACCACTTGCAGCGTCACGCCAAAGCCCTCCCAGAAGGGCCCCATGTTTTGAAATGTCGTCGACCAACGGTCGGCGTCAAATAATCCTTCGAGCATTTGATTCCTTCCTTGGACGATGCGCCTATACAAGACCCCAGGTCTTGACCTCTTGGTCGAGCCAGCCGTCGGCCAAGCGATCGCAAATCACCTGATCGACCACGGCCGAAAGGTCGCAGCCCTTTTTGGTCGCCACGCCGTAGCCCTGCTCGCCAAACTTGACCTCGGGCTGCAGCAGCTCAACGGTCTCGTTCATGTAGCCGGCCAGCGTGGAGCGGTCCATGGCAAAGACGTCAATATTGCCGGCGTCGAGCGAACTCTTGATGATGGGATAGCCGCTAAAGGCCCTAAACTCGGGCTTGCAGGTAAAGCCGTTATCCTTGATCATCTGCTCGATCAGGCTCTGTGTGGTGGCACCCTGGCTCACGCCAATGACCTTGCCATCCAGATCCTCAATCGAGGTAAAGCCCGAACGCTTCTTGACCATGAGTCCCACGTAGTCGGTGCGGTACGGCGTCGAGAAATCCCAGCTCTTCTTGCGCTCGTCGGTGATGGTGTAGGTCGCCGCGACCACGTCGAGTTGGCCGTTATCGATCAGCGGACCGCGCGTCTTGGGCGTTACGTCGGTAAACTCGACAAGCTCCTGGGCGCGGGCCTCCTTGTAGCTCACGCCAAAGACGGCAGCGGCGATCTGGTAGCACAAATCGACTTCCATGCCCTCAAAACGGCCCTTGGCGGTGTCGTAATAACCGTAGCCGGGAACGTCCTTCTTCACGCCGGCATTCAGATGGCCACGCGACTTGATGGCCGCAAGCTTGGACCCCTTGTCGGAGCCCTCGCCGCTGGTGGAGTTGCCGCAACCGGTAAGCGCGGTCCCCGTCAGCGCAAGCATGCCGGCGCCCGCCAGCTGCAAAAAGTGACGGCGCGACACGGCCGCCCTCGTCATATCCGTCATGTCCATCACCGCACCTAGTGCAGAATCTTGGACAGGAACTCGCGGCAGCGCGGGTTCTCGGGGTTATCGAAGAAGTGCTCGGGCGTGCC
>URBP01000011.1 GCA_900546105.1 uncultured Collinsella sp.
CGACCATAGCGATAGCGCTTGCGAGGCCGGGTGCGAACTGTCCATGACCGGTAAGAATAAAGCCAACCATTCAAATTTCCCTTCCGAAGGTATGTGCAATACGAGTCCGATGATTTTCGGAAGCCAGCGGGCGCTCGCCCTTAAAGCTTCTTGGAAAGCGTTCGTTGAAGACCAGTGGTTTCTAAACTGGTAGTAACCACGTGACGTGTTGTTGTCACTATATCACCCCAGAAGAGGACGCTTTCGTTGATTCATACAGTAAAACGTTTTTGCACCGCTCACGGTGATAAATCGACCGTTCACCGCTCGTTAACACTTCTACCTGCAGTTTTGAAACCGTTTCGAAATGCTTTGGCAAAAGATCGGATCTTTTCCTGTGTCTAAACAACGTAGGGCGGCTAAATATAGCGTGTAGAAAAAATGCAGGTCATTGTGAAGATTTGTGAATTGGTCTTTTTGACTTAATACCAGTTAGAACCAGTTTAGAAATTATCGGTGAACGGTAGTTTTCGACCGTTCACCGGTTACTCGCAATCGTTTGCAGCCGTTTTCCTAGATGAATTGGGGAGACTCGATGAAGCACTTGCGCGGTTGCAGGGTATTTCAATACTCGTCCATCCCCCGCGCGCCAAACTCCCACTCCCTGAATATGCCATAGCTCTCGCTATTCGTCTCACAAACATTACTTACTCTAATCTGTAATTGTTTATCGTTTATCATTAAGTATGATATAAGATACAAGTATCATCCATGACATCGGTTGGAGGAGCTATGATCCGCTGGAACGTATCCAAATCGAATGAAGCCATCAACCGTGAACAGGCAATAGCCGATCTGAGGAAGTTCACTCGCTACTGCAAATGGGCCACAATCTGCACCACCGTGGCGCTCGCCCTGGGACTCCTCGCAGTCATTGCAATCGACCTTCTACTCATATTGCCTAGCCTCTCCCAAGGGTTCTGTCTCCAATCCGTAGAGCTTAAGGCTGGCGAAGGACCGTGTCTCGCTCTCGTCGGCACCAACGCACAGACCCCTCTTATGCTTGTCGCCCACGACGGCCACACTGCCATAGGGAGCGTCATGATGACATGTCTCGCGCTTGCCATCTCGCTAAGTGCATACAGGCTATTCTCCAATATCGAAAAGGCAGGCAGGCCCTTTGACCTCGAATGCATCCGCACACTACGTCAAGTAGGACACTTGTTCCTCATTGGCGGCGCCGCCGTGAAACTTTTTGGTGCCATAGTCACGGGGCTAATACTCTCAGGATTTGGCGGCAGCTTTACAGATGCGCTTGGCGACCAGCTGCTCGATGCCTCTATGCTCTTTGCAGGCCTGATTATTAGCCTGATTGCCAGCGTCTTCCAGTACGGGTGTATCCTGCAAATACAAGATGACGAGTTGCTCTAGGGGGAATCCATGATTATTCTGCGGCTCGACCGCATGCTCGCCGAACGCAAGATCTCATCCAAAGAGCTTGCGGAACGCGTGGGTATCTCCCAGGTCAATATGTCGCGTATCAAGACGGGCAAGGTTTCTGCCGTGCGCTTTTCAACTCTTGACGCGATATGCCGGGCACTCGACTGCCAACCAGGCGATGTGCTGGAATATATGCCTGACGATGAAGCCGATAACCTTTTTGGACTTAAAGATGAATAGCCATAATTAAGCCGCCAATCACGCCCTCAACGCAAATTGCCCGCCAGAACGACTTCCGTACTGGCGGGCAATTTGTTTTCTATCAGCTAGATGCTCGATGAGCCGTGCAACTCTTTACGCAAACAGGCCGTAGATGCTGATGTTGGCCTTGGCGTAGAGGCCGTTAGCATACTCGGTCCACTTGGAGCTGGCACTCGAAGCCTGCGAGGAATACTGCTGGTAGGCGGTGTAATAGGCGGTCATGGCCTGCTTATAGGTAGCGCTATCGGCCGTAAAGGCATCGTCAGCGAAGGCCTTGGCATAGGTGCTATCGGCGTCCTTCCAGGTGCCCTTCTCGCTATCCCACTCGTCGCCGGCAAGGTTGATAATATAGTCGGCGTAGTCCTTGCTCGCGGTCTCCTCGTTGCCGTCAGCAGGCTCGGTCGGGGCGGTTGGCATGCTTGCGGAGCTATCGCCGACCTTCTTCTTGTAGAGCTTCTGCAGCGTCGCGGACTGGCGGACGATCTGCTTGGCCTGGTCCTTGGACACGCCGTACTGTTTTGCCATGGTCTTGTAGTCGGAGGTGCCGATGGAATCCTCGGCGTACTTCTTCATCTCCTTAGAAGAGACGGTAATGCCCTCGTCCTCGGCAGCGTCGAGCAGGATCTTGTTGCGCACGTAGGACAGGATGACGTCGGCAGAAGGAGCGGTGTAGTTGCCATCGCTATCCTTGACGGTGTCAAGGCTGTACTGGCTCTCGATGGCCTCGCGCGCAGTGATGTCGCTCTTCTTGCCGTTGTAGCTATAGCTTGCCACGGTCGAATCGAGCTGGTCCTCGGTGAGGGTCGCCGAGCCGACACCCTTACCGCCAAAGCCGCCATTGCCAATAAAGAAGCCGACCACCGCAGCAATCACGATGGCGACCACAAAGGCGGCAATCATCGTCTTCTTATGCTTGGATGCATGGTCGTCCGTATCGGAGTCGTCCTCGTCCTGCTCCTCGGGCATCAGATTCTCGTCAGCGGCTTCTGCGGCGATCTGAGCCTCCAGACGGGCGTCCTCTTCCTCGGCCGTCGTGCCAGCTGCAATATGCTCGGCAGACGTACCGGCGACCAGGTCGATCTTCTCGTCCTCATCACCATTGGGGCCTTCGCCGCGCTCGATGATCTGGATGCCGTCGATCTCGTCCTTCTCGTCCTTCTTTTGAATCAGACCCATATCAGTTACTCCTTGTTAGGAAACATAGTCCTCAATAGAATACGCCCGACGGAGCGCCGGGCGTATTGATTCTTAGGTTATACGCAAACACTTAAGTACTATTTAGGCGTTTGCAGCGTGCATACCTCAGACCAGGTGCGCGATAACGGCATCGGCAAAGGCCTGCGTGCCCACAGCGCCCTCAACGGAGCCGGTCTGGGCACGACGCACGTCACCGGTAACCTGCTCACCCTCGTTGAGCGTGGCAGATACGGCGGCACGAATGCGATTGGCAGCATCGTTCTCGCCCAGGTGATCGAGCATCATCGCAGCAGAGAGGATCTCGGCCGTGGGGTTGGCGATATCCTGGCCAGCGATATCGGGCGCGGAGCCATGCGTTGCCTCGAAGATGGCGCAGTCGGCACCGATGTTGGAGCCGGGGGCCATACCCAGGCCACCTACCAGGCCGGCGCACAGGTCGCTCACGATGTCACCGTACAGGTTGGGCAACACCAAGACATCGAAGTCGTTGGGGTTTTGGACCAGGCCCATGCAGGTGGCGTCGACGATCTTGTCGTTGAACTCGATATCGGGATAGTTGGCGGCCACCTCGCGCGCAACGCGCAGGAACAGGCCATCGGTCGCCTTCATAATGTTGGCCTTGTGCACGGCCGTCACCTTTTTGCGGCCGCAGCGGCGGGCATACTCAAAGGCATACTCCACAATGCGGCGGCTCTTGGCGATAGAGACCGGCTTGATCGAGATCGCGGAATCGGCGGCGAAGGTCTTTTGGCCCGAACGCTCGACGAGCTGCGAGAGCTCCTCGACCTCGGCAGCGCCCTCATCGAACTCGATACCGGCGTAGAGGTCCTCGGTGTTCTCGCGCACGATAACCAGGTCGACGTCGCGGAAACGCGAGCCGTCGCCCGGCTGCGACAGGCAGGGGCGCACGCAGGCGTACAGGTCAAAGTGCTTGCGCAGGGCCACGTTGACGCTGCGGAAACCCGTGCCGACCGGCGTGGTGATGGGGCCCTTGATGGCAACCTTGGTCTCGGCGACCGCATCGAGCACGTGCTGGGGCAGCGGCGTACCAAACTCGTCCATGACGCCGGCACCGGCCTCCTGGACGTTCCAATTAATCTGGACACCGGCAGCCTCGACCACGCGGCGCATGGCCTGCGTAATCTCGGGACCGATACCGTCACCGGGAATCAGGACTACATCGTGCGCCATAATCTGTTACTCCTCGTCTTCGGCGGCCTCAGATTTTTTAACGCTAGCACGCTTCTTCTTTTTGGAGAGATCCAGGCCAAAACGTTTAACAAGCATTTCGCAAATCTCGCTCGAACGGGCCTTGAGATAGCTGCCCTTACCGTTCTCGGCATCGAACTTAAGGCGCAGCGCAAGCTTCTCGGCAACCTCGGCGTCGATCTCGCCCTGGCAAAACTCGTACAGGCAACCGAGCATGTCGCGATACTCAAGGTCGCCGTGGTAGCACTGGATGGCCTCGTCCAGGATGGGCCAAGCCTCGCGCGAACGCTCGACGCTCGTGGCACCCCACACGCACAGCAGGCGGAAGGCGGCATAGCGCAGCGTGGAGGAGATCTCGTCGAACAGTGCAGTCTCGGCGCCCTCAAAGGCATCGCCCAGCTGCTCGGGGCAGGTGGTGGCGAGCGCCGTCAGGGCATCGAGGGCCTCCCAGCGGGTCTGCGCCTCGGGGCGGTCGAGCGCCTCGATCAGCGCGGGCACGCAGGGCACGACGCGCTGCGGATCGCGCTCGGCAAGCAGGTGCAGCACGCGGGCGGCAAACTGGCGGATGCGGCGCGTGGGGCAGCCGAGCTCCTTGACCAGGCGGTCGACGGCGTTCTCGTTCTCCTCTGCCAGCTGGAGCTGTGCCAGCTCCTCGTCGGTGAGCTGTTCGTCTTTGTTTTCTGCCATAGTTACCTCTTCTTACTATTTCTTAGCGTGCTTGCCAGCACCCTTGCTGTCATCGGTGACCGAGATGAGCTGTCGATCGGCCGCGCCATTGCGACGCGCATGGCGGCGTTCCTCAGCGTCGCCCGCGTCGGCGGCGGCGCGATGAGCCTTGTTGACGTTAAAGACCTCGTCGTGCTTGCGCCACGGACCGACGGACTCGCCAAAGCTCATCTTAAGGCCGGCGATAAAGCCGCCGAGCCAGCCGATCGGCGCAAACTGCACCAGCGGGAACAGCGAGAACACCCAGGTCAGCAGGACGACTGCCGCCGCGCCTGCAAAGTTGGCGATCCAGTAGTCGCGCTTGGTGATCACGCGCTTTTCGCAGGCCCACTGGCCGCACAAAAAGCCAATGTAGATCGCAAAGAGAAAGAGCACCAGCGCAAGCACCACGAACGTCCAGCTCATGGGCGCTACTCCCCGTGATGGTGGCCGCAGCAGCACTCGTGGCCGTCGTCATGGCCGTGGCCGCCGCAGCACTCGTGGTCCTCGCCGTGATGGTGACCGCAACCGCACTCATGGTCGTCGCCGTGCTCGCCGCAACCGCAGCCTTCCTCGTGAGCGCCATGCTCCTCAGGACGATACTGCGACCAGTCCAGACCGGCGGCGATGGCGTCGGCCTCCTCCTTATAGAGGACCGTGATGGCCTGGGTGCCCAGCTTGGCGCCACCGATGGCGTCGAGCATGTCGTAGAGCGTAAAGGCCACGTCGGCGCCGGGCAGCGCAAGCTCGCGATCGTCGGCATAGGCGAGCGCCAAGCGCAGGTCCTTAATGAAGTGCTCGACCATAAAGCCGGGCTTGTAGTCGCCGTCGAGTGCCTTGGGCGCCAGGCTCTCCATGGCGCCGGACTTGCCGGTACCGCCCAGGATCATCTGGCGGGTCTTCTCCAGGTCAAGGCCGCTCAGCTCGGCAAATGCCATGGCGTCTGCCATGCCGACCATGCAGGCGCCCAGCGACACCTGGTTGGCGAGCTTGGCAGCCTGGCCCTTGCCGGCGCCGTCGAAGCAGCAGATGTTGGCCGCGAAGGTGGCAAGGATGTCGCGGACCGGCGCGATGTCGTTCTCGGTGGCGCCCACGATAGCCGTAAGCGTGCCGGCGATAGCACCAGACTCGCCGCCGGTGACGGGGCAGTCAAACGCCATGCGACCAGAAACCTGGGCGGCCTCGGCAATGTCACGGGCGAGCTCGGGCGAGCTCGTGGTGAGGTCGATCAAGACCGCGCCCGGCTTGGTGCACGCGAGCAGGCCGTCGCCCGCCAGGTAGAGCTCCTCAACCTCGGAGGGATAGCCCACCATGGTAAAGACGACATCGGCGTTAGCCACGGCATCTGCCGGCGTATCGGCCCAGGCGGCACCGCGCTCGATAAGCGCGGCGGCCTTGGACTTGGTGCGGTTGTTGACCGTGACAGGATAGCCAGCATCCAGGATGTGGCCGGCGATGGGGGCACCCATAATTCCGGTGCCGATAAATGCGACAGAGAGCTTGTTTGCCATGAAACCTTTCCTTTTGGGTTGGGTGTTGTTACCAGGTTGAATACTCGATGCCAGCGTTTGGGCAGTGAGTTGGGATCGATTACGGCCGCGTTACTTGCCTACTGACCGCGCACGCGGCGGGCAATGCGGTCGGAAAGCGACGCCTTGTCGGCGCGGTTCTTACCCCAAAACGCGCAGGCCACCATGCCGGGGCCCACGTGCGAGCCAATGGTGGGACCCACGGAGCTGCGAATGATCGTGACGTCGGCGCAGCCCTCCTCCTTGCGGATAGCGGCCTCGAGCCAGTCGCCGTCCTTTTCGGCATCGGCCGTCATGATGGCGATGGGCATGGTGCGGTCGGGCACGTAGTTCTCGCGGAACGACTTGAGGATGGACTTGAGCGCCTTCTTGCGGCCGCGGTTGACGCCGATCAGCGACAGCGAGCCGGCAAGGTCGTAGGAGAGCTCGGGCTTGACATCGAGCTTTGCCGTGAGCTGCGCCGCCGCGGGCGGAATGCGGCCGCCGGCAGCCAGCGCATCGAAACTCTCGAGCGTAAAGTAGCCGTGGACGTAGGTCTTTGCCTCGTTTGCCCAATCGACCAGCTGCTTGGCGGTCAGTCCCGCCGAACGCTGACGCACGGCCTCGAGCGCCAGGAGCGCGCCGGTCGCGCAGGGCAGAGCGTTGTCGACCACGTACAGCTCAAAATCGGGATACTCGGCACGCACGGCATCTGCCGCCTGGCACGCGGAGTTGTAGCTCGACGACAGCGCCGAGGTAAAGCACAGGTAGACCGTGGGCGTGCCCTCTTTGGCGCACTCGGTAAAGAACTCGATATAGCGACCGAGCGACACAGCCGAGGTGGACACGCGGGCACCGGCGCGCATGCGGTCGTAGAACTCCTTGGGCGTGATGCTCGACCAGATGTCGTCCGTACGCTCCTCGCCATCGATGATAAAGGGGAAGCCCAAGATATCGACATCGAGGTTCGCAGCGACCTCGGGGCTAAAGTCGCAGCAGGTATCGACGACGATGCGGCAGCGGTCAGAATGGCCGGTAGATGCAGCCTTGTCCATCAAAGCGACTCCTTACGTAAAAAAGGCGACCACCCGCATGGGATGGCCGCCAACCGTTAACTCATGCAAGTTAACGTATTTTACTCGTCAAGTGTTTCGATGCGGGGCTTGATGATGCCATATCCACCATTCTTACGGTGATACACCACATTGATAAGGCCGGTCGTCGCGTTCTCGAACACGTAGAAGTCGTGACCGAGCAGATCGGTCTGCACCAGCGCCTGCTCCTCAGTCATCGGGGTGACGTCGATGACCTTCTCGCGGACGAGCAGGTCGTCCTCTTCCTCGGGCAGCAGCAGGTCGGCCAGATCCTCGACGCGCTCGACCGGCGCGACATCCGCGGCGCTGGCACCGCCCTGGCGGTTGTCCACGACCTTGGTCTTGAACTTACGCAGCTGGCGGGTGACCTTATCGGCGGAGAGGTCGATGGCGGCGTACATATCTGCACCGTGCTCGGCAACGCGAATCACCGAACCGCGGGCACGAACCGTAACCTCGACGATTGCCGGGTTGGGGTTCGAGGGGTTCTTCTCATAGCGAAGTACAACGTCGACCGTCATGGGCTCGATATCGAAAACCTTGAGCGCCTCGCCGATCTTCTCATCCACATGCGCACGCAGAGCATCGGTTACCGTCGTCTTGCGTCCAGAAACCTTGATATCCATACGTGGCTCCAATCTGCCTCGGGGACTTACTGTACTGGCTATGTACCCATTGCCGTGCATTTAATCACGCGGATTCCTAAAGACCCGAATAACGATTGCTTGATACCGCATACCGAAGTCTCGCACTTTTCCGTGGCAAAGTGCGCTATGGGAGGGCGTCGGCGGCTTTGTATTTGGTCCCGAAAATTGGCTTTGACCTGCTGGTTTTATTGGGATGAAAAAGCCGGGCTCCCCTATTGGGGAAGCCCGGCAGTGCGTGTTGAAACCGTGAAGAGGTGTCCTTTCCAACGTATAGGAGACACCACCCCTAGCAATAACTAGCTATTGAGTTTGTTAATGTCGTCGTCAATGATGGTGCCTTCCTGGCTGGACGATTTGTCCTCGGAGGATGCGGTCTCATTGTTGGAATCGGAGGACTCGCTGCCGGAGGACGTGGTCTCACTGGACTCAGAGTCGCCCGGCTGCACGTTAGCGCCCGAAACCGTCTTAGTGGTGAGGTCGTAGGGCATCGTGCCATACCAGACAGAGTGGACCGCCTCGAGCGTGCCGTCGGCCGTAATACCGTCGAGGGCATCGCTCACGGCACGGCACAGCTCGTCATTGGACGAGAGGCCCGCAACACCAAGCGTCGAGGGTGCCTCGAGCGCACCGACATAGGAGACCTCGCTCATCAGGCGTGCAAGGTAGCCGCCGGCCGTGGAGTCGCAGATCACATAGTCGACCTCGCCGGACTCGAGCGCCTCAAAGCACTCGTTGATGTTGGAGTAGGTCTTTTGGTTGGCGGTAATGCTCTGCTTGGCAAGCGCCTCCTGCGAGGCCGAGGACATCTGGACACCCAGGGTAGACGTGTTAAGGGTATCGGTGGAAACGCTTAGCGACCCACCATCGCTGGTTTTACCAAACACAGAAGCGGCATCGTACAGGCAGGTGCCGAGCGAGCTAACGTCCCCGTCTGTGGAGTTGATCTCGCCGATAAAGATATCAGCCTTTTTGTCGCCGAGCGCGGAACCTGCCGAGGACGCATCGACAAAGGCGACCTTAAGGCCCATGCGGCTTGCGAGGGCGCGGGCGGCGTCGACCGCATATCCCGTGAGCTCGCCGTCGGCGCCCTGCATGGCCTGCGGCGCATCGGAAGTATCGAGGGCAACCGTCAGGGTTCCGGGAGTGACCAGGGCATCGTCCGACACCGCCGGCGTGACTGTCTCGTACTCGATCTGGTCGATCGTGGGAGTCGTGAACGTAGACAGAGGGTTGAACGCGCATCCGCTCAGGCCCAAAACGGCAATGACCGCTGCGGTCCCAGCACCTAACCGAGCCGCGTGCATCAAGCTGCCCCTCACCATGTCCACTACCCTGCCTTCTGTGTCGTATACAATCCGTGCGTTGCGCGGAATATCAGGTTGTTCCCACCAGCTGACCTGGTATTTGACCCCACACTTGCGCACCGGGGTGTTTGCTCGGGAGGCCGCAGCCACCTTCACGACTGACCCGCTCGCCCGCGAGGCGGTATTGCCCCAAAGAAAGTAGAACGGACGGTGCGGCTTACATCTAGGACGCGCCATGATCGCGCCGCGCGCACGCGGTCGCTTACGTGGATCCCTTTGACCGCGTCTGTCTTGGACTAGGACGGGCATTTCGTCCGTCCGCAACCACAGCCTGGCAGGAACGTAGCGCATTATAGCTAAGTTCAAGCTAAAGTTTAAGGTTAAGGGCGTCATTCGCATCGTGCGCACAGATTTTGCAGGTCGGAGTGGGCTATTCGTGCCCCTATGAAGCCCGGAGCTCCCCTACGGGGAGCTCCGGGGCGCCCTTCTTAGGGTGCCGTGGCCAAAAAATGGCAAATATGAGTACTGTCACCAATTTAGTAACAGGTAATTTTGGTCTCTCGGACAGATTTTGCGCTCAGTGTCGCCAACCTGATGCTTGGTTATTCTACATTTGTTTATTATCTTCTTACTTTATGACGCCTCCGAGTCCTAAATTCCTTGATTTTGCTGTTACTGATTTAGTGACAGTACTCATATTTGCCATATTTTGGCCAGGGCATATGATTAACCCCCTATTTTCGACGTGAATTAGACCGGCTTAAGCCCAAAACACGCCCGCAGCGTGTTAAGCAACGCCTCTTGCTTCTTCCTGCGGGCATCGACACGATTCCGGTACCGCTTTCGCATACGCTGGTGCATGCGCCATGCGAGCGCTTCCATCGCTTCCATGTCACAGAGCATTTCGTTGTTGACCGTCGCGACCTCGATTCCCATAGTAATCAAGCCCGTGTTGCGCTTTTCATCATGGATACGTCCCCTCCGAGAGGAATGGCCCAGCTCACCGTTGTATTCCAGGTCAAACCGGGCTGCCTCCTGATATGCATCGCAAACTGCATGGGGCATCCCCGAGATTGCCTGCGCACGGTCATCGAACTCGATCTTGTAGTCGGTCTTAAAAGGTCCGCAGGCAAACCCGCCATAGGAAAACGGAAGCGAAAACAGGGCGAGCATGATGCACTCCATGGGCGAGAGCAGGTTTTCCGAAAGATAGGGACACAGACGCAGCAGCTGTTTGGCCACATTCCCCTTGCATGCCGCAAGGTAATCTGCCAGACGATCGGGCATCAGCACCGGCTCGACTTCAAAGTAGCCCACGTCTGCTGGCTGGTCCTTGTCCTTTGCAAGTTTATTCGTAACAGGCGAGGTGTAGGGAGGCAGATACTTCCCGCGGTCGCTCAGTGAAATCTTAGAGCACAGCTCCTGGGCCAGGGCAAACGCCTGGATGCAGCCGACCTCACGCGCAACGGCAACACAAAGGGCCTCGGGAGATAGGCTGTACACCCCCGGTTCCACCTCTAGAATCGAGCCGGCGGGCAACCCGGAACACACGGACCAGCCTACGCCAGGCATGCGGCGGCGCTGCGCCGCAGATCCCACCAACAAGCACAGATCTTCCTGCACCTCGCCACTTTTGGCTCCAATTCGCACCAAGTCAGGAAGATAGATATCCTCGGTCGAGGGCGACGACGTGCGCAGCACACGGCGCTCTTCATCGGGATTAAGGTCCTTCCAGCTGATATAGCCCATCTGCCGGCGCTCGGCGCGCATCATGCGAAGCGCCGAGGCACCTGTTAGGATTACGGAAGCCGCTAGTTGTTCGTCTGTCGGCTCGTTGCGCCGCTCAATCTTCACTGCCACAAAACCACCCCTACCAAACGCGTGCGATAGCGAGGCCATCGACTGCCGCAGCACCGGCGCGCTTGAGTTCCGCCGAAGCCGCTGCCATCGTCGCGCCCGTGGTGATAACGTCATCGATAAGCAGTAGGCGGCGGCCGCGCACGTCCTCAACCGTCTCGTACATGCCTTGGGCACGCTCGCGGCGCTCCTCACGACCGAGTTCGCGCTGGTCGCCATGCCCGTACTTGACGAGAGCATCGAGCAGGGGAACACCCGACAGCTCGCAAAATGGGCGCGCGATGGCTTCCATATGATCGAAGCCGCGTCGCCGAAACGCCGCCGCAGTCGCGGGCACAAACACCACTGCATCGGCGCCGGACAACACGCCGCCGTAGCGTTCGGGCGCCGCGACCTGGGCATGTAAGGCGGTGTCGTATAGCAGCTCTGCCAGATACGGCGCCAGGCGTCGCTCGCCCGCGTCTTTGTACGCTTTAATGATCCGCGGCAGCGGATGCGTGTAAACGGCACATGCGAGGCACCGGTCGAGCGCTTCGGCCATCGCCGAAGACGTACCCTCGACCGAGCACTCGGTGCACAGCAAGTCTCCAGACGGGGCGCCGCATCGAGTGCAGCTATGCCGCGGGTCGATGAGTGCAAGCGCCGCCAAGCAGTCTTGGCAAATAAGCGTACCGGCGCGCTCGCAGCCGGCACATCGTGTTGGCGACAATGCCTCGAGCGCCTCGCGTGCCACCCGCTCGGCAAACGGTAGTAATTCGTCCGCAAACGGTAGGGCACCGACACCCTGCAGACAGCTCAATATGTTCAGATGGCTCTTCAAGACACAACCCTCCCTACGTTCGGTCGCAGGGAGGGTTGTTGATTCGGCGCTATGATACCCCGATGCGCTCGGGGCAAGGCGGGCTAAATCCGCTCGCGGGCGCTATTCGCCGGCGGGCGGTTGTGGTGCGGACGAAGACGGGGTCGAGCCCTCGCCACCATCCTGGCGCGGCTTGCGGGAACGGCGACGGCGACGGCGCTTTTGACCCTGGTCGGCCGAGCCCTCGCCACCACGGTCCTCGCGCGGCTCGCGCTCGTCGCGAGCGGCGCCACGCGAAGCCTTAGCAGCAGCTCCCCCGCCATCTCCGGGACGACGGCGCGTGACCTTGACCTCGCCATCCGAGACCTGATCGGCCACGGAGGGCACTGAGGGCTTCTGCTGTGCGCCCGAGGAATGGCGACGGCGCGGACGCGGCGCGCGCTCCTCCTCACCACGTGACTTGCCGCCCTTGTCGACAGGCGCATCGGAGGCCGAGGGACCCTTGGAAGCGGCACCAGCCTCGCGAGCAGCTGCGGCGCGGAAGGCGTCCTCGCGCTCCTCGCTCGACAGATGACGGCGACGACGGCGCGTGGGATTCATGCCACCGCCGCGATTCTGCTGCTGGGGCTGTTGAACCTCGCGCTCGCGAGCGCCGTTCTTGCCGGCGGCTGCGGCCTCGCCGGCATCGGCAGAGCCCGCACGCTTGCGGCGGCGACGGCCGCCAGCGGCCTCCTCGGCCTCAGGCGCCTCGGCCTTGCCGCGGCCCTTTCCGCGGCCACGGCCCTCGCCCTGGCCCTGACCGGCGCGAGCATCGGAATCGGCATCGCGACGACGGCGCTTGGGCATCGACGTGCCAGCAAGACGGTCGGCGCTCGACAGGCCATCGCCCACGTCGACGCCGTTCTCGCGGTCGAGCTCCATGAGCGCCAGGCGCATCTCGGGCGACTCGATGCGCTCGAGCACGTCGCGCGTCACGCAGTCGGGGCGGCAGTTGCAGCCCTGCTCGGCGGCCTTCTTTTTGCAGCCCTCCGAGCACGTCATATCGGCCAGGTTGACCTTAAAGACTTTGCCGTTCTCCAGGCGCAGCACCAGCTGCTCACGCGGCGTGTCATATTCCTGAATACGCGCCTTGCCAAGCGGCGTATCGATGAGCGTCTTCTTTTTGGGCGCACGGCTCTTAAAGTCCTTGTACGCCTCGAACTCATAGCGCAGGCAGCACATCAGGCGGCCGCAAACGCCGCTGATCTTGGACGAGTTGAGCGGTAGGTCCTGCTCTTTTGCCATGCGGATCGAGACGGGCTCAAACTGTCCGCCAAAGCGCGTGCAGCAGAGCTCCTGTCCGCATTGGGCGTAGCCGCCCACCAGGCGGGTCTCGTCGCGCACGCCGATCTGGCGCATGTCGACGCGAATGTGCAGCGTCGAGGACAGGTCCTTGACGAGCTGACGAAAATCGACGCGCTCCTCGGCCGCAAAGTAGAACACGGCCTTCTCGCCGCCAAACAGGTACTCGACGCCGACCGGCTTCATCTCGAGGTCGAGCTCCTTGACCAGGCGGCGGAAGTCGACCATGGCCTCGTCGCCCTGGATGGCCAGGTCGTCGGCAAGCTGCAGGTCGATGTCGCTCGCCACGCGCAGCACGGGCTTGAGCGGCTGACCGATCTCGTCTTGCGGCACCTCGAAGGGATCGGCCGTGACCAGGCCGATCTCGGTTCCGCGCTCGGTAGAACAAATGGCATAATCGGCCTCGAGGATATCCAGGTCCTGCGGGTCAAACCACAGGTCGCGCGAGGCGTAGGTAAACTTAACGGGTACGACTAACGGCATTTCAGTGCCTTCCTGATATCGAACAGCATGACCTCGATGGCCAGCTGGGGAGTAACGTTTCTGGCGATGTTGCGCTCAGCGGTGGCAACCGCCTCGAGCGCCTGGGTGGCACCCGCAACATTCGTCGCCGCGGCAAGCCGCCCGATCGTGTCGCGCACGTCCTCGTTCACCACGTCTGCCGCCTCGTCCTGAAGTGTCAGCAGCACGTCGCGCATGAGCGTCCGCACGCTCGCCAGCGCTTCCATGATACCCGAACGCTCGCGCGCGTTGAGTTCGCGCTTGTTGCGGTCCTCAAGCTGCTTCAATGCTCCACGCGACAGGTAGTCGGCGTTTTGCTCGAACACCTTTTCCTGCGTGGACTTGACCTCGGCGAGCGGCGCCTTAACGGCGACGATGAGCGACTTGGCGCGACTGAGCACGTCGGCCTCGTCGGCGGCAATGAGCGAGTCGATGGCACGGACCATCTGACGGCGAGCGTCCTGGCGCTCGGCGCTCTTGAGGAACTCGATGCCACGCGTGGGGCTTCCCGCCACGGCAACGGCCATACGGCAACGCGCAGGGTCCTGACCGGTGGCACGGCTCACGGCCTGCGCGGCCACAGCGGGCGATACCAGCCGAAACGGCACGCACTGGCAGCGGCTCACGATGGTGGGCAACATCACGTCTGCCGAGGTGCCCAGCAAGATGAACATGACGCCCTCGGGCGGCTCCTCGAGTGTTTTGAGCAGCGCGTTAGCGGTGTTGGCGCGCAGCTGCTCGGCACGGTCGATGATGTAGACCTTGGCCTTGGCACGGATGGGCGCCAGGGGCACGTCGTCGAGCAGCTCGCGGGTCTGGGCGATGAGGTAGCCCGTGGCGCTCTCGGGCGTGTAATAGTGCACGTCGGGATGCGTATGGCGCGCGACGCGCACGCAGCTGTCGCATGCGCCGCAGCCATCCTGCTCGCACAGGAAGGCTTGGGCGAGCGCCCACGCGGCGTCGAGCTTGCCCGCGCCGGGCGCTCCCAAGAACAGATAGGCGTGCGATGCGCGACCGCTGGCGACGGCGTTGGTCAAAAAGTCGCGCACGCGCTCTTGGGTGTCGAGCTTGGCCAGCAGGCTTGCCTGAGCGGGGGCCATGTTACTCGGCCTCCTGGGCAAGCGCAGCGGTGACGGCGTCCTGGGAAATATCGAGGCCGTAGGCGCGAACCTGCTCGACCGTCTTCTCGAAGACTTCCTCGATGGTCGCGGTGGCGTCGATGAGCTTTACGCGGTTTGGCTCCTCGGCGGCAATTGCGCAAAAGCCCTGGTAGACACGCTCTTGGAATGCCATGCCCTTTGCCTCCATGCGATCTGCCGCACCACGGGCTGCCATGCGCAGCGCCGCCTGCTCGGGCGTGATGTGATAGACGAGCGTGAGCGCCGGATGCGTCCCCGCAACGGCCAAGTTGTTGGCATCGCGCACTATCTGGCGGTCAAGGCCGTCGGCAAATGCCTGATAGCAGGTCGTGGAATCGTAGAAGCGATCGCACAGAACCACCTTGCCGGCTGCGAGCGCGGGAGCGATGACCTCGTGCACCAGCTGGGCACGCGCAGCCTCGTAGAGCAGCAGCTCGCAGGTATCGCCCATTGCCGTGTTGGCGGGGTCGAGCAGCAGGGCGCGAATCTTTTCGCTGATGGCGGTACCGCCCGGCTCGCGCAGGCTCACAACCTGGTGGCCAGCGAGTTCGAGCGCGCGGGCAAGCAGGCGCGCCTGCGTGGACTTGCCGGCGCCATCGACGCCCTCGAGCGTGATAAAGCTATGTTGAGCGGGCTCAAAAGCCATGGGCGCAGCCCCTTCCTACAAGGCGCGTAAATGCAGATATATCAACCAAGCCATGATACCCCAGCGTCCGGCGCACCCCAAATCGAACCTAGTCATTAGGGCGGCAGTTAGGGACGATCCTAAACTGCCGGCAGAAAAGGAACGTCCCCAACTGCCGGCTAAAGTTGCGGTGAAATAGGGACTGATTGAAGCTCTGAGACCGCCAAACAGTCCCTATTTCACCGCAACGTATGATGGGGAATTTTGGATGCTGGGTATAATCGTCGTATTGCATTGAAATGTGGCGAAAGGAGTGGCAATGTCTCGGTATTGCGCCTCGTGCGGCAAGCTTCTTGAAGATAATGCCAAGTTCTGCACCTCGTGCGGTGCACCCGTTGAGCAAACAGCCGCGAGCGATAGCCAGCCCGCTTTTGAGCAGACCGGCTCCCTTGATACGCCGCAAGCCAAGGCGGACGACCCCCTCGCCTATAGCCCCGACCCCGCCGCAAGGACCGAAGCCGTCGAGACCACGCAGCGCATACCCGTCGCGAGCGGCTCGCCCCAACAGCAGCCGGCTCCCGCATACGCGCCCGCTTCGCCACAGACCCCCGCTCCCAAAAAGAGCGGCACCGGGCCGCTTATCGCCGTTATCGTTGTGCTGGTGGCGATCATCATCGCCCTGGTCATCTTCTTTGCGATCAGACCGTTCGACAACGCCGCCACGCAGACGACTGCCGAGGTAGCTAAGCTGCACCATGACGTCGACGACGATGACCTAAAGCCTCTCGGCAATCCCAACAGCCTGTACGACGATGATGACGATGACGACGAGGATGGCGGCGAAGCAACGCTCTCCGAGCAGAACCTCTACCGTCGCCTGAGCGAATACTACGACTTGCTCGAAGATCTCGACAGCCAGGTCCGTGGCTGCGCGCAGAACTTCAACGGCAACTATCTGGAAGAGGATCGAACCACCCGTCAAAATCTCGCCGACGTCGCCGAGCGCACGGAGGACACCATCGAGCAGTATTACGACATCGTCGAGGACCTGGACGTCCCGACGAGCTCCAAGAACTACAGCTCCTGGAAGGATATCATCGCCCTGTACGACGACCTGGATCACCGCATTGACGCAATCTGTGATGCCTGGGAGATCAGCCTGAAATACGCCAAGCCTGCGGACCACAAGAATGAGATCGTGGCGCCGCTGTCGCGCGACAACGTGGCGGGCACCAATGACAATAAGTACCGCCTAGACTTTGAGGAGCGCTATCCCGGCGCTAAGCCTGTCGAGGTGAACTAGCGCTTTGTCGTTCCCGAGCCGGCAGTTAGGGACGTTCCTAAACTGCCGGCAGAAAAGGAACGTCCCTAACTGCCGGTCAAAAAAACGAGCGAGGATCGCGGGGTCCTCGCTCGTTTTTTTGGGCAATGTTTCGACTGCGCCGTTACTTGTCGGCGGCTGCTTTCTTGGCAGCCGACTTCTTCGCGGTCGTCTTCTTGGCGGCAGTGGCTTTCTTAGCCGTCGTCTTCTTTGCCGTGCTCGCCTTGGTTGTGGTCTTGCGACCGCGGGCGGGCTTCTTCTCCTTGGTCGGGCAGTCCATGTTGACGCAGATACGCCACGGACCGCGCGCCGTGTTGACCACCACGATGGGGGCGCCGCACTCGGGGCAGGTCTCGCCCGTCGCCTCGAGCTTGCCGCGCGCCGGCAGCGGATAGCTCACGCCGCAGTCATCGTAGTTGGTGCAGCGGATAAAGCGCTTGCCGCTCTTCTCGCTCTTGTGCGCGATCAGGTCGCCGTGACGTCCGGCCTCGGCACACACCTTGCACTCGCCCACCTTAAGATCGGGCTCGTAGTTGGTGGGGCACGTGGGGTTCACGCAGATCTCGAAGGCCTTCTGGCGGAATGGCTGGCACTTGATGCGCGGCGCGCCGCACTCGGGGCACACGGCGGCCTCACCCTCGAGCGGGCTCACCTTGACGCCACTCGGCACCGGATAGGTCACGTCGCAGTCGGGCCAACCCATGCAGCCGATAAAGCTGCCGCGGGTCTTGGCGCTCGTCTTCATAACCAGGTCCTTGCCGCACTTGGGGCAGGCGCCCACGCGCGCATCGGCCGTGACGGCGTCGCTGATGGCGTCGCCCAGCTCCTGCGTATGCTTGAGCAGCTCGTCGAGCACGCCGGCCAGCAGCGCGCGCGAGTGCGTCACGACATGCTCTTCGGTGTCCTCGCCGCGCTCCACGCGGGTCATGTCGCCGTCGAGCTCGCTGGTCATATCGGGGCTCGTGATGCGCGGGGCAAACTGCGACAGCGCGTCGATGATGGCGATGCCCAGCTGGCTCGGCTCAACGGGATCATTTTTGAGATAGCGCACGGCATACAGGCGCTCGATGATGCTCGCGCGCGTGGACTTGGTGCCCAGGCCGCGCTTTTCCATCTCCTGCACGAGCTTGCCCTGGCTGTAGCGCGCGGGCGGCTCGGTCTGCTTGGCCTCGAGCTTAATGTCGAACACATCGACCGTGTCGCCCTGCTCCAACGGCGGCATCTGCTCGTCGCGCTTGAGTCCGTACGGGTACGCCTCGCGGAAACCCGGGGTCACGAGCACATCGCCCGAAGCCACGAACGGCTCGCCGTTCACGTCGAGCTCGAGCTTGGTGTTCTCGATGGTCGCGGGACCCATAAGCGTCGCCAGGAAGCGGCGGGCGATGAGGTCGTAGAGCTTGCGCTGGCCGCCATCGAGCGTGGACGGATCACCTTCGCCCGTAGGGTAGATAGGCGGGTGGTCGGTGGTCTCGACCTTGCCGCGCGTGGGCTTCATGGGGCCGGCGAGCACCTTTTTGCATACGGGCGCCAGCGCCGGGTTAATCTTTGCAAGGTCGCTCACCACGGCGCCCAGATCGAGCGTCGCGGGGTACACAGTGTTGTCGACACGCGGGTAGCTGATGAGGCCCGCCATGTAGAGGGACTCGGCGATGCGCATGGTGCGCGCAGGCGAGATGCCCTCGGCTGCAGCGGCTGCCTGCAGCGAGGTAGTCGCAAACGGCGTGGGCGGCTGCTGCTTGCGCGAGCGCTTGGTCACCGCGGCGACGGTTGCCGTCGCAACGCCGTCGACATGGCCGTACGCCGTCTCGGCAGCGTCTTTGTCGGTAAAGCGTGCCGTCTTGTGAGCGATCTTAAAGCGGTCATCCTCGGCAGCACCCTGTGCGGCGCCCATGCCGCGAATCTGCCAATAGTCCTCGGGCACAAACGCCATGCGCTCGCGCTCGCGCTCGACCACCAGGGCGAGCGTCGGCGTCTGCACGCGGCCGGCGGAACGCACGTTGCCAAAGCCGCCAAACTTGGCGAGCGTCAGGTAGCGCGTGAGCACCGCACCCCAAATGAGGTCGATGTGCTGACGGCTCTCGCCGGCGTCGGCCAGGTTCTGGTCGAGCGAGACGAGATTATCGAAGGCCTGCGTAATCTCGGCCTTGGTAAACGAAGAATACTGGGCGCGGGCGACCGGCAAGTCCGGCGCAACCTCGCGCACCTTGTTAAGAGCGTCCGAGCCGATCAGCTCGCCCTCGCGATCGAAGTCCGTGGCGATAATGACGCTGTCGGACTTCTTGGCAAGGTTCTTGAGCGAGCGAATGAGCTCTTTCTCGGCCGGCAACTTAATGACGGGCGCCCAGGTGAGATAGGGCAGGCTCTCGAGCTTCCAGCCCTTGATGGAAATGCCATCGGCAAGGAACGGCTTGCGCTTGGTGTCGTACGGCGGGCGGGCCAGGCCATCGGGCATGTCGGCCGGCAGCATCTCGCCGTCCTCGGTGACCGAGTACCATCCCAGCTTTTTATCGAACAGCACACTGTCGCAAAAATCGGGTGCAAGGATGTGACCGGCAAGGCCGATCGTCACGCACTCCTCGCCCTTCCACTCAAAACGGTAGATGGCGGTGTTGTACACCTTGTCCTTTTTGGGCTTGCCCGTGGACAGACGCTCGGCGATCTGACGCGCGGCGTCGTTTTTCTCGGCGATGATGAGCTTCAAAAGAGGCTCCTATCTCGTATCTCTGCGGCTACGCCCGCCCGTATGGCGGCCGACTTACGCCCTTGCTTGCTCAATCTGCCCGATGAGCCAATCGCACCAGGCATCCATGCCCTCGCCCTTGCGCGCGCTCACGGCAAACCGCGGCGCCTGCGGATTGAGGTCATCGAGTGTCTTAGTATACCTATCCATGTCAAAATCGAAAGCCGGAGCCACGTCGACCTTGTTGAGCAGCTGCGCGCCAGCGTGCTGGAAGATGCCCGGGTACTTGATGGGCTTGTCGTCGCCCTCGGGCACCGAGAGGATCATGATGGACAGGTTCTCGCCCAGGTCAAAGTCGACCGGGCAGACCAGGTTGCCCACGTTTTCGATAAAGATGACGTCGATGTTCTCCAGACCGACGGCCTGGTCGAAGGCATCGACGGCCTCCATGATCATGTTGCCCTCGAGGTGGCACAGGCCGCCCGTGTTGATCTGAATGGCGGGCATGCCGGCTTCCTTCATGGTGATGGCGTCGACGTCCGAGGCGATATCGCCCTCGATGACAGCACAGCGCAGGCCGGCTTTGTCACGCAGGCGCTCGTTGGTGCCCAGAATCGTGGTGGTCTTGCCCGAGCCGGGGCTCGACAGCACATTGATCACATAGGTGCATGTCTCATTAAATCGCTGACGTAGCTGATCTGCCAGGCGCTCATTGCGCGACAGGATCGGCGACGCGATATCAATCGTTTTCTCGGCCATACTCAGCGCTCCTTACTTTTGCCCCTTTATACCCCGTCCCCAGGTGGCTGATGGGCTAATCGTCGGGGGTTTCGATTTCGATACTTGCGATGTCGAGTTCGCGGCCGTGCAGCAGGCGCACGTTGGCACCACCACACTGGGGGCAGCGGCAATGGAAGCGGTCGTGGTCAAAGACCTCGCCGCAGTCCAGACATTCGCTTTGCGGATGGATCTCCTCCACCGCAAGCTCGCAGCCGCGCGTGAGCGGATCCTCGTCGCGAAACGTCTCCCACGCAAAGTCGAGCGCCTCGCGCACAACCTCGGTCATATCCCCGATACGCAGCGTCACCAAAACGGCGCGCGAGGCCCCCGCCCCACGCGCCGCGCGAATCACTGTATCGAGTATGCCGTTGACAATGCCAACCTCGTGCATACCGATTTACTCCTCGTCGTCCTCATCGTCCGAGAACAGGTCCAGACGGCTCACGAACAGGCCCTCCTTGCCCTCGCGCGCGGTGATGACCACGCGGGCGATGGCGAGCGAGATCTCGTAGAGCGAGAGCAAGGCGCCGTACATAAGACCCAGCGTGACGGGCGAGCCGTCGGGCGTGATCACAGCCGAGCCCACAAGCAGGCCAACGTACACGTAGCGCCAGGCGCTGCGGAAGGCAGCGTAGGACACGATGTGGAAGACGGACAGGTAGAAGATGATGAGCGGCAGTTCGAATGCCACACCAAAGCCGATCATAAAGAGCAGCTCCATGTTGACGTAGTTCTCCAGGTCGGGCAGCGCGGTTGCGACGGCAGAGGTCTCGCCGATGAGCCACTCAAAGCCTGCCGGGATAATGATGAAGTAGCAAAAGATGGCGCCCAGGAAGAACAGAACCGTCGAGGCGAGCACCGTGGGCACGACCCATTTGCGCTCGTTGGGGCGAAGCGCCGGCAGGAAAAATGCCAGGATCTGCCAGATAATCATAGGCGTGCACATGACCACGGCCATCTTGATGGCCAGCGAGAAGCGCAGTCCAAAGCCGCCGAGCGTGGTGGTGATGTAGAACTTACCGTCCGGCACAAAGGAGCGGATGGGGTCTTCCAGGATGTCGAGCACCACGGGCGTGGCGAAATACAGCACGATGGCGGCGGCAAACACCGACACGACCACGATGGTCAGGCGGCGACGGAGCTCGCCCAGGTGATCGAAGAGCGGCATGCGCGCAGGTCCGATAGGCATTACTCATCGCCTCCCTTCGGGGCGTCGGCGGCAGCGGCGTCGTCCTCGGCCTCGAGCTCGCGAGCGAGCTGGTCGACGACGGCCTTGCGCTTGCGGGGACGACGGGCGTAGAGGTCAGCCGTCGTGGGCTCTGCCGGCTCGGGCTCGGGCTCCGGCTCTGCAGCAGGCTCGGGCTCGACGACAGGCTCGGCGGCAGCGGCAGGCTCGGCACCCTCGGCCTTGGACTCCTCAGCAGCACCCTCGCCCTCGGCGGCAGCCTCGCTCGCGGCCTTCTCGGCAGCAAGACGGGCGCGACGCTCGGCAAAGGTCTCCTTCTTGGCGGGCGCTGCCGTCTCGGCGGCATCCTCGTCTGCATCGGAATCGTCATCGACGGCAGCCTTCTTGGGCTTGACCGGGGCCGACGCGGCCTCGCTCACCGGATCGATAATCTCGGACTGAACAACGGCCGTCATCTTTTCCTGCGTCTCGCGGAACTGACGGATGGCACGGCCAATCGTGCGGCCCATCTGCGGGAGCTTATCCGGGCCAAACAGCAAAAAGCCGAAGACCACGATGATCGCGAGCTCACCCTCTCCAATACCAAACACACATACCTCCAAGGCTCGATGTGAGTCGAGCCCGCACCGCGCCATTCGGCCGGAACTCGTCTATTCATTCGGTCAAGTATAGCGCCCGGACGCCAAAACATCCGAGCGCATCACAAACATATGCCAAACGGCACGCCCTTTTGGGGACAAAGATTATGCAGCGGTGATCGAAATCTCCTGGTCGACACCTAACAGCTGAACCACGCGCATCACCGGAGGCTGCACATTGGTGCAGCTAAAGCGCTTACCGTGGTCGACCGCGTGGTGCGCGGCGCCCACGAGCACGCCAATGCCCGTCGAATCGATGTAGCTCACCTGGGCAAAATCGAGCTCAACGGCCTCGGTGGGCTGCTCGAGCGCCAGGTCGATGGCATTGCGCAGGCTATCGGCGTTAGAGATATCGATCTCGCCGGTCACCTTAATGGTGTAGAGCTCTGGCGTGGGGTTGGTGGAAATACCCAAATCCATGTATACGCTCCTTTACGTATCGAAAGTGCGGATAGTACGGGAAGCCGCGCGTTAGGCACGCTCGGCACGCGCAAGCTCGGCAGCGACAAGCTTAACGGCCAGCACCAGCACATCGAGCGCGGCCTCCAGGTCCTCGACCGTGGGATAGCTCGGCGCGATGCGGATGTTGGTGTCGCGCGGGTCCTTGCCATAGGGCCAGGTAGCACCGGCCGGCGTGAGCTTGACGCCCAGGTCGGCGCAAAGCGCGGCGACCTTCTGGGCCGAGCCCTCGGGACCATCGAAGCTTACAAAGTAGCCGCCGCGGGGGTGCGTCCAGGTGGCGCAGCCCGTGTCGCCCAAGCCCTCGGTGAGCTTGCGCTCGACGGCCTCAAAGCGCGGGCGCAGGAACTCGGCATGCTTTTTCATGTGCTCCTTAACCGCCTCGATGGTGGGAAGGAAGCGCACGTGACGCAGCTGGTTGAGCTTGTCGGCGCTGATGAGGCCGGCCTTCAGGCGCTTGGAGAACTCGGCGATAACCGCGGGGCTCGCACCGATAAAGCCGATACCGGCACCCGGGAAGGTGATCTTGGACGTCGAGGCAAAGGCCACCACGCGGTCCTCGGTGCCCGCCGCGCGGGCAAAATCGAAGATGTTGGCGAGTTCGTCGGTCTCGTCGTACAGGTCATGCACGCAGTAGGCGTTGTCCCAGAAGATGCGGAAATCGGGCGCGGCCGTGGGCATCTCGACTAGGCGACGCACGGTGTCCTCGCTAAAGGTGATGCCCGTGGGGTTGGAATACTTGGGCACGCACCAGATGCCCTTGATGGAGTCGTCGGCGGCAACGAGGCGCTCAATCTCGTCCATGTCGGGGCCGTTGTCGGTCATCGCAACGGGGACATTCTCGATACCCAGATCGGCGGTGATGCCAAAGTGGCGATCGTAGCCGGGAACGGGGCACAGGAACTTAACTTTCTTGCCGTCGTGCGCAGCCTCGTAGGCGTCCCAGGGCTCGCTGCCGCACGAGCCACAGCGCCAGAACATGCCGGCGATGTCGTGCTCAATCAGCAAACTCGACGAGCCCAGCACGAGCGTCTGCTCGGCAGGGCAACCCAGGAACTCCCCAGCCAGCTTGCGTGCCGAGGGAATGCCCTCAAAGCAGCCGTAGTTGGAGCAGTCGACGTTGCCGTCGTGCAGATCGGCGTCGGCGTTGAGGATATCGAGCATGGGTCGAGAGATGTCCACCTGGGAGGGCGACGGCTTGCCGCGGGCCATGTCGAGCGCCAGGCCCTTGGCCTTGACCTCGGCGACCTCGGCTTTGAGCGCCTCGATGGCGGCATCGAGTTCGGTGGTTTCCATCTTCTGGTAGATCGTCTGCATGGGTGCGACCTTTCGCGAAGCGGTACGTTGCAGTTCGTCTAAGTATAGACCGCCACCGCCGCAACGGTATGAAGCCGTGATAGATTAAGTTCATCGCAATGAATTACGAATCGCCGCGCATGGCGGCGTGGGGCGCCCAAGGAGGCACTATGGAGTACGGATCGTTTAGGGCCGAGGAATTCGGCGACCTGCAGCGCCTGGTCGACGGGCTGTTTTACGACCGCCATGCCATCGACCGCCTGGACCTGATCGTACAGGCCGAAATCTTGGACCTGGCACCCGATCTCATGGAAATCGTGAACCTTTTGCCGCCCGGCTATTACGACCGCCAGTCACTTTGCGACCAACTCAACTCCGCCTTGGCCGCCCACGGCTGGGGCGCCATCTACGGCACCGTGGAATAAACCTAGTCGGTTAAGAATGTCCCCAATGACTAAAACGCCGCCTGTGATGGTGTTCACAGGCGGCGTTTTCAAACTTGTACGTGCTCTTACTCGTCTTTGGGCGAGGGATGCTTGCAGACCACGCTCATGTAGATCATGCCGAGCACGGCTGCGGTGACCGAACCGGCGAGAATAGCGGCCTTGGCTGCAAGAACCTCAAACTGGGCCGTCGGGAAGGCAAGGCCGCTGATGAGAATCGACATGGTAAAGCCGATACCGCCCAGAATGCCCACGCCGGCAATCATGTGCCAGTTGACATTGTGCGGCAGCTCGCAGGCCTTAAGCTTAACCAGGGCAAACGTCATACCAAAGATGCCGATCGGCTTGCCCAGCAGCATGCCAAAGTACACGCCGAGCGTCACCGGATCGGTGAGCAGCGTGCTCATGTCCACGCCCACTAAGCGAACCTGAGCGTTTACGAACGCAAAGATCGGCAGGATCACAAAGTTGACCGGCGTGGAGATCAGACGCTCCATGCGGATAAGCGGCGGGGTCACGCGGTGCATGACGCGCTCGACCTTGGTAGTCGAGACGGTAAAGTCATGCTGGCCCAGGATGTGTGCCTCGTCGTCGTAGCGGTCATCGAGCAGCGGCAGGCACTCGCCCAGCCAATCGGTGAGACTATCGAGCTTGACGCCGCACTTGGCCGGAATGGTGAAGGCCAGGATGACGCCAGCAAGCGTAGCGTGCACGCCGCTCTTGAACATGCAGAACCACAGCAGCAGGCCCAGCACCGAGTACGGGGCAAGGCGGTAATGCTGCGTCTTGTTGAGCCACACGAGCGCGCAGGTCACAAGTGCGGCGGCGCCCAACCAAAACGGATTGGGGCTCTGACCGTAGAAAATGGCGATGGCGGCGATGGAAATCAGGTCGTCGGCAATAGCGAGCGTCGAGAAGAACACGCGCACGCCGTTGGGAACGCGATTGCCCAAAAGCGACAGCACGCCCAGCGCAAAGGCAATATCGGTTGCCATGGGAATGGCCCAACCGTTGCGGGCACCGGCATGGTTAAAGATCAGGTAGATGCAGGCGGGAACGACGACGCCGCCCACGGCTGCCAGCATGGGAAGCATGGCCTGACGCGGATTCTTGAGCTCGCCGACCGTCATCTCGTACTTAAGCTCAATGCCCACCAACAAAAAGAAAATCGCCATGAGGAAGTCGTTGACGAAAAGCTCAACGGTGAGACCAGCCGTAAGGTTGCCCAGGCCCACATACAGCGGGGTCTCCAAAAAGTGATGGATGGCCTCGTAGGCATCGGTGTTGGCGCAGATAACGGCGGCGATAGCGGCGAAGACCATGACGGCGGCGGAAATCGTGCCGTTCTCGGCGATGCGCTCCCAAATGTCGTGACGTTCAAAGCGCTTGCGTTCACGAACGTTGAACAGCTGCTCGGGTGCTGCCATGGGCGGCTCCTTTCTCGGGAAAGCTCCCGTCTTAAAAAAGCACGGCCCGCCCAAGTGGCGGCGCCGCGCTCTAACGTATTACGCTTGCATCTAGCCTACCCTGCACGACAAGCACGCAGGCGTGGCCGAAAAGCGGAACCACAGGTTGAACATTATTTGCTCAACGGCACGGGCGCGCCTGCCCAAGAGACGACGCAGCGCCGTGCACAAAAAACGACCGGAGCGCGGGGCGTCCGCGATCCGGTCGTGGCGTTTGGTCAACTAAACCTAGCAGGCGGCCATGATGGGGGCAGCGACCTGCTTCTTACGGGAGAGGACGCCCGGCATCCAGACGCCGTCGTGCTCGTCGGCAATGTCCAGGCCCTTCTGAGCAGCCTCGGTCTCGCCCTCGAGCAGGACCTGCGAGCCCTCCTCCATGATGTCGGTGATGCACAGGACAATGCCATCGGCACCCTTCTCGGCGGCGTAGGCACGCATGGCCTCGCGAATCTCGTCGATCATGCCGAGCGCACGACTCTTGTCGACGGTCTCGTACTGGCCGATGAGCAGCTTCTTGCCAGCGGGCTCGAACATCTTGATGTCGTTGCCGACCATCTCGGCTGCAGTGAAGGAGCCGGACGGGCGGGTGAGGAAGACCTCCATGCCAAACTTGACCGGGTCGACGCCCACCTGCTCGCCGAGCTTAGCAGCGACGGCGCGGTCGACATCGGTGGTGGTGGGGCTCTTGAGCATGAGCGTGTCGGTCATCATGGCCGAGAGCAGCAGCTTGGCCTGAACGTCGGAAAGCTCAACGCCGAGCACGCCGGCGAGCTTGGTGACGATGGTGCAGCTGGAGCCCCAGGGCAGGCAGATGTAGTGCAGCGGACCGGCAGTCTCGAAGTCGCCGATGCGGTGATGGTCGACAACGCCAAAGACCGTGGCGTCCTTAAGGCCGGCGACGGACTGGGCGGACTCGTTGTGGTCGGTGAGGACGACGAGCTGACCGGCCTCGACGGACTCGATCACGCGGGGCTCGGCAATGCCGGCGTCGGCGAGCAGCTTGGCGGACTCGGCCGGAAGCTGGCCCAGTGCGCAGGCCTCGTAGGTGTTGCCGGCATACTCAACCTGGTTGAGCAGCTGGGACAGGACGACGGCGCTCATGATGGCGTCGTTATCGGGGTTCTGGTGACCAAAGACAAGAACGTTTGCCATGGATATCCTCCACTTGATATGTGTACTTGGACGTAGCTATGGTAGCACGCTGACGCCGAACCCTATGAGATGGAAGGGCCGCAGCACAAATTGGGGCAGGCGCTGAGGCAAAGTCTGTCCCCTCTGCACCATGTGGTGCAAACTAACCTGCCCCCTTGCGTCAGCTATTTGCCGGCGGCGCGCAGGGCTACGCAGGCGGCACCGATGATGCCGGCGTCGTTGCCGAGCGAGGCGACCTCGATGGGTGTCTCGCGCGAGGCAGAAAGCGCGTACTGCTTAAAGTGCTCGCGGACCTTGTCGAGGTAGACATCGGCCGAGGCGGATGCGCCGCCGCCGATCAGGAACATCTCGGGGTCGACCACGTTGGCGATAAGCGCCAGAGCGCGACCGAGATAGTCGGCCATGGTATCGGCCGCGGCTAGCGCGAGCTTGTCACCCTCGCGACAGGCCTGGAACACGTCCTTGGAATCGGAGGGGCCGGTGAGCTCGATGGGGTCGACGCCCGCCTTCTCGCACTCGGCAAGATAGTTGCTCACCACGCCGGTAGCGCTGGAATACTGCTCCAGGTGGCCATGGCCGCCGCAGCCGCAGGTGCGCTCCTCAGCCGGGTTCAGGCACATGTGGCCAATCTCGCCGCCGGCACCCACAACGCCCGACACCACGTCGCCGTTAACGATAACGCCGCCGCCCACGCCGGTACCGATGGTGACCATCACGACGTTCTGCACGCCCTTGGCAGAGCCGAGCCAGGCCTCGCCCATGGCAGCGGCGTTGGCATCGTTTTCGTACTTAACGACCGCGTCGGGGCAGTGCTCCTGAATGGCGATCCTCAGCTCGGGCAGGTTAATGGCAATGTTGGCCTTGACCTTGGCATCGCCCGATGCCGGGATGGGGCACGGAACGGCCAGGCCAATACCCGCCACAAAGGCGCGCGGAATCTGGGCCTTGGCGACCACCTGGTCGATAGCCTCGGTCACCGCGGCAAAGCCCGCAGCGTCAACGATGGGCGGCGTGGGTACGCTTGCCTTGGCCAGCAGGTTACCGTCCTCGTCGAACAGGCCCTCCTTAACCGAAGTGCCGCCGACGTCAATGCCGATGTAATACTGCTTAGGTTCCATGGGAGCCCACCTTTCTCGTTTAAACATTGCCTGTATGGTACCGCTCCCCAGGCAAAAACCTACCAAAAAGGGACAGGTTTGTTTTGGCAGGTTTTATCTGGGGAAACGCAAATGGCCGCTCAACAGACCGCGCAAGACCATCCCCAAAAATAAAGGCACCGGGAGGCGGAGACTCCCGGTGCCCGTCAAAGGGACTCTGTTGTCTATTGGACTGCACGGTCCATCTCGGCGATAACGCCAGCTAGGCTTTCAGTGCCTGCAGCTGCTTGTGGATTTCGATGAGCTCCGTCGCCATGACGCGCATGGTCTCGGTGCCGGCCATCTGGTCCTCGGCATGCAGCAGAATCAGCGGGGCCTCGCCGTTACGCTCGCCGTTGGCCTCCTTTTTAAGGAGCCCCATATGGACATCGTGGCCACCGTTATAGGCCTCGTCGCCCTGCTTGATAAGCTCCTCGGCAGCGTCAAAATCGCCCTCCTTGGCCTTTTGCACGGCATTGATGTACATGCTCTTGGCGGTACCGACGTAGCTGATGATCTCGAAGCAGGTCATCTGCAACTCGTTCATATCCTCCATATGCTGCACCTAGCCCATCACGCTGACGCAGTGGTCAATGAT
Organism: uncultured Collinsella sp.; assembly: GCA_900546105.1. GTDB lineage: Bacteria > Actinomycetota > Coriobacteriia > Coriobacteriales > Coriobacteriaceae > Collinsella. Next base: position 28,762 of record URBP01000011.1, read on the forward strand.
GCCGGCAGCGTTCATGCGGCCGTAGTCGACCATGTTGATGACCTCGACCGGGAAGCGGCCGGCGGCCTCCTTCTCAAAATCGCCCTTGGTGTAGCCGATCTGCGGACCAAGCAGCAACATGTCGCACTCGTCCAGGTGATCGTGGGCCTCGTTCATGGGACGAGCCTCGACCTCAATATCCAGACCACGGTTTGCAACCTCGGCCTGCATCTTCTGGACCAGCAGGCTCGTGGACATACCGGCATTGCAGCAGAGCATGATCTTCTTCATGGTTTCCTCCTTATAACTGCGCGGCGCGCAGACGACGACTGGTTTCATTCTTTGCGGCTATTGTTCCCACCCCCCTGCATCTTTACGCAAGGGAGAGAGCTGCGGGCACCGGCACCGCGCACCGGCGCCCGCAAAGGTGAAAGGGACGAACGTTAGGCGTTCTACTCGGCGAGAGCCTCCTGCTTGGCGATTGCCTTCTCGGAAATCTTCATAAAGGGCAGGTAGACGGCCATGCCAATGACAATCTCGAGAGCCTGCCACACGCCGGCGCGCCAGTCAAAGCCCGTAGCGAGCAGGGCATTGATGACGGGAGGCATAGTCCAGGGCACCTGGGCGATGCAGGGGCTGATGATGCCTGCGCAGGTAAGGCCATAGGTGATGCCGATGAACAAGTCGGGAAGGAGGACAAACGGAATCATGAGCGGCAGGTTGTACACGATGGGGTAACCGTAGATAACCGGCTCGTTGATGTTGAACAGACCAGGCAGGATAGCCATCTTGGAAACGGTCTCGGAAGCCTTGTTCTTGGAGAACAGGAGCGTGTCGAGCAGAAGCATGAGGGTGCAGCCCGAGCCGCCGATGAGGGCGAAGCTGTTAACGATCTGCATGTTCATGTAGTGATCGGGCTGGATGGTGCCACCGGCGGCAAAGGTAGCCATGTTGTCGACGATGAGCATGGTCAGGATCGGCTCGACGGTAGCGCCAGAGATGGTGGACTGGTGAATACCGACGCAGAACAGCAGGTTGGCAAGGGTGTAGATGAGGATAACAGCCCACGGACCGGCGTTCATGATGTTCTTGAGCGGGTTGGAGATGCACGTGGAGATGATGGTGCACAGATCGGTGCCGGCGCACACGGCGAGCAGGGCTGCGGCAAGAGCGAAGATCGCGAGGTTGAGCAGCATCGGAATCATGACGTTGAAGGAGTTGGAGACCGCGGGAGGCACGCCCTCGCCCAGCTTAACCTTGAGCTTCTCGACGCCAGAAATCTTGATGAAGAGCGAGACGGAAAGCAGGGAGATGATAATAGCCGAGAACAGACCGTTGGTGCCGGTGTTGGCAGTCGAAAGGGCGCCCGTGACCTCGGCGGAGGTGATCTTGTCGGTGAGCAGCGGGCTCGTGGCGGCAAGCGTGGCGGTGATCTGCTGCGGCATCATGATGACGAAAGCAGAGATAGCGACGACCACGCAAGCGAGCGGGTTATCGAAACGCTTGTTCTTAGCGAGGCTGTAGCCAATCAATCCGGCCAAGATAATGGCAGAGACGTTGAGGGTGCCCAGCGTAATTGCCGAACCCCACGTCTGAAGGTTGGCAAGGCCCGCCGCATCGAGCGGGAACAGGGGGAACACGACGTTGTTGATAAGAACCGCGATACCCGCAAGGATATAGAGCGGCGTGATGGTCGCGAAGGCGTCGCGCAGGGAACGCAGGTGAACCTGGTTTCCCACCTTCGCAGAGACCTCGGCAAACTTGTCGAGGAAGCTCTTTCCGTTGTCACTGGCCATGATTGCTCCTAACTATCAAATCCGGCCTTTTCCTATGCGCACGGTGGTCTGTCGCCCTCTGCCACCAGATGTGCCATGTGTTGCGCGCGGCGGCGCGTGGTCTGGGCGTTCGCCCGGTCGCTAATCAACCACATGGGTCGTGGCGACCTGTTTGAGCCAGGCCGCCGACTTCTTAAGACGGCGCTTGTAGCCGTCCATAAGGTCGACCTCGACAAAACCGTAACGGTTCTTAAAGGCATTGGCCCAAGACCAGTTATCGATGACGGCCCAATAATGGTATCCGCGGCACTTGGCGCCCTCGTCGATGGCCTTGGCCACCCACTCCAGGTGCTGGCGTACAAAGTCGACGCGGTAGTCGTCCTGGATGGTTCCTTCGGCGTCACGGTTCTTGTATTCGTCCATGATGCCGATGCCGTTCTCGGAAACGAACCACTCAAGATCGGGGTAGTTCTTGGCGCAGTCCATGCCAAAGTCGTAGAGGCCCTGCGGGTAGATCTCCCAGCCGCGGCTCTCGTTCATAACGGCGTCGGGCCATACGTACTCGTCGGCAAAGTGCGGCAGGCCGTACTGGTCGACCTTGCTCGCCGGCGCTTGAACGCGCGTGGGGTGGTAGTAGTTGCAGCCGAGCCAGTCGACAACACCCTGCTTAAGAATCTCTTGGTCGCCGGCACGGAACGGGAGCTTAACGCCGCCCTTGGCCAGGCTGTCGAGCACGTCGGCAGGAAGCTCGCCCTTGGTAATGAGGTCAAGCCACCAGCGGTTGTTGATGCCGCTGGTCATACGCACGGCCTCGAGGTCTGCCTCGCTGGGGTTCTCCTTGGTGTAGACCGGGGTAAAGCAGTTGATCATGCCGATCTTAGCATCGGCGCGAATAGCGCCCTCGTCATAGGCGCGACGATAGTTGGCCACGGCCAGCGCGTGCGCCAGCGAGATGTGATACTGCACGGTGCGGGCGCGGTTGAAGTCGTGGAGCTGCGGGAACCACACGCCCTCCTGATAGCGCTGCTCGGGCTCGACGATGGGCTCGTTAAAGGTGAACCAGTACTTAATCTCCTGGCCAAACTCGCGGAAGGCGACGTCGGCGTAATGCGCGTAAGCCTCGACGACCTCACGGCTCTCCCAGCCGCCGCGGTTAAAGAGGTAGGTGGGCATGTCAAAGTGGTACAAGTTGACAAACGGCTCCAGGCCGGCCTCGCGAGAGGCGCGGAACAGCTCGTGATACCACGCGGCGCCCTCCTCGTTCAGGTTGCCGTCGGCATCGAGCAGACGGCTCCACTGGATGGAAGTGCGATAGGTATCCAGGCCCAATTCCTTCAAAATGCGAAGGTCTTCCTGGTACTTGGCCATAAAGTCATTGCCGGCATAAGAGCCAACGCAGTTGTAGAACGAACCCAGATCCTGGATGGACCAGGTGTCCCACAGGTTCTCGAGCTTGCCGCTCTGATTCCACTGACCCTCAGTCTGCGGGCCGGACATAGCAGCGCCAAAGAAGAAGTCACGGGGCAGCTGATACTGTGCCATCAAAGTCCTCGCTTTCGTGTCTTAGAGCTTCCGGTTGGAGACGGGTTTGCTTTGGCAGGTTATCCGGCGCGGGCGCGCACCGGTCATACCGATATCCAACCTGCCAAAACAAAGCCGTCCCCAAACAGTACAAGGAAACGCCAATGCATCTCGCTTGTTGTCTGTAACTATAGCGCTCTAATTTTCTATGTAAAGCGTCTTTTTCATTTTTCTTTATCGAACTTCTTTCATGAAAGCCATATGGATGCTTTTTAAGTAGGTATACTTTCTAAATATCGACGCAAATATGAAGGGAGGATTGCATGATTCCCAAATACGAGGCGATAGCTGCAGATATCCGTCGAAGCATCGAGGACGGCGCACTTAAACCGGGCGATAAGTTGCCCACCGTCGTTGAGTTCTGTGAGCTCTATGGCGTTTCCAAAATCACCGTCAAACGAGCGATTGAGCAGATCACCGAGGAAGGCCTTATTACCAGCCGGCGCGGATCGGGCACCTACGTCAAGGACACGGCGGGGCTTCCCGGCCAGGTGTTTTTTCAAGGCAAGAACGACCGTGCCCAGGGCTTTTCGTATGAGCACCGCGGGGAAAAGGTGACCTCGGTGGTCTACGATTTCTCGATCGTCAATCCGCCGGCAGAGGTTGCGACCCAGCTGGGAATGGCCGAGGATGACTTCGCCTATCACATCGTGCGCGTGCGCCAGGTCGACGAGAAGCCCATCGTCATCGAGTACACCTATATGCCGCTCGAACTGATCCCGGGCCTTAAAAAGAAGGACCTGTACGGATCGGTCTACGGCTTTATCCGCGAGCAATGCGGACTGAAGATCTCGAGCTTCCATCGCACCATTCGCGCTGTCGCGGCAACTGAGGAAGAGGCTGAGCGCCTGGATACCAAACCCGGCTCTCCCCTGCTCGAACTCAACCAGATTGGCTTCTTGGATAGCGGCACCGCGTTTGAATATTCTATCTCGCACAACGTAGGCGATCGCTTTGAGCTACACAACGTAACGCTGGCATAAGTTTTTGTAGTCATGCGGGCGCTCACTATGGCTCGTTTGGAGTGGGCGGCCGCGCAACACAATGGGGGTATGAACATGTCCGACTTGATTAAACTGACGCCGATCTTCCACGAGAAGATCTGGGGCGGCCGCCAGCTCGAAACCGTATTTGGTTACGACATTCCCGAGGGTCCCATCGGTGAGTGCTGGGCCATCTCGGCCCACCCCAACGGCGACTGCCAGATTGCAGAGGGCCCGTATGCCGGCCACACGCTGTCGTGGCTGTGGGCCGAGCACCGTGAGCTCTTTGCCAACTGCGAGGGCAAGGAGTTCCCGCTGCTCATTAAGATTCTGGACGCCAAGGACGACCTTTCGATCCAGATCCATCCCAACGACGAGTACGCCGCCGAGCACGAGAACGGCAGCCTGGGCAAAACCGAGTGCTGGTATGTGCTGGACTGCGAGCCCGGCGCCACAATCATCGTCGGCCAGCGCGCCAAGGACCGCGCCGAGGCTGCACAGATGATCGAAGACGGCCGCTGGGACGACATGCTCAACGTGCTGCCGATCCACAAGGGCGACTTTTTCCAGATTGATTCCGGTACCGTCCACGCCATCAAGACCGGCACGCTCATTTTGGAGACGCAGCAGTCGAGCGACGTGACGTATCGCCTGTACGACTACGACCGTCCCGGCACCGACGGCAAGCTGCGCCCGCTGCATATTGAGCAGAGCCTCGACTGCATCGACTTTGATGTTCAGGCACCGACCGACGGCACCGTGACCGCGCCCGAGGTCGACGGCGTGACCGAGCTCGAGTCTAACTCCTGCTACACCGTCGATCGCGTGCGCGTCAACGGCAGCAAGACCTTGGAACAGCGTTGGCCCTTCATGTGTCTGTCAGTCATCGACGGCAAAGGCACCGTCTGCGGCGACCCCGTCCACAAGGGAAGCCACCTGCTAGTCCCCAGCACCGTCACCTCCATCGACCTCGAAGGCAAGATGGAACTGATCGTCAGCCACCTGTAAGCTACCGGTCCCCGAGCGCTCGCCGGGATGGGGCGCGGGGTTTGGTCGCCTGCTCGGACAGTCCTGCTCGCACGGAGAGCACA
>URBP01000012.1 GCA_900546105.1 uncultured Collinsella sp.
TCAACTGACCAGATCCGCTCGGCAACTTCCTTAAGATGCTCGCAATAGCGACGGGAACCCCCGACAATATCGAGCATGGGGGCCGCATCGCAGATATCAAAGGGATCGTATCCCAGCTGGTATGCCTTGTAGCTTGACCAGCGGTAGGCATCAAGCGAGTCGAGCGCACCTTTCACGGGATTGAGATGGATATAATCGAGCAACTGCACCGCCTGCGTGTCCGACTCGACCGCGACCCGCGAATAGCGATTATCAAACAGGTGGCCCGTTCTTCCGGTTTTCCCATTGAAATACTTGGCATAGGCCGTCAGCGCGCACTGCATTGCCTTTGAAAGGTTGTCAAATGGGTCATCAACCATCAAATGGAAGTGGTTGTCCATAAGGCACCAGGCCAACACCGCCACGTCATGGCAAGCAAACCTGTCCGAGATGTCCGATAAGAAACGATATCGGTCAGAGTCATCTTCAAAAATGATCTGTTTGGAGTTGCCACGGTCAAAGACGTGGTAATAGCCGGTGAGCGAAATTTCGCGGGCGCAACGGGGCATGGTCTCTCCTTTCAAAGCCGTACAGGCAACACCTAAAAGGAGAGAAGGAACGCGAAATGCTGAGCCTGTGACCTATTTATATACAATGAACGACAAAAACATGCCCAAAACGACAAAATGACAAATCGATGTCTGTCCCAAATGAGTGAAAGCACACATATAAGTCTGTCCCCAATGAGTGTAATGAACAAACAATGAACAAACTCCACACCATAGCCATGGGGAAACTAGGAATTCGCCCGGAGAAGACGTTCGGCTTTTAGTTAAATGGTTAAAACGCTTCAGTTTATTGAAGCGTTTTAGTGTGCCTTTTAGAGGAATCTGACCGTTCGCCGAATAATTTCTTGCTATCATGCAAGGCGTAGGGTAAATCTCCGATCGCAAGGAGACACAAATGGTGAAAAAGTCACCGGAAAACACTACTCCCGCAATTGTGGACAACGTAGAGGCGCTTGAGGCTAAGCTCGCTCAGATGCGAGAGGCCCAGGCGCTTTTTGCTACGTACACGCAGGAGCAGGTCGACAAGATCTTCTATGAGGCCGCCATGGCCGCCAACAAGGCTCGTATCCCGTTGGCGAAGATGGCCATCGAGGAGACCGGCCGCGGCGTTCTTGAGGACAAGGTCATCAAGAACCACTACGCCGCAGAGTACATCTACAACGCTTACAAGAACACCAAGACCTGTGGTGTCCTGGAGCGCGACGAGGCCTACGGCATCACCAAGATCGCCGAGCCCATCGGCATCGTGGGCGCCGTCATCCCGACGACCAACCCCACCTCCACTGCGATCTTCAAGACGCTGATCAGCCTGAAGACCCGCAACGCCATCATCATCTCCCCGCACCCGGCTGCCGCCAAGTGCACCATCGCCGCCGCTAAGCTCGTGCTTGACGCCGCCGTCAAGGCCGGTGCCCCCGAGGGCATCATCGGCTGGGTCGATGTCCCCTCCATCGAGCTGACCAACATGGTCATGCGCGACGTCGACATCATCCTCGCCACCGGTGGCCCGGGCATGGTCAAGGCCGCCTACTCCTCGGGCAAGCCCGCCCTGGGCGTTGGCGCCGGTAACACCCCGGTCGTCATCGACGACACCGCCGACGTGCTGCTCGCCGTCAACTCCATCATCCACTCCAAGACCTTCGACAACGGCATGATCTGCGCTTCCGAGCAGTCCGTGACCGTCATCGACACCATCTATGACCAGGTTAAGGCCGAGTTCCAGAAGCGCGGCTGCTACTTCGTCAAGCAGGGTGCCGAGATGGAGGCTCTGCGTGCCGCCATGTTCAAGAACGGCGCTCTCGACCACCGCATCCCCGGCATGGCTGCCGCCAAGATCGCCGAGCTCGCAGGCATCGAGGTTCCCGCCAAGACCAAGATCCTGATCGCCGAGGTCACCTCCACCGACCCCGCCAAGGAGGAGTTCTCCCACGAGAAGCTCTCCCCGGTCCTGGCCATGTACCACGCCAAGGACTTCCAGGAGGCAGTCGACAAGGCCGAGCACCTGGTGCTCGCCGGTGGCCCGGGCCACACCGCCTCTCTGTACGTGCACCCCGCCCAGGCCGAGAAGATCAGTCTGTTCGAGCACGTCATGAAGGCCTGCCGTATCGTCATCAACACCCCGTCCTCGCACGGCGGCATCGGTGACCTGTACAACTTTGGCATGAAGCCGTCTCTGACCCTGGGCTGCGGCTCCTGGGGCGGCAACTCCGTCTCCGAGAACGTTGGGGTGAAGCACTTGATCAACGTTAAGACTGTGGCCGAGCGCCGTGAGAACATGCTGTGGTTCCGCGCTCCCGAGAAGGTCTACTTCAAGAAGGGTTCCACGCCCGTCGCCCTCGACGAGCTCGGTACCGTCATGGGCAAGAAGCGCGCCTTCATCGTCACCGACCAGTTCCTCTTCAAGAATGGCAACACCCGCGCCATCGAGGCCAAGCTCGACGAGATGGGCATCGCCCACGACTGCTTCTACGACGTCGAGCCCGATCCGTCGCTGCAGTGCGCACGTCGCGGCGCCAAGCAGATGGCTCTCTTTGAGCCTGACGTGATCATCGCCGTCGGCGGTGGCTCCGCTATGGACGCCGGCAAGATCATGTGGATGATGTACGAGCACCCCGAGTGCAAGTTTGAGGACATGGCCATGGACTTCATGGACATCCGCAAGCGTATCTTCACTTTCCCCGAGATGGGCAAGAAGGCCTACTTCGTCGCCGTCCCGACCTCTTCGGGTACCGGCTCCGAGTGCACGCCGTTCGCCATCATCACCGACAAGGAGACCGGCATCAAGTGGCCGCTCGCCGACTACGCGCTGCTCCCCAACATGGCTATCGTCGACGCCGACAACTGCATGACCGCCCCGCGCGGCCTGACCGCTGCCTCCGGCATCGACGTCATGACCCACGCCATCGAGTCCTACGTCTCCATCATGGCTTCCGACTACACCAAGGGCCTCTCCGAGCGCGCTGCTAAGCTCGTCTTCGAGAACCTGCCCTCCAGCTTCACCAACGGCGCCAAGGACCCGCATGCCCGCGAGGAGATGCACAACGCCTCTTGCATGGCCGGTATGGCCTTCGCCAACGCCTTCCTGGGCCTCAACCACTCCATGGCTCACAAGCTCGGCGCCTTCCATCACCTGCCCCACGGCCTCGCCAACGCCGTCATCCTGACCCGCGTTATGCGCTACAACGCCGCCGAGGCTCCCGTCAAGATGGGTACCTTCTCCCAGTATCCTTACCCCAACGCGCTGCACAACTACGCCGAGATGGCCAAGTACTGCGGCATCGAGGGCAAGGACGACAAGGAGGTCTTCGAGAACTTCATCACGAAGCTCGAGGAGCTCAAGGACTTCATCGGCGTCAAGAAGACCATCGCCGACTACGGTGTTGACGAGCAGTACTTCCTCGACACCCTCGACGAGATGACCGAGCAGGCATTCAACGACCAGTGCACCGGCGCCAACCCGCGCTACCCGCTCATGAGCGAGATCAAGGAGCTCTACCTGGACGCCTACTACGGCCGCGAGCCTCAGGACTACGCCGTCTGCTAGTTTTAGCACGGTTTTTAACGGCGGGGGTGCACGGGTGTTTCACACACCCCCGCCGTCGCTTCTATCGCATCGTTGAAAGGATGCAACCATGCTGCTACCCGATTCCAAGACCGAGCTCGTCCGTCGCGGCAACAAGGTCGTTTACGACCTGGGCGACAAGATCGTCAAGGTCTTTAACGAGACCAAGCCCGTCTCCGACGTGTTCAACGAGGCTTTGAATCTTGCCCGCATCAATGAGTGCGGCATCCGCAGCCCCAAGGCTCTCGAGGTTTCCCAGCTCGAGAACGCCAACGGCTGGGCGCTCGTGACCGAGAAGGTTCCGGGCACCACCCTTGCCGAAAAGATGACTGCCGAGCCCCAGCGCTTTGGTGAGTACCTCGAGATGTTCGTCGACCTCCAGATCGAGATCCACGGCTACACCTCCCCGCTGCTCAACCGTCAGCGCGACAAGTTCGCCCGCATGATCGACAGCCTTGATCAGCTCAATGCCACCACGCGCTACAACCTTCAGGAGCGTCTGGACGGCATGACCAAGGAGTTCAAGGTCTGCCACGGCGACTTCAACCCCTCCAACGTCATCGTCGGCGACGACGGCCAGCTCTATGTGTGCGACTGGGCACACGCCACCCAGGGCTCCCCTGCTGCCGACGTTGCCACCACCTACCTGCTCTTCGCCCTCAACAGCAAGGACCAGGCCGAGGCCTACCTGGAGCTCTACTGCGACCGCGCCGACATGCCCATGCAGGTCGTGCGTCAGTGGACGAGCATCGTCGCCGCTTCCGAGCTCGCTCGTAAGCGCAACGTGAACGATGAGTTCCTTAAGAACTGGATCGACGTCGTCGATTATCAGTAATATCTGAGCGATTTATTTCGCATCGGAGGCACAAGAAACCCCACAGCTCATATGGGCTGTGGGGTTTTCCTTTTAGATATCGAGGATGCTACAAGATAAAAGGACGGCCCCGCATCTCCCCTATCTGGAGAAATGCGGGGCCGTCCCGTATATCGAACTACGAACGAAATCGTCGATTAACGACGGGCAGCCTTCACAAGCTCGGCAACCTTAGCAACGACCTCGTCGATCGCCACGTCCTCACGCTCGCCGGTAGCACGATCCTTGAGCTCCACCATGCCATTCTTAAGGCCACGCTTACCCAGAACAACCTGATACGGGAAGCCCATAAGGTCGTTGTCGGCAAACTTAAAGCCGGGGCGCTCGTCGCGGTCATCCACGACAACCTCGATACCTTCGGCGCACAGACCCTCGACGATTTGCTCGCAGACGGTCGCGCACTCCTCCTTCTTGGGGTCGAGCGGAATCACCGCGACCTCGTACGGGGCAACGGAGACCGGCCAGACGATACCGTGCTCGTCGTTGTGCTGCTCCACGACAGCAGCGAGCGAGCGGGACACGCCCACGCCGTAGCAACCCATGATGAGCGGCTTCTCCTTACCGTCCTCATCCATAAAGGTAGCACCCATGGCCTCGGAATACTTGGTGCCCAGCTGGAAAACCTGGGAGACCTCGATACCGCGGGCAGCAGAGAGCGGCTTGCCGCAGTGCGGGCAGGGATCGCCGGCAACGACGGTGACCAGGTCGGCCCACTCGTCGACGGTAAAGTCGCGCTCGGGGCAGGCACCGGTAAAGTGATAATCGACCTCGTTGGCACCGCAGGCCCACTGCTTGGACTCGCGCAGGCTCTCGTCGCACACCAGGCGAATGCCCTCGGGAAGGTTAACCGGTCCGATAAAGCCCTTATGCAGACCGTAGGTCTGGAGCTCCTCATCGGTCATCATGCGATAGCCCTTGCCAAAGACATGCTCGGCCTTGCAATCGTTGAGCTCGTGGTCGCCCGGAACAATGGCCACGACCGGCTTGCCCTCGGCGTCGATGAGTGCCAGCGACTTGCGCGTGCCGTTCTCGGGGAAGCCAAAGAACTTAGCAACAGCTTCGATGGTGCCCATGCCCGGAGTCTCGACCTTGGTGAGCGTACCGTCGCCGGGACCCTCAGTCACGACGACCTTGGTGCTCGCCGCCTCGTCATCGGCAGCAAAGCCGCAATCGTCGCAGTAGACGAGCGAAGCCTCACCGGCGTCGGCCAAAGCCATGTACTCGACGGAGGTATCGCCACCGATCTCACCGGAGTCGGCAACGACGGGCAGGGCCTTAATGTAGCAGCGCTCACAGATGTTAGCGTAGGCCTGCTTCATCTTGTCGTACTCCTCCTGCAGGCTCTCCTGCGTGGCGGAGAAGCTATAGGCGTCCTTCATGATGAACTCGCGACCGCGCATCAGGCCAAAGCGGGGACGGAACTCGTCGCGGAACTTGTCCTGAATGTGGTACAGGTTGACAGGCAGCTGCTTGTAGGAACGCAGCTCATTGCGAACCAGGGCGGTCACGGTCTCCTCGTGCGTGGGGCCCAGCACGAACTCGCGGCCGTGGCGGTCATCAAAGCGCACGAGCTCCTTGCCATAGGCGTCGATGCGGCCGGACTCGCGCCATAGCTCAGCGTCGACCATAATGGGCATCATGAGCTCCTGGGCACCGGCGGCATCCATCTCGTCGCGCACGATGTTCTCGATCTTGCGAATCGAGCGCCATGCGAGCGGCAGGTAGGAATACAGACCGGCGGCCTCCTTGCGGATCATGCCGGCACGGAGCAGCAGGCGGTGGCTGGCGAGCTCAGCGTCCGCCGGATCCTCTTTAAGCGTCGGCGCATAGAGCTTAGACATATACATTGCTCGGGTCATTTATTTCTCCTCAATAAGTTTGTCGACCTCTGCCATAAGCGCGTCGACAATTTGATCCTCAGCTACTTTACCAATGATCTGGCCATGCGAAAAGAGCAAGGCCTGACCACGTCCGCAAGCAACGCCCAGGTCGGCATCAGAAGCCTCACCGGGGCCATTAACGGCACATCCCATGACGGCAATCGAAAGCGGCGCGGCATAGTTCTTAAGCCGCTCGGTTACTTCCTCGGCAATGGGAATGAGGTTAACCTGGCAGCGGGCGCAAGTGGGGCACGAGACAATCTCGGGGCCACGGCGACGCAGGCCCAGCGACTGCAGAATACCCCAGGCAACCGGCGGCTCCTCAACCGGATCGGCCGTGAGAGAGACGCGCATGGTGTCACCAATACCCTCAGACAGCAGAATACCAAGGCCCACCGAGCTCTTAATGGTGCCCTGAAGCTTGGTACCAGCCTCGGTTACGCCCAGGTGAAGCGGAACGTGGGGAATCTCACGCGACAAGGCTCGATAGGTATCGAGCGTCGTTTGCACGCTATGGGCCTTGGCGGAAAGCACAATGTTTGTAAAGCCGCGGTCTTCAAAATGCTTGACGAAACGCTCGCTCGACATCACGAGCTTTTCGGGCTGCGTGAGGTCGTCGCGCTCGGCGATATCCTGCTCAAGCGAACCGGCATTGACGCCGATACGAATCGCACAGCCCGCTGCACCCGCAGCATCGATCACCGCGTCAACCTTGGCCCAATCGCCGATATTGCCGGGATTGATGCGCAGCTTGGCAGCACCGGCCTCAACGGCACCAATGGCAAGCTTATGGTTAAAGTGGATATCGGCGACGATCGGCACCGGGGACTCAGCACAGATGGTACGAAAGCCCTCGAGCGCGGCCTCGGTGGGTACACTCACGCGCACGATATCGCAGCCCGCCTGCGCCAACGCGCGAACCTGCCCAAGCGTTACCTGGGCATCGGCGGTATCAGTGCATGTCATGGACTGAACCACCACCGGCGCGCCGCCGCCGATCTGCACGCCGCCCACATGCACAGGGCGCGTCAGCTCGCGCGGCAAAGAATGGGATAGAGACAATCCAAACACTCCCCTACAGAATAAATCGAAGGATGTCGGAACGAAGCATATAGACAAACAGCAGTGCGAAGAGCGCGATGCCCACATAGCTCACAATCGTCTGAGCCTTGAGAGGCAGCTCGCGACCCGCAATCTTTTGAATAATCTCGATGACTAACTTGCCGCCGTCGAGCGGGGGGATGGGCAGCAAGTTCATAAAACCCAGCGAGAACGAAATGAGCGCGGCAAACGACAGGAACGTTACGGGGCCGGCAGCAGCCGCCTGAGAGGACATAACGCTAATACCCACGATCGACGAGGACTGGTCGAGAATCTCCATCGTATGCTGCGGCTGGAGTAGGCGAATAACGCCATCCGCGGTCTGCACAACATAGGAGAATGACAGACGCGCCGAGGTGATGGGGTCCAAACGGACTACCTCCGTAGAAGCATACACACCTAACCGCTCGTCCTCTTTGAGCGCAACCGAGGTCGAATGCTGCTTGCCGTCGCGCTCATACTCAATGGCGATATCGTCCTTACCGGCGGCCTTGCCGATAGCATCGTAGACGTCCATCCAAGTGGAACATGAGACGCCGTCGACCGAAAGGATCGCATCACCAGCCTCGATACCCGCCTTGGCGGCAATAGACCCCTCGTCAACCTGACCGATCACGTTGGTATCCATCGGCACGGTGACACCCGCAATGGAATAGATGCTCATAAGGAGCAAAAAACCCGTCAGGATATTGACGAGAATGCCCGCGAGCAGCATAAAGGCGCGCTTGAGAAAGCCCTGGCCTAGATAAGTGTGCGAGCGCTCTTGCGCCAAGAAATCAGCCTCGCCGCACGGCAGCTCCCACACATCGCCCTCGGCAGTCGCATGCTCTCGATCGAACCGGCGGCCGTCAAAGGTGGTGTAACCCGCAGCGTCTCGAGGCAGTGTCTGATACTTGGTGGGATAGTAGCTCGGTGAGGGCTTCTCCCCTTCCTCATACCAAGGTACGATGGAGCCCCAGCCCAGCAACAGAGCACAAGCCTCGAGCACATCCTCCTCGGAAAGCTCGAGCTCGACAGCAAGGTCGGCCACGGTCACGCGACCATGACGATAGATAGCCGCGAGCACGCGATCGGCGCACGAGACGTCGGTCGGATCCATACCGCAGATGGCAGCGTAGCTACCCAGCAGCAGCGGGGTCACGCCAAACTTAGTTCCAATGCGACGCGACGTGTAATGGATGTCAAAGCGACACGGCAGGCCCAAAAAGAACTCGGTCACACGGACGCCGCAGGCACGCGCCGCCAAAAAGTGGCCGCCCTCGTGCAAAAACACGAGGACGGAAAGCATCAGCAGGCCCCAAAAGACCGATGAGAGAACGCTCAGAACAGTATCCATAAAACGAAAAAGCAATCCTTATGGGTTAGGAACGGGTTGCGACGAGCACCTGCGCAGCCTTTTCACGCGCCCACGCATCGATGTCGCGAAGCTGCTCAAACGAATCGACCGCCTGCATATCGTGAGCATCCATGCAGGATTCCACAATGCGATCGATATCGGTAAAGCTGCAGCCATCGTGCAGGAAGGCATCGACGGCGACCTCGTTGGCGGCATTGAGCACGCACGGCATGGTGCCACCCGTCTTGCCGGCACGCTCGGCCAGCGCCAGACAGCGGAAGGTATCCATGTCGGCAGCATCAAACGTGAGCTGCCCCAACTCGCGAAAATCGATACGAGGCGCCGGGGTATCCCAACGCTCGGGATACGAGAACGCGAACTGGATGGGAATACGCATGTCGGAAGCACCAAGATGCGCCATCACGGAGCCGTCGGCGAACTCGACCATAGAGTGAATCTTGGACTGACGCTGCACGACCACGTTAATGAAATCGAGGTCGCAGTTAAACAGATGCATGGCCTCAATGCGCTCCAGGCCCTTGTTCATGAGGGTGGCGGAGTCGATGGTGATCTTGGCACCCATGGCCCACGTGGGATGTGCGAGGGCATCGGCACGCGTCACGCGATCGAGCTCGCCGCGCGTACGGCCAAAGAACGGACCGCCCGAGCAGGTGAGCCAAATACAATGAGCCTCGCGCGGGTCCTCCCCCAGATAGCACTGGTAGATGGCGGAGTGCTCAGAGTCGACTGGAATAAGCTGGCCCGGTTGCGCCAACGGCATAAGCAAGTCGCCACCGACGACGAGTGACTCCTTGTTGGCAAGGGCAAGACGCTTATTCGAGGTCAAGGCCGCATGGCTCGCCTCGAGACCGGCGGCGCCCACAATAGCGACAAGCACGCAGTCGACATCGTCGCGACGCGCGAGCTCGCAAACCGCCTGCGCGCCAACGCCGAGCTTCGTTCCCTCGGGCAACTCCTGCAGCACGGCGTCATCGCCATAAGCGACATCGGCCACGGCAACCGCCGAAACCGAGAACTCGCGGGCAGCGGCAACGAGCTCGGAGGTACTGGAGTTAACGGACAGCGCCGTCACCTGCAGGCGATCGGCATGCTGGCGGCACACATCGAGCGCCTGGGTGCCGATAGAGCCCGTACAACCCAGGATGGCAACACGGAGGCGTCCATCGGGGCCATACGTCGTCTGGAATGACATTACAGCACGCCTCCGATCATCAAAAGCAGCTGCGCGGTAATGCAGCCGAAGATAAGCGAATCGCTACGATCGAGCATGCCGCCGTGGCCCGGGATAAGGTTACCGGAATCCTTAACGCCCACACCGCGCTTGATGCGCGACTCGATAAGGTCGCCGATAACGCCCAAAATGGACACCACCACGCCGCACAGCAGCGCATAGGGCAGGCTGAGTTTGTAGAAGTGCGTCGCCCACAGGATGAGCCAAATCAAAACCGAGCCCAGGATGCCGCCGACAAACCCCTCCCAGCTCTTTTTGGGAGAGATCTTGGGAACCATCTTGTGTTTGCCGATACGGCTACCCACGATGTAGGCAAACGAATCGGAGACCCAAAGGGACGCGCAAACGCCCACCGAAAGCAGGGCGCCGGCAAAACCGGGCACGGCATCGCGCAGCAGCACGATAGCCGACAGCATAAAGCCAGTGTAGATGGGACCCATGAGCGTCACGGCCACATCAGAGATGCGGGTACGCGGCGACCAGACATACCAAATGCCCACAGCGAGCATCAGGGCAAAAAGCAGGGCATTCAGCAACATCGAATCGCCCAACGCCGACAGCGGAAAGAGTACGGCGGCAGCGATACCCATGCGCTCGTTAGCCATCTTGCCATCGAGCCTCGTCATACGGAAAAACTCATAGCAGCACAGACCACTCATGACAGAAACAAAGATGGCCGTGGGCACGATACCCAAAACCAGGCACAGGATAAAGACAACGGCATAAACGATACCGGCGGCGGCACGGGTAATAAAGCCCGCAAGCCACGAACCGGTGCCATTCTTCGCTGCGGGCGCTCCCACAGCGACAGCCTTGCGCTCAGATGTCTTGGGAGCAGTTGCCTTGGGACGATCGGACACGATTAAGCCTCCTCGGTCTTGCTCAGACCACCAAACCTACGGTCACGGCCCTGATAGGCCAAAATGGCGTCGACAAGGCCCCAACGATCAAAGTCGGGCCAATAGGTATCGGTGACGTAGAATTCGGAATAAGCCACCTGCCACAGCAGATAATTCGAAAGGCGCAGCTCACCGGAAGTGCGAATCACAAGCTCAGGATCGGGAAGGCCGGCGGTATAGAGGTGGGAAGCCACCATGTCGTCATCAATTGCGCCAGGATCGATCTTACCGGCGGCAGCGTCGAGTGCGATCTGACGGACAGCGCGGGTAATCTCGGCACGCGCGCCGTAGTTGACGGCAAGCGCCAGCGTCATGCCGGTGTGATCGGCGCACTCGGCAAGACCGCGTTCAAAAACGTCGCGGGTCTTCTTGGGCAGCGCAGAAATGTCACCCAAAAAGACAACGCGCACGTTTTCGCGCTTCAGAAGCGGCAGCTCGTCGATAAACGTCTTGGCAAACAGGTGCATCAAGACGTTGACCTCGTGCTGCGGGCGGTTCCAGTTTTCGGTAGAAAAAGCATAGGCCGAAAGCACGTCGACGCCCAGACGCACGCAGGCGGTAATAATCTCGCGAAGGGAGACGATACCCGCCTTGTGGCCCTCAGTGCGCGCAAGACCGCGCGACGTGGCCCAACGACCGTTGCCGTCCATGATGCACGAGATATGGTGCGGAATGTTATTGAGGTCAAGGTCGGAAAAACCGACGCCCGCAGGGGCGTCGGCAAAGTACTCGACCAGTTTATGCTCGTCGTATTGCACCTTAGATCTCCATGACCTCGGCTTCTTTTTCCTTCAGAAGCTCCTCGACCTTGGCGACATACTCATCGGTGTGCTTCTGGACCTTGGCCTGCTCGCGACGGACATCGTCCTCGGTGAGTTCCTCATCGCGCTCGAGCTTGTTGTTGAAGTCGCGACGGATGTTACGGATAGACACCTTGGCCTGCTCGGCGTACTCGCGGCACTCCTTGACGAGCTCGCGACGGCGCTCCTCGGTGGGAGCCGGGAACGGCAGACGAACGACGGTGCCATCGGAGTTGGGGGTAATACCCAGATCGGAAGCGCCGATGGCCTTGACGATAGCATTGATAAGCGCCTTGTCCCACGGCTCGATGAGCAGCATGTGGGCCTCGGGGGTCTTGACGGCGGCAACCTGCGTGACCGGCGTGGGAACACCGTAATAATCGACGGTGATGTCGGACAGAATGTTAGCGTTGGCGCGGCCGGTACGAACCTTGGAGAAGTTATGCTTGAGGGACTCGAGCGACTTGTCCATATGGGCGGTGATGTTCTCTGCCATGCTTAATCCTCCTGATAGACGAGCGTGCCGACGGGCTCACCCGAAAGCGCGCGCTTGACGGTGTCCTCGCCATCGATGTTGAGGACCAAAATCGGCATACGGTTATCCTGGCACAGTGCCGTAGCCGTGGAATCCATAACCTGCAGACCGCGGACGAGCACCTCATGGTAGGTGATCTTGTCAAACCGGACGGCGTCGGCACACTTGACGGGATCCTTGTCGTAGATGCCGTCAACCTTGGTGGCTTTAATCAGAATCTCGGCGCCGATCTCGCACGCACGAAGAGCCGCGGCGGTGTCGGTCGTAAAGTACGGATTGCCCGAACCGGCGGCAAAAATAACGACGTTGCCCTTGGAAAGGTGATTGATGGCGCGACGGCGAATATAGGGCTCGCAGATCTCGTTCATCTGGATAGCGCTCATCACGCGGCAGGGAACATCGTTATGCTCGAAGGCATCCTGCAGGGCGAGCGCGTTCATAACGGTTGCCAGCATGCCCATGTAGTCGGCCTGAGCACGCTCCATGCCACCGGCAGCGCCGGCCATGCCGCGGAAAATATTGCCGCCGCCGACAACGACGCCGACCTCATGGCCAACGGCGAGCAGCTCCTTGACCTGTTTGGCAAGATGGTCGGTAACCTTGGGGTCGATGCCATATTGGCCGTCGCCCATCAGTGCTTCGCCGGAAAGCTTCAGAAGCACGCGTTTATATCGGATGTCGGACAAAGCGATCCTCCTTTAGATTGAACTCTCAACATTCTATCAAAGGCTCTAAGAAGAGCCATGAAAAAGCAGGCTGTGAGTAAAACCCACAGCCTGCTCATTACCAGCTACAAGAGCTTATTTACTCGCCACGGACCAGACGGTCAAAGGCAACGACGGTAATGGTGTCGCCGAGCTCCTTGGAGACCTGCTCAGCGTACTTCTTGATGGTGAGGGAGCTGTCCTTGATGAACTCCTGCTCGGTGAGCACGGACTGCTTGTAGAACTTCTCCAGACGGCCGACAGCCATCTTCTCCTGAATGGCCTCGGGCTTACCGGACTCGGCAGCCTGAGCCATGTAGATCTGCTTCTCGTGCTCGACGGTCTCGGCCGGAACCTGATCGCGGGTAGCGCAGATCGGGGCGACGGCGGCAACCTGAAGGGCAACGTCGTGAGCGAAGGTCTTGAAGGACTCAGCCTGAGCGGTCTCAGCCTTCTCGAAGGCGAACTCGACGAGAACGCCGATCTTACCACCCATGTGGATGTAAGAAGCGAGCGCACCGTTCTCAGCCTTGCGGGCAGCGAAGCGGGAGATCTTCATGTTCTCGCCCATGATGTGAATCATCTCGGTGAGCTCGGAGGAAACGGTCTCCTCGCCCATCGGCTTCTCGAGCAGAGCGTCGACGTTAGCAGGCTCGGTGGTAGCGACAACCTCGGCGACCTTGGAAGCAAAGCCGGTGAACTTGGCGTTGGAGCCAACGAAGTCGGTCTCGCAGGAAAGCTCAAGCAGAGCGCCGGTCTTGCCATCCTCGGAGACGAACGCGGCGACAGCGCCCTCGTTGGTCTCACGGCCAGCCTTCTTGGCAGCCTTGGCAAGGCCGTTCTTGCGCAGAACGTCGACAGCGGCGTCCATGTCGCCGTCAGCCTCGACGAGAGCCTTCTTGCACTCCATCATCGGGGAGTCGGTCATCTCGCGGAGCTGCTTGACCATAGCGGCGGTAATCTGGGCCATTGTGGTTCCTTTCAAAGAGATGAAAAAGAATTAACTAAGACTGATTTACTCGGCCTTGGGCTCAGCGGCCATCTCGGCCTCGGAGACCTGCTCCTTGCCGGAGCCAGCGAGGCAGGCGTCAGCCATGAGCTCGCACATAAGGGTGACAGCGGAGATAGCGTCATCATTGCAGGGGATGCCGTACTCGACCTCGTCGGGATCGGAGTTGGTGTCGATCAGAGCGACGACGGGGATGTTCAGGCGCTGGGCCTCCTTGATGGCGTTCTCCTCGCGCTTGGTGTCAATGACGAAGAGAGCCTGGGGCAGACCCTTCATGTCGCGGGCGCCACCGAGGTTGGTCTGGAGCTTGGTGAGCTCCTTGCCGAGCACAGCCTGCTCCTTCTTGGGGAGCACTGCCATGCGGCCGTCCTCGACCATAGCCTCGAGTTCCTCCATGCGGTTAATGCGGGAGCGGATGGTGACGAAGTTGGTCAGCATACCGCCGAGCCAACGCTGGTTGATGTAAGGCATGTTGGCGCGCTCAGCAGCGTTCTTGACGGCCTCCTGAGCCTGCTTCTTGGTGCCGACGAACAGCACGTTGCCACCCTTGGCGACGTTCTTGACGAAGGTGTAGGCCTGGTCGGCGTCGAGGATGGTCTGCTTGAGGTCGAGGATGTAGATGCCGTTGCGCTCACCGAAGATGAACGGCTTCATCTTGGGATTCCAGCGACGGGTCTGGTGGCCGAAGTGGCAGCCGGCCTCGAGCAGGGTGCGGATATTAATCTTGGTAGCCATGTTAAACCTCCTGTGGTTTGCCTCCGCGCGGGGTCATCCTCCAAAACCAACCCGGACATGTGCTACCAAAGCCCGGGCACCACGGTATGAAGTAGCCGCGCGTGCGTGATAAAAACCTGTTGCCGTGAAGCAACCCGATGAATGATAGCAGGAATGCATCTTCCTGCCAACCCGCAATCAAAACCACACACCTGAGTGCGGCGCAGGACGTCCCAGCCACTATTCGCCGCGGGGATGGGCTTGAGCCACGGCCCGCTTAAGCCGATCGGGCGTGAGATGCGTGTAGATCTGCGTCGTGGACAGGCTCGCATGACCCAGCAGCTCTTGAACCGAGCGCAGGTCCGCACCGCCCTCGAGCAAGTCGGTCGCAAAGGTATGGCGCATCGCATGCGGGGCGATGTCGGCCGGAATGCCGGCGAGCGTCGCCAGCGTATGGAACCGCCGCCTGAGCATGGCAGCGCTCATGCGATTGCCGCGCGCCGATATAAGCAGCGGATGCGGCCCGGTAGCGGGGTCACGGCGCTTTGCCCGAGCGAGCAACTCCGGCCTCCCCTCCTCAATATAGAGACGCGTCGCCTCGAGCGCACGACGATACAGAGGGACGATACGTTCCTTGCTCCCTTTGCCCCACAGGCGCAGCGTGCGTTCGGACCAAGCGATGGACTCCACATTGAGTGCTGCGAGCTCAGAGATACGGGCGCCAGATGCATAGAGCAGCTCGAGCATCGCCGCATCGCGCAGTCCCGCGGGAGTTGAGGTATCGGGGGCTTTGAGGAGCGCCTCCACTTGTTGGTTCGTCAGCACACCGGGCAGATCGCGCGGGAGCTTTGGCGAGGAAATTGCCGAGACCGCATCGCCCTCCACGACCCCCTCGGCAGCCATCCATCGATAGAGCGATCGGATAGCCGACAGATGCGCCGCAAGCGTTCGGGGAGCAACCTGCTCACGCGAAAGCTCGGCAAGATAGCGACGAATGGTGCGCACGTCGGCAGCGAAGGCATCGATATCCTCGCGCTCGCACCAGGCAGCGAAGCGCTCCAGCCTCGAGCCATAGGCCGTCACCGTGTTGGGAGAAAGTCCCTCGACACGTGCGATATAGGCGATAAACGAGTCGACGGCATCGTACAGGTCAAAGGCTATGACCGGTCGCCTCCAAACAAATCGGGGCGAGTGGCCAGATAGGCATCAAGGGCCTCGAGCGCACGGTCCGCATAGGCCTGGTAGCGGTCGCGCTTGCTGCGGCGCTTACCGTCCTCGAGTGGCGGCACCAGACCAAAGTTGACATGCATAGGCTGATAGCCAACGGTGGCAGGATCGGTCGCATAGCCCACGAGCGCACCCAGGGCGCCCACGCGCGGCAACTCGACGCCCGCGGCACCGATAGCCTCGGCATAGGTGTTGAGCGCCGCGAGCAAACCTGTCGCCACGGCTTCCATGTACCCCTCGGTGCCGGTGATCTGACCGGCCAGGCGCACGCCGGTACCGGGCACGGCAAAGGTGCCATCGAGCACGTGCGGGGCGTCGACAAAGGTATTGCGGTGCATGACACCGTAGCGGAAGAACTCAGCGTTCTCCAGGCCCGGCACCATATGGAAGACGCGCTTCTGCTCGCCAAAGGTCAGGTTGGTCTGGAAGCCCACCAAGTTATAGGCGGTCTTCTCCTTGTTCTCGGCACGCAGCTGAATCGCCGCCCAGGGGCGACGTCCGGTACGCGGGTCGGTGAGGCCGACGGGCTTCATGGCGCCAAAGCGAATGGCGTCCTTGCCGGTGCGTGCAACCTCCTCGGCAGGCTGGCAGGCCTGGAACAGATCGCCGCCCTCAAAGTCCTTGAGCACCACGCGGTCGGCCGTGGTGAGCGCCTCGATAAAGGCCTCGTACTCCTCCTTATTGAGCGGAGCGTTGAGATAGTCGCCGCTCCCCTGCTCCTCGTAGCGCGACTGCGAGAACAGCACATCCATATCGAGCGTAGAGGCATCGACGATCGGAGCCGCGGCATCGAAAAACGCAAGGGCGTCGCCACCGACGAGCTTCATGACCTCTTCGCTCAGCGCCGGCGAGCACAAGGGGCCAGCGGCAATGACCACATGGCCCTCGGGAATCTGCGTGACCTCGCCGTGAATGATCTCGATATTGGGACGGGCGGCAACCTCGGCCTCGACAAGCTCGGAAAACTTGACACGGTCGACCGCCAGGGCCCCGCCGGCGGGAACGGCCGCACGATGGGCGCAATCGAGCAGGACCGAGCCCATGCGCTCAAGCTCGGCCTTCAGCAAACCAGCCGCGGAATCCGGACGGGTCGACTTAAACGAATTGGAGCAGACGAGCTCTGCCAGGTGATCGGTATGGTGGGCCGGGGAGCTCACCTGGGGGCGCATCTCGCACAGCTTTACGGCAAACCCGCGGTCTGCCAGCTGGATCGCGCACTCCGAACCCGCCAGACCCCCACCGATAACTGTCACCTGATCGAACTGCATCTGCAAACACCTTTCTAATTGACACGTTTTCCATTGTGACCGAAGGGCGTCTGGGCGTGAAGGGCAAACTTGGAGGGCGCATACCTTCCATCCATCATGCGCTCGATAAGGCCCTCGAGTTCAAGCGAACCCAAGAGTTTGAGCACTCCGACGGCATCGAGCGAGACAAGCGCCGCGATGTCGTCGACCTTGAGCGGAGAGGCGATGAGCGCATGCATCACGGTCTGCTGTGTTGGATCCAGGTCGGCAATGCCGGGAGCATCGGGGCGCGAGTAGCGCAGGGTGCCGTAGATGCGTGAGATAGCCATCTCGATAGATTCCTCGTCGATGATGCAGCAGGCACCGTTCGCAATGAGGTAATTCGTACCACGCGACTCGGGCGATAGGATCGACCCCGGCACGGCAAGAAGTTCGCGCCCCAAATCCATAGCAGCCTCGGCTGTAGAAAACGTCCCGGAAGGCATACCTGCCTCGGATACAAAGAGGGCTTGCGACAGGGCCGCGATCACGCGATTGCGGCGTGGAAAGGAAAACTTGCGCGGACCCATGCCCCACGGGGATATCGACACGACCGCGCCACCCGTATCGAGCGAGCGAGTAATAAGCCCCGCGCTCGAACGCGGGTAGACCACGTCGGCGCCCGTCCCCAGCACCACGACGTGTTTGCCGCCGGCGTTGACCGCAGCCCAACCCGAGGCCTGGTCACAACCGACCGCGCCGCCCGAAACAACCGTCACTCCCGCCTCGACCGCCACCTTTGCCGCAAGCTCTGCCACGGCAAGACCATACGGCGAGGCCTTTCGCGCGCCGATGATGGAGAGCGCGGGCGTCGAAAGCGCCTCGGGGTTGCCGCGCACATAGAGCGTCTGAGGTACATCAGAAAGCTCCAAAACGGTCTCGGGATACAACGCGTCACCTGGATGCAGCTCGAAGGTCCCCTCGGCCATCATTGGTCCCTCCTTCCCTGGTACATCGCCGCCTCGAGCACGTGGTCCTGCGTCACTTGCTCGCTCTCGGCGACATCTGCGATCGTGCGCGCAATGCGAACCAGGCGCACGATGCCACGCCCTGTGAGATGCGTGCGTTTGGACAGACCGAGTACGCATTTCTCGGCAGCATCATCGAGCTCAAAGGTCGAAACGACGCCGTCAATGGACCGCGTCTCGTCATCCTCGGCCTCGGCATCCGCATCGTCCATACGAGACTCGCGCCAGGTGCGAAAAGCGCGACCGCGCACAACGTAGTCACGTAACTCGGCCGACGACATACCCTCCGCGCCCTCGATAATCACCTGGGGATCGGGACGGGTCACATCGATCATCATGTCGATACGGTCGGCCAAAGGACCGCGCAGCTTTGCCCGATAGCGCTCGACCATCGATGCCGAGCAGCGGCACGGCACCTCGCGGTCGCCCAAAAAGCCGCAGGGGCAGGGATTGCTCGCAGCGAGCAGCTGAAAGCGCGACGGGAAGGTAAAGGCCCCGTCGACGCGTACGATCCTCACATAGCCGCGTTCGATGGGCTGACGCAGCGTCTGCAGCACACCCGTGGGAAACTCGGCAAGCTCGTCCAAAAAGAGCACGCCGCCATGAGCAAGGCTAATCTCACCCGGGTGCACCGGGCGCCCGCCGCCGATAAGGCCTGCGGTCGAAATACTGTGATGGGGGCTTCGAAACGGCCGATGACCTGCCAATAAGCCATCGATGTTCTCGCCCAAGACCGAATGGATGCACAGTGCCTCCTGCTGATCCTCAACGGAAAGCTCAGGCAGAATGCCAGTCATACGGCGCGCAAGCATCGTCTTGCCCGATCCCGGGGACCCGATCATAAGCAAACCGAGCTCACCCGCTGCCGCCAGTGCCATGCCGCGTTTGGCAACCTCCTGCCCCAGCACGTCGGCATAGTCGAGTTCGGGCTCAAAAGTAGCCTCCACACCCTCGGAATCCAGATAATGCCGCGCGGCATCGCCCATGCCATGGGCAAGCTGAGACAAATGATCTATGAATCCGCAATCCACGCCCGCGAGTGGCACATGCTGGTCTGATCTGCCGGCGATAAAAGACAGCCCCAAATCACGCGCCAATAACTGAAACGCCACCTCGCCCTTGACGGGAAGCACCGTACCGTCCAAGCCAAGCTCACCGGCGATAAGACAACGATCGAGGTTGTCGCGGGGAATCTGACCATCGGCCGCCAATACCGCGATGGCGATGGGAAGATCAAAGCCGCTACCGGTCTTGCGAATATCGCCAGGTGCCAGATTGACCGTAATGCCCGAGCGTGGGATCTCGAACCCGGCGGAGCGCATCGCACAGCGAATGCGACCACGCGACTCCATCACCTCCATACTCGGGATGCCGAGCATCTGAATGCCCGGAACGCCGCCGGCAAGCGAGACCTCGACCGTGACGTGAATCGCCTCGACGCCGCGGATGCAGGCCGCGTGAACCGCAAACGTCTCGAACGCCATCACGACACCTGCCAATCGAACGCGTTGTACTGATGCTCGATCTCGGCGATATGCCCGCCGCGAATGGTGACACCCACGGCATCGAAGCGAATCGCCTTGAGCGGATAATGCTCCATGAGATAGCAACTTGCGATGCGGCGGTAGCGGCGTTGCTTTTGGGCGTCCACGGCCTCCTCGGGAAAGACCCGCGTGGTGCAATCCAGGGCGACGCGTCTGGTCTTGACCTCGGCCATCACCACGACATCGTCGAGCTCATCAAGCAGCACCAGATCGGCCTCGCCCTCGGTGCAACGATAACCCTGTTCCAGCAAGGTGTAGCCGCGCTCGTTAAAGTAGTCGATGGTGATCAGCTCGCCCAGCATGCCCAGCTCGCGGGGACTGAGTCCCTTGATAAACTCGGGCGTCATCGCCCCGCAGTCGAGCTCGCCGTTTTCCCAACGCTCCTTGAGCCGCTGCGTCTTGCTCTTTTTGCTTGCGGCACTCATGGGGTCTCCTTTCCCGCACACTGCATTGCCCCGATGATGAGGGCACCTTTCATGCGGGTAAGTACCGGAAGCAAACCAAAAGCTGACCAAATGCCAACAAAAAACGGGCCGTACGCAACAATCACGTTGCACACGGCCCGCTACCAGCAGGTTTATAAAACGCCAGGGGTCCCTGTCTCCACAATTGACCTAGAAAAGGCGCTCAGTCTGCAGAAAGTTTCCGCAAAAGCTCACGCGGTGCAGCGGACAAAGTCCATGTTTGCGAATCGCCTCGATGTGCTCGGGGCTTGCGTAGCCCTTCGACTCGGCTAGATGATACTCGGGGTACTCGGCGTCGTACTCGACCATCATCTCGTCACGCGTGACCTTGGCCATGATGGACGCCGCGGCGATGCAGGCGATTTTGGCATCGCCCTTCACCACGTCGCGCTCGTTGGGAACGGCGCCCAAGGGGTTGCCATCCATGAGGACGCAGTCGGGTTCAAGTCCCGTATCGGCCACGGCGCCCGCAACGGCGGTACGGAGAGCACGGGCCATGCCCATCTCATCGATATCCTTCGGCGCAATATGGCAAAAACCGATCGCCGTCGCCACCTCGGCAATCTTCACTGAGAGCAACTCGCGGCGCGCCGGCGTGAGCTTTTTGGAATCGTTTATACCCCAAACGTGCGGCTCCATAGGAAGACAGACGGCGCACACCGTCAAAGGACCGGCCACCGATCCGCGACCCACCTCATCGACACCAACGACCACCCCATCGCCGCCAAGCTCATGCATAAGCTCGTACATGTCATTGACGCGCTCGCGCTCGGCAAGCTCTTTGGCATGGCGTTTGAGGGCGCGTTCACAAGCCTTGATCACCTGCTGGCGCGGGTCCTCGCGATAATGCTCCACGAGGGCGGGAATCTCCTCAAACGTAGCGCTCGCCAACTCACCGGCAACCTGCGATGCCGAAACCGAGCTCGTCATGTTGGCCATACCAGGCCCTCCTTGCATGCAAATCAGATAAAAAGAAGGGCCACCCGAAGGTGACCCTTGTGTCCAAACGAGTGGACAGACGCTGCGATCTTCTTAGCGCTTCTCGGGGATGCGAGCAGCCTTGCCCACCTTGTCGCGGAGGTAGTACAGCTTGGCGCGACGGACGCGACCATGACGAACGACCTCGAGCTTGGCGATCTTGGGGCTGTGAAGCGGGAAGGTACGCTCAACACCGACACCGAAGGACATCTTGCGGACGGTGAAGGTCTCGCGGGCACCGGCGCCGGCCATGCGGATGACGTCGCCCTGGAAGACCTGGATGCGCTCGCGGTCGCCTTCCTTAATGCGGTAGTGAACCTTGACGTTGTCGGCGACGCGAACCTGAGGAATGTCCTCGCGGATCTGCTGACGCTCGATTGCGCGGATGTAATCCATGTGCAATTCCTTACTCTTCTAGAGGTGCCGTACCACCTTGGCCGGCACGTAGTTGAACAAACGTATTCGAGTATACACGCGCGGGTTTCTGCTGCAAGAACAATTTTTTACGCAGACAAAAAGACAAAACCCGCACATGATAACCGCCCGCCTCACGAATGAGGCGGGCGGCATGAAGGGGGCTACGCTAGGCGTCTATACCCAAAACGTTAGGCGGAACGCTTCGCCTCGAGCTTGGCCTGGGCGGCAGCCAGGCGTGCGAGGGGCACGCGGTAGGGCGAGCAGGACACATAGTCCACATCGGCCACGTTAAACAGGCCCTTGATGGACTTGGGGTCGCCGCCGTGCTCGCCACACACGCCAAAGTGCATGCCGGGGTTGGTGGCGCGACCCTTCTCGACGGCCATGCGCACCAGCTCGAGTACCGCAGAGTCGATGGTCTCGAAGGGGTTATCCTTCAAGATCTTCTTGTGCATGTACAGCGGGATGAACTTGGCCTCGGCATCGTCGCGGGAGAAGCCGAAGGTCGTCTGCGTGAGGTCGTTGGTGCCAAAGCAGAAGAAGTCGGCATGATGGGCGATCTCGTCGGCGACCATGCAGGCACGCGGCAGCTCGAGCATCGTGCCCACGGGAATATTGAGCTCGACGCCTTCCTCGGCGGAAACCTCGGCGATCACGCGCTCGATGACCTCGCGGGTCTGGACATGCTCCGCCGTGATGGAGACGAGCGGGACCATAATCTCGGGACGCGGGTCGACGCCTTCCTTGATAAGGCGGGCAGCAGCCGTTGCCACGGCACGGACCTGCATGAGCGGCAGATCGCTAAAGACGACGGACAGGCGCACGCCGCGTAGGCCGAGCATGGGGTTCGACTCGACCATGCCGTCGATACGACGCAGGCGGGTGCGCAGGACGGCAAGCTCTTCCTCGCTGGCGCCAGCGGCTTCCTTCTTGGTGATGGCGACCTCGAGCTCGCGAGGATTATCCAGGAACTCATGAAGCGGCGGATCGAGCAGGCGAACGACCACGTCGCGACCGGACATAGTCTTGAACATCGCCAGGAAGTCCTCGGTCTGAACCTTGAGCAGGTCGGCCAGGGCCTGCTGCTTCACGGTCTCATCGTCAGACAGGATAAAGCTCTGGATGATGTTCTTACGGTCGCCCAGGAACATATGCTCGGTGCGGCACAGGCCGATGGCCTCGGCACCAAACTCGAGGGCGAGCTCAGCGTCCTCAGGGTTGTCGGCGTTGACGCGCACGTGGTTGGCATGACCACAGGTCTCGTCCAGGCGAATCTCGTCGGCCCAGGAAAGGATAGTGTCCAGGTCGCCGGTAAGCTCGGCGGAGACCAGGTCGACGAGACCGTCGACGACGATGCCCTGGGTGCCGTCGATGGAGATGACATCGCCCTCGTGCAACACGCGGTCGCTGCCCTCGATGCGCACGACCTTCTCGGCGGCGTCGATGTGGAAGCGTTCAACGCCGCAGACGCAGGGCGTACCCATGCCGCGGGCGATAACGGCGGCATGGCTCGTCTTGCCACCGTGGCTGGTCAGGATGCCCTCGGCGGCGACCATGCCCTTCAGGTCATCGGGGTTGGTCTCCCAACGAACCAGAATGACCTTGTGACCCTCGTTGGCGCGCGCGACGGCGTCATCGCTCGAGAACACGACCTCGCCCACGGCGGCACCGGGGCTGGCGTTAAGACCGCTGGCCAGCGCCTCGTACTTCTTGGAGGCGTCAAACTGCGGGTGCAGAAGCTGGTCGAGCTGCGCGGGATTGATGCGGCTCACGGCCTCCTCGCGAGTGATCAGGCCCTCCTCGACCATTTCGATGGCGATGCGCAGGGCGGCGGTGGCAGTGCGCTTGCCCACGCGAGTCTGGAGCATCCAGAGCTTACCCTGCTCGATGGTGAACTCGATGTCGCACATGTCGCGATAGTGATCCTCGAGCGTCAGGAACACGCGCTCGAGCTCCTCACCTGCGGACTCGAGGCCCGGGGTGGTCTTGAGGTCGGCGATGGGCTCGGTATTGCGGATGCCGGCGACGACATCCTCGCCCTGGGCGTTGACCAGAAAGTCGCCGTAGAACTCCTTAGTGCCGTCGGCCGGGTTGCGCGTAAAGGCGACGCCGGTCGCGGAGGTCTCACCCTTGTTGCCAAAAGCCATAGCCTGGACGTTGACGGCAGTACCGAGCTCGTCGGAGATGCCGTGCTGTTTGCGGTAGATGCAGGCGCGCTCGTTCATCCAGCTGCCAAAGACGGCCTGGATGGCAAGGCGCAACTGGAGCTCCGGATCATGCGGGAAGACGGGCTTGCCGCCGGTGACCTCGAGCTCGGGATACAGGGCGGCCTCGACGTTATCAGAGAAGATGCCCTTGAAGGTCTCGACAAGCTCCTGAAGGTCCTCGGCCGAAAGCTCGGAATCGACGCGAACACCGGCGACCAGGCGGGCCTGGGTCAGGGCGTTCTCGAACAGGTCGGCATCAACACCCATAACGACGTTGGAGAACATCTGGATAAAGCGGCGGTAGCTATCCCAGGCAAAACGCGGATTTTGCGTCTGGGCGATGAGCCCCTGAACGGAGTCGTCGTTGAGGCCCAAGTTGAGGACCGTGTCCATCATACCGGGCATGGAAAATGGAGCGCCCGAGCGAACCGACACGAGCAACGGATCATTGTCGTCACCGAGCTTCTTGCCACAGCGGGCCTCGAGGTCGGCCTCGGCGGCAACGATCTCATCGAGTGCGCCTTCGGGCCAGACGTTGCCGGCACCGGAGTACTCGACGCAAGTCTGGCAGGTAATGGTAAAGCCACCGGGAACCGGCAGGCCGATGCGGCTCATCTCGGCAAGGTTTGCGCCCTTGCCGCCAAGCACGAAGTTCATGGACTTGTCGCCCTCAGTGACACAGGTGCCCTGGGCGTTGGTTCCAAAACGGTAAACCCTCTTGCAATCGCTCACGATACTTCCCCTTCCATGCGCTTACGCGCACGACCGTGGTAACGAATCGACCCGCCGGATGCGGGCCGTGAGGGAACTATACGGCCGGATTTGAACGGGCTTGAGCAGAGGATACGCGGTTTGGTAAACGTGCTAAAACAGGCGGTAAACGGTAGGTAAAGGTGGTTACCTTATGAAGATATCACTGCAAGAAAATGCAGGTCAGATGCAATGTTTTTGCTAAATCGCTTTACCATAAGTAGCTAATTTGGGACGGGGCTTTTTTAGCTGCCCTGTCGGCATTCGACCAAAAAACTCGCGGCCTCAGTCGGGGTAGCTAAAAATGCCCCGTCCCAAATTAGCTACTTTTGCTGGGCGCGACGGGCGGCACGGCGGGCCCTGGCTTCCTGAATCTCTTCGAGGTGGGCAATGATCTCGGCAGCGCTTTCCTCGATCGCCTTGCCGTCGGTACGCACCACAAAGCAGCCTAGGCGCTTCATGAGGGCACGAGCTTCCTCGAGCTCGCTGCGCACGCTCTCGGGCTCGGCATAGGAGCCGGCGACGGCACGGGCGTAGTCGTCGCCCAAGCGGCTATCGCGAATCTCGGAAATCACATCGACGGTCGAAATCAAGCCGAACAACCGCATCGGGTCGACCTCGTAAATTGACTTGGGCGGCTCCATGCCATGGGCCAAAGGAACATTGGCAACCTTGTAGCCCTGATAGGCCAAATACATCGACAGCGGCGTCTTGGACGTACGCGATACGCCCAGCAGCACGATATCGGCACCCGACAGATCGTCGCAACCGCGCCCGTCATCGTGCTCAACGAAATACTCCATAGCCTCAATACGATGGAAATAGCGGTCATCGGTCTTGTGAATCACGCCCGCAACGCCCTTGGGCGGCACGCCGACGAGCGACGACAGCACGGCGAGCGTCGGACCGATCAGGTCGACCGAGCGAATGTGCAGCATGCCCAAGTAGTCGAGCACACGAGCACGAAGGGCCGGATCGACAATGGTGTGGAACACGGCGATATCGCGATGGTCGGCATCGACGCGCGGCCCCACAAATGACTTGACTTGCTCCACGGAGGCCACCTTTGGCAGGCGCAAAACGTGAAAAGCCCCTTCATCAAATTGCCCGGACGCCGCAAGCACCACCTCACAAGCGGTATCACCGAGCGAGTCGGAGATAACGATAACGGTGGGACGAGCGGTGACCGGGCAATCCATGCGGGGCTCCTTTTGCGCTTATACGCAGGCTGGCTTACTTTTTGCGGGCAAGCTCACCGATGTTGGCGATGCCGGAGAAAACGGCCTCGAAGCGGTTGAGCAGCTTAAGGCGATTATCGCGAAGCTGCTCGTCCTTGTCCATGACCATGACCTCATCGAAGAAGCGGTCGATGGGGGCACGCAAGGCGGCAAGGGCGGCAAATGCGGCCGGGTAATCCTCGGCAGCAAGGGCGGCATCGACAGCGGTCTGAGCAGCCTCGGAGGCATCGGCAAGCGCGAGCTCGGCCTCGCCCATCAGGCTGCGGTCGTACTCCGCACCCAGCTCGGGCTTGGAGATATGCGCGGCGCGGGCATAGGCGGTAGCCAGGTTGTCGAAGGTCTCGGCATCATTCTTGCGAGCCTCGTCGAGGGCGGCGCAGCGGGCGAAGAAGACGGACGGGGCGATGATGTGCACCGCAGAGACGGCGGCAACGGTATCGGCCGGGATCTTTTCGTCGCGGGCCATGCTCACCAGGCGGCCATGGAAGAAGTCGCGAACCTGCTGGGCGACCTCGACGGCGTCGAACTCAATGCTCTGCTCACTGTAGAGCTCGAGGGCGAAGTCGATGAGCGACGTGGGGTCGATCGGCAGACGATCGCGCAGGATGTTGATGATGCCGATAGCGGCACGACGCAGCGCGTAGGGGTCGGAGGAGCCGGTCGGGGGCTCGCCGATGGCAAAGATACCGGCGATGGTATCGAGCTTGTCGGCGCAGGCCACGATGCAGCCAGCGGTGCCCTCGGGCAGCTCGTCACCGGCAAAGCGGGGACGATAATGATCGCGAATGGCGTGGGCGACCTCGTCGTTCTCCCCCATCGCGGTGGCGTAGTAACCGCCCATCACGCCCTGCTGGCTCGTGAACTCGACGACGGCGTTAGACACCAGGTCGGCCTTGCACAGGTGCGCGGCGCGAGCGGCATCGGCGGCCAGGTGGGCGCCCAGATGGGCCTCGCGAGCGATGGCGAGCGCGAGCTGCTCAATGCGCTCGGACTTGGCGAGCACGCTACCGAGCTTCTCCTGGAAGGCAACCTTGGCCAGACGCTCACGGAACTCGTCGAGGGAGATCTTCAGGTCCTCCTCGTAGAAGAACTTGGCGTCATCCAGACGGGCGCGCACGACGCGCTCGTTGCCGTCGATCACGCGCTCGGCGTTCTCGGGCTTGCTGTTGGAAACGACCACGAACTCACGCGTGAGCTTGCCCTCGCCGTCATAGATCGGGAAGTAGCGCTGGTTGGTGAGCATGGACTCGCAGATGATCTCGTGCGGGACCTTGAGGAACTCCTCATCGAAGGTACCGACGAGCACCGTCGGCCACTCGCAGAGGTTGATAACCTCCTCGAAGACCTTCTTAGGCGTATCAACATGGCAGCCGGGGCGAGCGGCCTCGACCTCGGCGATACCGGCGAGGATGGCCTCGCGACGGCGCTCGGCAGAGAGCACGCCGGCGTCCTCGAGCACCTGCTCGTAGGCGGCGGGGCTGGCGACAACGTGGTCACCGGGGCCAAGTACGCGATGACCACGCGTGGTGTTGCCACTCGTCACGTCGGCAAACGACACGGGAACAACATCCTCGCCCAAAAGGCAGCAGATCCAACGGACCGGACGAACAAAGGTCGCGTGCTCGTGGCCCCAGCGCTGGCTGCGGTAGTTGGGCCACTGCAGGCCGGCGATGGTCTTCTCGCACAGAGCGGTCAGAATCGGCGTAGCCGGTGCGGAGGGAATGTTCTTCTCGGCGAACACATACTCGCGACCGTCAGTGTCCTCGCGTCGAACCAGGTCCTCGGCAGCCACACCGCACTTGCGGGCGAAGCCCTGGGCGGCCTTGGTGGCGTTGCCGTCGGCATCGAAGGCAATGTTTGCCGCGGGACCGCGCTTGACCTCATGGACCTCATCGGTCGCAGTGGCGACATCGGCCACGAGCGCAGCCAGACGACGCGGGCTCGAGATCACGCGGACCTCGCCATGGGCCAGACCGGCCTCGTCGAGGCCCTTGGCGATCATGGTGCCAAGCTGCTTGACGGCATTGTTCAACGGTGCGGAGGGCATTTCCTCCGTACCAATCTCAAACAGGAAATCCTTAGCGTCTGCCATGGCTTACGCCACCTCGCCTTCCTGGTCGGCATTCTCGTTGACTCCGGCGACCTCGGCCATGTAGGCCTCGCAGCACGCCTTGGCGACGGCGCGGACGCGCAGGATGTAGTTGGCACGCTCGACCGCGGATAGGGCACCGCGGGCATCGAGCAGGTTGAAGGCGTGGCTGCACTTCATGACACAGTCGTACGCCGGCAGCGGCAGCTTTCGCTCCAGGCAGGAATGGCACTCGGCCTCGTAGTCGTCAAACTTCTGACGCATCATCTCGACGTTGGCGACCTCAAAGTTATAGGCACTGAACTCGCGCTCGTTCTCGAGGAACACGTCGCCATAGGTCATGGGCGTGCCGTCGGGCAGGTAGCTCCACACCAGGTCGTAGACGGAGTTGACGCCCTGCGCATACATGGCGATACGCTCCAGGCCATAGGTGATCTCGACAGGCACGGGGTCGACCTCGATGCCGCCCACCTGCTGGAAGTACGTAAACTGCGTGACCTCCATGCCGTTGAGCCAGACCTCCCAGCCAAGGCCCCAGGCGCCCAGGGTCGGGCTCTCCCAGTCGTCCTCGACAAAGCGGACGTCATGGTCGTTGGGGTCCAGGCCAATGGCAGCCAGCGAACCCAGGTAGAGCTCCTGGGCGTTGACCGGCGACGGCTTGATGAGCACCTGGAACTGATAGTAGTGCTGCATGCGGTTAGGGTTCTCGCCGTAGCGGCCGTCGGCGGGACGGCGGCAAGGTTGAGCATAGCAGGTGCGCCACTCGGCGGGACCGAGCGAGCGCAGCGTGGTCGCGGTATGGAAGGTACCGGCACCGACCTCAGAGTCATAGGGCTGCATAATGACGCAGCCCTGCTCGCCCCAGTACTGCTGGAGGCGCAGGATGATGTCTTGGAAGGAAAGCGATGAAGCGTTCATGCCTCTAATATCCCCTCGTCGAAACGAATACACGGTTAGGTACTGTACTATAGCGGTTTTTAATCGATAGCGCCGATGCGGTTGAGCGGCCAGTAACGCACAAGCGCCACAGCGATCAAATCAGAGCGATCGACGGGACCAAAGTAGCGTGAGTCGGCAGAGTTCTCTCGATTGTCGCCCATCA
This sequence comes from uncultured Collinsella sp., assembly GCA_900546105.1. GTDB lineage: Bacteria > Actinomycetota > Coriobacteriia > Coriobacteriales > Coriobacteriaceae > Collinsella. The sequence continues at coordinate 28,984 of URBP01000012.1, forward strand.
CCCACACACAGTCATCGGGGACGGTGTAGGGAAAGCTCACCTGGGCGGCGGGCGCCTGGACCGAAAGCGGCCAGCTCATGCCGGTCGTATAGCCCTCATCGAGCGCCTGGCCGTCGACGACGACCTTGCCGTCCTGAAGGTCGACCGTCTGACCGGCCGTGGCAATAACGCGCTTGACAAGAACATCATGCTCGGAGGTGCCATCGGGGTTGTGAAACACCACGATATCGCCCTGCTTGACGGGCTGACCGAGCTCGAGGCTCACCTTTTGCGCCAGGATCTGGTCGCCGATCTCGATTGTGTCCTCCATAGAGCCGGTGGGCACCACAAAGGGCTCGACCACAAACGAGCGAATCAAGAAGGTGGCGACCAGTGCGATCGCGATGACCGCGATCCACTCAAAAGCGCCCCTCAACGCGGAATGCTGCGATGGAACCATTCTCACTCCTCGCTCTGCGAATACGAAGCGTCCAAAATCTCCTGCGCGTAAGCGCGCTCCTCGGGCGTGAGCCGCGCCGTCTCGATCAGGTCGGGACGCCAGCGGCAGGTGCGCTCGATGGCGTTCTTGCGGCGCCAAGCGTCAACTTTTGCGTGATCGCCACTCACGAGCACAGGAGGCACGCCCTCGCCGTTGAACTCGGCGGGACGGGTGTACTGCGCGTACTCGAGCAGGCCTCCGTCCTCGGCGGTCGAGAACGACTCGTCCACGTTGCTCATCTCGTCGCCCAGGGCACCGGGGATGAGGCGTACGACGGCATCGGCAACGACCATGGCGGGTAGCTCGCCACCCGTAAGCACATAGTCGCCAATCGACAGACGCTCGTCGGCATACGCATACGCGCGCTCGTCGACGCCCTCGTAACGGCTGCACACAAACAGCAGGCGCTCACTTTTGAGCAGGCGCTCGGCCACATGCTGCGTAAAAGGCTCGCCACAGGGGGTAAAGAACACCACAGTGGGCTTGGGACCCTCTGCGCTAATGGCTTCGATGGCCTCTGCGATAGGCTCGACCTTCATGAGCATGCCCTGCCCGCCGCCGTACGGCTCGTCATCGACGGTACGATGGCGGTCGTGCGTCCAGTCGCGCAGGTTATACGCCTTAAAATCAAAAAGGCCGGCCTTGCGGGCGCGGCCCAAGATCGATGTGGACATGACGGGCTCAAACATCTCGGGAAAGACCGAAAGGGTCTCGATCAGCATGTTGTCCTCCCTACTTGTCCATATCGATCAGGCCGTCCATAACGTGGACGGAAATTGTTCCTGTGTCGGGAAGATCGAGCACAACCTGCTCGATCACGGGAATCAGTACCTCGCCGTACCGATCGCCCTCGACAACCCAAACATCGTTAGCGGGCGTCGACATGATCTCGACAATCGTGCCGAGCGAACCAAAGCGCTCGTCGACCACCTCGCGACCCATCAGGTCGGTATAGGCAGCGTCGAGCGAATCGAGCTCAAAGTCGTCACGATTTGCCAGCACATAGCATCCCGTGATGCCTTCGGCGGCCGTCAAGTCGTCAATGCCCTCAAACGAGACCAGATCGCCATCGCCCGTATCGGTGACGGACACGACCGTGCAAAAGCGGTCGCGCTTGAGCGCCGGCGGCGTCAGGGCGACGCGCATACCAGGCTCTAATACAGAAGGAAGCCCCCGCAGCGGCTGCGCGAGGACCTCCCCCTTCCTTCCGTGCGGCTTGACCACACGGGCGATGTTTTTGTACTGGGACCTCAAGGTCCTAGCCCAGAACCTCTACCTCGACAGCAGTGTCGAGGCGAGCGGCCAATGCACGGGCGAGCGTGCGAATGGCCTTGATGGTACGGCCACGACGGCCGATGACCTTAGCAACGTCATCCTCGGCGACAGAAACCTCAATCGTAGAGGCGTCGTCACCATCGATGACCTCAAGGCTCACGGAATCCGGGTCGTCGACGATCTGAACAACGAGATATTCGACGAGATCGGCGATGCGATCTGAGAGCATTGCCTCACCCTCGAGCTGTGCAGCGTCAACCTCAGGCACGATTTACTCCTCGGCGCCCTCAGCGGCCTCAGCGGCAGCCTTAGCGGCCTCGGCCTCTTTGGCGAGCTGCTTCTTGGACTTCTTGACGACGGTCTCGGTCTTCTCACCCTCGTTGGCGGCCTTGACCAGAGCGGCAACGGCGTCGGTGAGCTGAGCGCCCTTGGACTGCCAGTCGGCGATCTTCTCGAGGTCGAGGTTGATGGTCTTGGGGGCGGTCATCGGGTTGTAGCGGCCAACCTCCTCGATGATACGACCGTCACGCGGGGCGCGGGAATCGGCGACGACGACACGGTAGTACGGACGCTTCTTAGCGCCGTGACGAGCAAGGCGAATCTTGACTGCCAAAGGAAACTCCTCCAACCAAGCAGCTTTAGGCTGCAACTACAAACAAACAGTTGAACATAATACGCCATCGACGCGGGCAGGTGAAGTCCGTGAGACCAACTTCTTCGGTGTAGTCGAGGGCAAATCCATATCTTAGACAAGAATTCGGGATTTGCAAGCACATACACGCACCCCACATGAGCTGCGCGGTATACTCATGACATGGAAAGACGCGAACATACATACGGTTATGAGGATGCCATAGGCGTCACGCCGCCTCCCTGGACGGGTCCGGCGGTGGGCCTGATGGACCTCGATGCGTTTTTTGCGAGCGTGGAGATGCTCGATCATCCCGAGTGGCGCGGCATGCCGCTCATAGTGGGTGGCGATGCCGATTCTCGTGGCGTTGTGTCCACTTGCTCATACGAGGCACGTCGCTTTGGCGTGCACTCCGCCATGCCCTCGGCCGAGGCGCGGCGCCTGTGCCCGCAAGCCATTTGGACGCATGGGCATTTTGATCGCTATCGTGAGGTCAGCGCGCAGGTCATGGCGATTCTCGCCGACGAGACCCCGCGTGTTGAGCGCGTATCCATCGACGAAGCCTTTATCGATCTCACACCGGGCCGCTTTGCGCCCGAAGACCCGCTGCTGGTTGCGCGACGTATAAGCGACCGCGTGGCAGCGCTGGGAGTGACCTGCTCCATTGGCGTGGGCTGCAACAAGACGGTCGCAAAGATCGCAAGCGAGCAGGATAAGCCGTTTGGGCTGACCATCGTGCGCCCCGGAACCGAGCAGCGCTTTTTGGCCGCGCTGCCGGTATCTGTCATGAGCGGCATCGGGCGCTCGGCCGAGGAGCGACTGCGCCGCATGCGCATCTACACCCTCGGCGAGCTATCACGTGCACCGGAATCCACCTTGGCCTCTATTTTTGGCGTCAACGGCGAACGCATGCGCCAGCGTGCGCAAGGGCTCGAAATCTCCGAAGTCACAAGCCTCGATGAAGAGCGCGAGGTCAAGTCGGTCAGCAATGAACGCACCTTTGCGAAAGATTTGACTGAGCGTGGGGACATCGAAGCGGCGATTGCGCTATTGGGAGAGTCAGTGGGACGCCGCCTGCGCCGTCAAGGACTAACGGGTGCCACAGTGACACTCAAACTCAAGTATTCGTATGGAAGTGGGCGCTCGGCACAGCGCCGGCTGCCGCATCCGACCGACGATGAGAACATCTTTGTGGCGGTGGCGCTCGAGCTGCTCGACAACATCTGGCAAGAAGGCATGCACGTGCGTCTGGCAGGTATCGGAATGAGCGACTTCAACCACCAAGGCGGTATCCAAACCGACCTGTTCTGCGAAGTCGACGACCGCGGGGCCCAATCCAGCGACCGACGCGACCTCTCCGTCGCTATCGACGCCGTCCGAGACAAGTTCGGCGACACCGCCCTATCCTTCGGCCGCCAATCCCGCTTCAACGATTAACCGCCTTTGGGCAAAACGATGATTATTCTAGGACGGGGATTTTTTAATCATTTGGAGCGTCATTTCGCTCTTTGAATGATATTGGTCCCGATTCCCGTCAGGCGCGCAATCTGGTCAATCGTAAACCCCCGATGCCTCAACACTGCCAGAAGACGATTACGCTCTGATTTCGGCAAAGATTTAAGTTGATAAGGCTCATGCGGATCCAAAAGAGCCTGGGCAACTTCTAGCGCATCCATATCGGAAATATGCTTACCTTCGGGCATAAAATAGGAATTAGGTTTGCCGTCGGTGCTCGCAAGATAAAACGCCTCCGTACCCCCAAACAGATCGAGGACACCGTCACAATCGCAAATCTCGGGATGAGAGAAATACTCGTGGAAGCTGCTCCAACGATAAAGAGGAGCAGAAG
>URBP01000013.1 GCA_900546105.1 uncultured Collinsella sp.
GGTATTTTTTCTTCGATAAACGGTATTTAGGCGGCACTTGGGGACGTTCCTTTCCCGCCGGCACTCGGGGACACTCCTCACTCTGGTGCATTGGGGACAAGTTTGTTTGCACCAATCATAAGTTGCGGTGAAATAGGGACTGAAAAGCCGCTCAAAAGGCCAAAACAGTCCGTATTCCACCGCAACTTCAAGACGTTGGCGCAGATTAGCCTGACCTCTTTGCACCAAAAAGGGCCCCGAGCATAGTCTGCTCGGGGCCCAAACTCATCTCGCCTTACCGCGCGATGCGTATGTTATTTGCGCTTGCCGCCGCCGTCGCCGGGGCGACGGGAGCTGCCACCGTGCTTGCCGCCGCGGCTGTTGCCATAGCTGCCACGGTTATCGCGACCGCCGGCACGGCCGCCACGGGAACCGGCCTGGTTGCCACCGCGGCCGCCACGGTAGCCGCCGCGACGCTCTTCGCGGGTATCGTCGTAGTTGCGCCAATCATCGCGACGATCGCGGCTGGCACGCGGGTCGCGACGATCGCGCGACTCATTCGAACGACCGGCGCCGCTGCGCCCGCCATTACCGCGAGCACCCTCGCGACGCTCGCCGCCACGACTGCCGCGCTCTTCAAAGCGCTTGCCGCCGCGGGACTCACCGCTGCGGGTGCCACGCTCACCGCGACCCTCGCCGCCGCGACGCTCGTCACGGCCACCGCGCTCGTCATTGCGACCGGAACGACGACGATCGCCCGAGCCACGCTTGCCGCCACGCGAGCCACGGCCCTCGTCCTCGCGCTCGACACGGCGACGACCGCCGCGATCCTCGTCCTCGCGGCGACGGCGATGCGCCTCGCCCTGGAACTGCTTGGCACGGCGCTCGGCACGATTGCCGCGCGGGGCCTGCTCGACGGCACCGGTACCGTCGCGCTCCTCGGCAGCCACCTCGCGGGCCACGCTCTCCACGGCCTCGTCCACGCGAGCCTGAACGCCCTCGCGCACGCGGGTCTTGCCGCCGCGCTTGGGACGGCTCGGACGCTCGTCGCGACCGCGGTTGGAACGACCGGCCACATCGCCGTAGTCATCGCCGTTGCGCTTGCCGTCGCGACGTGCCTGCTCAAGCTTCTTCTTGCTCTTGGACTTGCCGCGCTTGGTCTTCTTCTTCACCTTAAAGGCCGCAGGATCGCGCTCGGGGTCGACGGCGGGCGGGTTGGGGCCCACGTGCAGGTCGCCGGCCTCGTAGATGTCGGCGGTCTTGTCCATGAGCTTCTCGATCTCGTAGAACTCGTCCACGTCCTGCTCGGTCACAAACGTGATGGCCCAGCCCAGCTCGCCGGCGCGGCCCGTACGGCCAATACGGTGGATGTAGTCGGTCGGCTCGGCCGGCACGTCAAAGTTCACGACGTAGCGCACGTCGCTGATGTCGATGCCGCGGGCGAGCACGTCGGTTGCCACCAACACGTCGACGGTACCGTCGCGGAAGGCCGAAAGGGCACGCTCGCGCTGGGCCTGGCTGCGGTTACCGTGAATCGCGGCGGCCTTAATGCCCTTGCGCTCCAGACGGCGGCAGCAGCTGTCGGCACGGTGCTTGGTGCGCATAAAGACGATCGTACGCTCCGGACCCTCCTTCTTGAGGAACTCGGGCAGCAGGTTGTTCTTGGCCTCGATGGACACCGGGAACACAAACTGATCGACGGTGTCGGCGGTCGACGTGGCGGGCGCAATCTCCACGCGAGCCGGGTCGCTCACCAGGTCGGTGATCTCGCCCACGGCCTCCTCGTCGAGGGTCGCCGAGAACAGCAGCGTCTGGCGCTCGGCCGGCGTCTCGCGCACAATGCGGCGGACGGCGGGCAAAAAGCCCATGTCGAGCATGCGATCGGCCTCGTCGAGCACCAGCACCTTGACCTCGTCCAGGTGGCAGGCACCCTGCTCGATCAGATCGACCAGACGGCCCGGCGTGGCGACCAGGATGTCGCAGCCGTACTTGAGGGCAGCGGTTTGCGGCTTGTAGCTCACGCCGCCCACGACGGTCACGGCAACATGACCAGTGACGTCGGCAATCTTGCCGGCGACCTCATCGATCTGCTGGGCAAGCTCGCGCGTAGGGGTGATGACGAGCATCACGGGGCCGCGGCCGTTGCCCTCGGGCTTCTTGGCACCGCGGCGGCGGTTGCGGCCGCCACGCTCGCGCACGGGCTTGGGCGGAGCGATGTGCTCCAGATTGTTCATGGTCGGCAGCAAAAAGGCGGCCGTCTTGCCGGTGCCGGTCTGGGCGGCGGCAAGCAAGTCGCGGCCTTCGAGCACCACAGGAATCGAACCGGCCTGAACAGGCGTCGGCGCCGTGTAGCCCAGGCTCTCGATAGCACGGAGTATCTCGTCGGAAAGCCCCAGCTCGTCAAAGGCGGGCAGGCTCTCGGTAGCGGACTCGACGGCCTGGGCAGCATTGGCCTCATCGGCGGCATCGAAGGCAACCTGGGTCATGGCCTCGCGGGTCTCGTCCAGAATCTCGGCGTCGGTGACGTCAGATACAGAATTACGCATATGTTGTTGTTCCTTATCTGCACGCGCAATGGGCACGGCATGCGGCCGTGCGGGCGTGCTTGGTAGTGCGCTAATACATACAAAAACGGGTGCGCACAGAGAGGACGTTGCTCAGCACGCTGGCGATCGCTTTGGCAGCCCTATCACGCGCCGTCCAGACGCAGCAGCTCTAAGCGATGGAGCAGATTCGCCGCGGGTTAGTATACCCGTACTCCGTATGCCCCCACGTAAACCACAGATGACGAGGCGGACGAGGTGGGCCTGGCCGATTGTCTCAATCTGTAACAGTTACGGAGCAAAACCGGGTCTACATGTTACGGATCGAGACATTCAGTCAGCCCCTTGGCTAACATCTCGATCTGTAACATCTACAGGCCGAATCTTCGTCTAGGTGTTACAGATCGAGACAAACGGTCGGCACGGTTCACAAACGTCTCAATCTGTAACAGTTACGGAGCAAAACCGGCCCCAATTGTTATAGATCAAGACAGAGGGGGATTTCCGTCCAGTCCAAACCAAATCTCTCAGGCTTCCTGCAATTTCGAACATGTGGCCTATAATGTTGCTTTGGTTACGCTATATATTGCGCAGCCATTTAATACGTCGCCCACCGGGGGCCATTAATTCCTATCGCCATATTGGCTAGGAAGCAATCAAAGGAGGTATCCGTGGCAGCAGAGACGCCTTGCTCGGTCCTCTATAACGATATTCGCTCGTTCGGCGGTCTTAAACATCTCGAGATCGCCCGAATGCCCATCAATGGAAACTCTTATCTCGGCAGTACCCTGCTCGAGAAATGCTCTTCCAACCGCTCGTATCTCACCCGTTACATCGTCCATCGCAAGCCTGACCAGTGCGCGCCCTCCATCTACAGCGACTTTACCGTCACCACGCTCAACCTTTCCTCGGCAATCTGCAGCAAGCTCGGCGGCGGCGAGTCCGCCTCTCGGGCAATCGCCGAGCACTATCGCGGTCCGGCCGCCAACGAAATGATGTCGGCTCTCGCCAGCTACAAGCTGGACAGCCGCCTATATGCAAATGCCCTCAATCGCATCGACAACTTTGACGGCAATGCCGTGCGCGAGAAAAGCACGCTTTACCTTATGCTCTTTGTGGCAACGGGGGCGCTCGCCGATCCCGTTCAGGGCGTGACGACCGTTGAGCGCTTTTGCGATAGCAAAACTGGCGGGCATTTTGGCACCACCGAGACCACCGTCGGCCGTAGTTTTTTGAGCAGCTTGGATCAGCCGCGCACCGTCGCCCCCAACCTCGGCTTGCTTAGGACGCACGCCGGAAACAGCGTTGACATGCAGATCCACCCCCTTACGCGTGATCCGCGCGGCACGGTAATTGGGTCCTTGCCCAAAACCTCGCCCAGCATCACCGATGTAGGCGCTGATGCATCGCGTGAGCATCTCCGCATTTGGCTCGAGGGTGGGCACTGGTACGCCCAGGGCCTTGGGTCGACCAACGGCACAGTGCTCGAATCGGGCGCGGGCGACGGCGATATTGTGATTGAGCCGCCCCGCGACCAACGAGAGCCCGGCAAAGTCTATCCCCCGGTGGAAATCGAAAACAGCGACAGGCTCCATCTGGGTCTCTACACGACATTCCTTGTCATCGTGGACTAGCGCGGACGGCGATCGAAAGACGGTCGCCGTCCGTCTTTCGTCTTCTACCTTCTGCGTCGTAAACGACAATACTCAGCGGTATACGTGAGCAGTGCGGCTATCATGGTATTTTACCGATATCCGCACTGCTCACGTATATGCGCGGCAACCCATGCCAGACAAAGGAACGCCATGGATACTACCGATAGCGCCTATGGCGACAAACTCATCCGTCTCGATACGTTCGATACCGCCGTGGCGGTCGACCCCAGCGCCGAGGACGACGCCAAGCGTCGGTTTATGACGCTTATTCTCCAGACGGCCTACCGCGACAACGGCAACATCGGGCACGTGCTGCGCGCGACCAACACGAGCGGCGAGGTCTTTGCCGTCAAGCTACTCAAGGACAACGCCGTCCTTTCCGGCCAAGCCCCCGACCGCTCCGCCGAGCAATCGGCCGCTCACCTGGCCAACACCGCCGCGCTGTTCGAGGAGTACCGTCATCTGTGTACCGTCTCGCACCTGCGCGGATTTCCGCGCGTCTATGGCTACGGATTGTGCGAGGATAACCCGCTCATCCTCATGGAGTGGGTCGAGGGCACCTCGCTCAAGCAGGCGCTGCCCCTGCTTCCGCACGACGCCTCGGGCGGGCTGACCACCCAGATGGTCGCCGCCGTCGGAAACGCCGTGCTTCGTGCGCTCTTGATGACCCAGGGGCTCGTGAATCCGGTCGTCCATCGCGACCTGTCGCCTGCCAATATCATGTTCCGCACCACCAGCCGAACGCTCGAGCAGCAGATTGCTGATTGTTCCTTTGACCCCTGCCTCATCGACATGGGCTCCGCGACCATGGCTCTCGGCGACGACACGATCACCCGGCGCGCCGACATCTGGCGCTTTGCCACGCCCGCATACGCCGCGCCCGAGATGCTCACGCAGGATATCGAAGGCATCGCGGCCCTTCGCCGCTCGCCGGCAATCGACGTCTATGCGCTTTCGAGCATTCTGTACCAGCTCTACAGCGGTCGCAAACCGTTTGACTTTGAGTCGACGGACGCCGCTGCAACCGGCTCGTTCTATCTCGTAAAGACCAAGACCAAGCCGGCACCGCTCGAGCCGCGCTGCGAGGGCGATGAAGCGCTCGTCCAAATCATCATGAAGGGTCTCTCAGTCGAGCAGTGCGATCGTCCCACCGAGCAGCAGATGCTCGAGGCGCTCTCTGCATACCTCCCCGCTGCAGAATCTGAGGGCTGTGAGGGCGCGGGCAGTGACGCCGCAATCGACATCGACGCCGGTACACACCTTAAGGTCGACGTCGCCGGCGAGCGCGCGAGAGAGATCCTGGAGCAGGCCCGGCACGATGCCATGACCCGCCGCCGCTTTATTATCGGTGGCGTCGTTGCAGCCGTTGCGGGGCTCGGCGTTATCGGGGCGGCGACCCATGGCTTTGGCATCCCCGACTACCTGGACGGCATCCGCGGTTCGCTTGACGACTACACTTGGGATCAGCTGCAGGAGATTTCGCTCAAGATTAAGGCCGCCGAGACCCGTAGCGAGGCACGCGGGATTGCCAAGCGCTATCACCTGCTCGATGCCGATGGGCATATCCCCTATCCGTGTACCAAGCGTGTCACGCTCACCAACGGGCTGCAGGTTGGCGCGCAGCTTGTGGGCATCCGCCACGATGAGCTTCTGGACGGGACGGGCAAGGCTGGACTGACGTTTATGTTCGATGCCGGCATTGCCGAACGCGACGCCGCGGCCCAACCGTTGAACGCCGGCTGGGCAGATTGCGAGCTGCGGGAATGGCTAGACGGCGACGGCCTTAAGCTGCTGCCCAACGAGTTGCGCGCACTCATCAAATCTGTCAAAAAGATCTCGAATAACGTTGGCGCCGCCAGAAGCGCATCATGTCTGAGCGAGCTGCCCGCAACTCTTTGGCTGCCCGCCATGGTCGAGCTGTGCGGTACGCAACCGCCCGATTCGTTTGCCGAGGGCTTTCACTACCTGGCCGACATCTATAACGGCGAGGGCAAAGAGTACCAACTCTTCCGCGAGCTCAAGGTAAGTCCGTATACCACGAACGAGACGTTGGTTCGCCAGTGGAAGGGCAAGGACACCTGTTGGTGGGAACGAACGGCGAGTCCCGACACATCGGAGAGCGAAGGCACACTCTATATGAACCGCGTGGGGCACGACGGCGACGTCTTTACGTACGCAACGCCTGCGGAAAAGCCAAACAAGCTAACCTGTGTGATCCCCGGATTCTGCATCTAGGCAGCGGGCGTCTTGCCGCAACGGGACCCCTCCCCGTCAATTGTCTTGATCTGTAACAGTAGGGGGTCAAAAACCTCTCTAGATGTTACAAATCAAGACATTTGAGTTGACCGCGGACGGTTTGTCTCGATCTGTAATATCTAGCAGGAAAAACGGTCCTTAGGCGTTACAGGTTGAGACGTTAAGTTGTGGCTCGATGTAATGTCTCGATCTGTAACAGTTACTCGACAAAAACGGGTCTAGTTGTTACAGATTGAGACATTAGACCGGCTACGGTCCGCCGACCTGGCTATCACCTCGACCAATACCAGAATGTCATACATTTCAATCTCCACTGGACACCCCCAGGGGGTATGGGTGTATAGTATCGGATGGTTAACATTTCCGACACTACGTCACAGAAAGGAGAAGCCATGGCTCAAGATAAGTTCGATGTGGGCGGCATGACGTGCGCCGCCTGCCAGGCGCACGTGGACCGTGCCGTGAGCAAGCTCGACGGCGTCCAAAGCGTCGCGGTCAACCTGCTCGCCGGCTCCATGCTGGTCGACTACGACCCCGCGCAGGTCTCCCCCGACGACATCTGTACCGCCGTCGATCGCGCGGGTTATTCGGCCTCGCCCGTTAGCACGGGCACCGATGCCGCCAACTCAAACGGCAACGCGCAAGCCAGGTCCGGCGCCGCCCATATGGAGTCGCCGACCAAAAAGTTGGAGGCCGCCGCCTCTGCCATGCGCACCCGCCTCATCGTCTCGATCGTATTCCTCATCCCACTGTTCTACATAGGCATGGGGCACATGCTCGGTTGGCCACTGCCCGGCGTCTTCACCGACCACACCCACAGCATGACGCTCGCGCTCACCGAGCTCGTCCTGCTCATTCCCATCGTCTACGTCAACGACGCATACTTTATCAACGGGTTTAAATCGCTTACGCACGGCGCGCCTACCATGGACGCCCTTATTGCCGTGGGCGCCACTGCTTCCATCGCCTGGTCGCTCTACGCCATGTTCATCATGGCCGACCAGCTAGCCGCGGGCCAGGTCCACGAGGCCATGATGACGGGCATGGACAACCTGTATTTTGAGAGCGCCGGCACAATCCTGTCGCTCGTCACCGCGGGCAAATATCTCGAGACACGCAGCAAATCCAAGACCGGCGGCGCCATCGAGGCGCTCATCGACTTGGCGCCCAAGACCGCGACCGTCGTTGCCGATGACGGCACCGAAACCACCGTCGACGTCGACAGCATCCTTCCCGGCCAGGTGCTGCGTGTGCGTCCCGGCGAGTCCATCCCCGTTGACGGCGTGGTGCTCGAGGGCAGCTCGGCCGTGGACGAGAGTGCGCTGACCGGCGAGTCCATCCCCGTGGAGAAGACCGCCGGCGACACTGTCAACGCGGCCACGGTCAACCGCACGGGCTCGTTTACCTTCCGCGCCACGCGTGTGGGCGCCGATACGTCGCTCGCCAAGATTATCCAGCTCGTCGAGGACGCCAACGCTACCAAGGCGCCCATCGCCCGCATGGCCGACAAGGTCGCCGGCGTGTTCGTGCCCGTGGTGTTCGTGATTTCGGCCGTGACCTTTGCGGTGTGGATGGCACTGACTGGCAGCATAAACGAGGCGCTCACCTCCGCCGTGGCCGTGCTGGTGATCAGCTGCCCGTGCGCGCTGGGCCTGGCCACGCCCGTCGCCATTATGGTCGGCACCGGCAAGGGCGCCGAGATGGGCATTCTGTTCAAGAGCGCCGAGGCGCTGGAGAATCTGCGCAGCGTGGGCACCGTGGTGCTCGATAAGACGGGAACGGTCACTCGCGGCAAGCCTGCCGTGACCGATATCGTGGTAGCCACGCGCGCTGACGGATCGCCCGCCATGAGCGAAAAGGCGCTGCTCAAGCTGGCCGCCGCGTTGGAGCGCTCGAGCGAGCACCCGCTGGCCGAGGCGATTATGGCCGAGTGCGAGTCGCGCGGAATCGTCGCGCGCATGGTCGAGGACTTTGCTGCCGTGCCCGGTCGTGGCGTTACGGCACGCGAGGGGCAGAATATCATCGCGGCCGGCAACGTGCGTCTGATGAACGAGCTGGGCGCGGAGGTGCCCGCCGGTCTTGCCGAGCAGTTCGCTGCCGAGGGCAAGACGCCGCTGTTCTTTGCCAAGAACGGCGAGCTCGTTGGTACCATCGCCGTGGCTGACGAGGTCAAAGAAACGAGTGCCGAGGCCATCGCCGCGCTCCGCAAGCTCGGCGTCGACGTGCGCATGCTCACCGGCGACAACCGCGTGACGGCCGAGGCCATCGCCCGCCGCGTGGGGCTGAGCAGCGAACAGGTCATCGCCGACGTCCTGCCCGCCGACAAGGAACGCCACGTGCGCGAACTGCAAGATGCGGGCGGCAAGGTCGCCATGGTGGGCGACGGCATCAACGACTCCCCCGCCCTGGCGCGCGCCGACGTGGGCCTTGCCATTGGCACCGGCGCCGACATCGCCAAGGAGGGCGCCGACGTGGTACTCATGCGCAGCGACCTCATGGACGTCGCCCGCGCCATCGAGCTTTCGCGCGCCACGATCCGCAACATCAAGCAGGACCTGTTCTGGGCGCTGTTCTACAACGGCATCGGCATTCCGCTGGCGGCGGGCGTGTTCTTCCCGCTCACCGGATGGCAGCTCTCGCCGATGTTTGGCGCTGCGGCCATGAGCCTGTCGAGCGTATGCGTCGTAAGCAACGCTCTACGCCTGCGAACCTTTAAGCCGAAAGTGGCAAAATAGGCTCACCATTAAGTCCATTTAGAACGGGTTTTCCAGGTGCCCGAGATTGACCTGAAAGAGGAGCGACGCGTACTTTGGTACGCGAGCGACGGCTTGAAGGTCAAGGTCGGGTGCCTGGGAAAGCCGACATAACAGAGAGGAATACCCATGCGTTACACAATCAAGACTTCCGGCCTTATGTGCGGCCACTGCGACGCCACCGTCGAGACGGCACTGCTCAACGTTGCCGGCGTGACCGATGCCGACGCCGATCACGAGACCCAGACTGTCCAGGTGGAGTGCGCCGATACCGTGACCGCTGAGCAGCTCGCCGCCGCTGTCGAGGGCGCCGGCGAGAAGTTCCACGCCCTGTCCGTAACCGCCGCGTAACGACCCACGCGCACCCCGACCAGAAACGAGGACTCGCCATGATGGCAGACCACAAATCGGTGACCCGCATGCTCAAGACGGCACGCGGTCAGATCGACGGCATCCTGCGGATGGTCGAGGAGGACCGCTACTGCGTCGATATTTCCACGCAGCTCATGGCCACACAGGCGCTCCTTGCGCGCATTAATGCCGACGTACTCAAGGCACATATCGAGGGCTGCGTGACTTCGGCAATCGAATCGGGCGACGAAGACCTCAAGGCCGCCAAGCTCGCCGAGATCGAGCGCGTCGTCGACAAGCTCTCCAAGTAATTGGGGCATTGGGGACAGACTTCTTTGCACCATCTTGGTGTATCGGGGATAGGTACGTTTGCACCACCTTGGTGCAGATTAACCTGTCCCCCTTGCTCTAAATCGGGTATAAAGGCGAGCAGCATATCGAACGAAAGGCAATTTGCATGAATGACTTTATGAAGGGTCGCAATGGTGCCGATGAGCTCACCATCGTGATGGGCTTTGCTGGAATCGTCATCGCGATGATCGGATCGATGGCCCGTATCCAGTGGCTCAGCTGGATCGCCATCGCCGTGATCGTGATCGGCGTGCTGCGCGGCCTGTCCAAAAATATCGATGCACGTCGCAAGGAGAACGAGGCCTTTGTCGCCGCGACCGCGAACGTCCCCGGCTTGGGCAAATTCGTCGCCAGTTTGGGCGGCGGCGCTGCGGCGGCCAACGCCTCGCGCGCAGCCGGAACGAGCAAGGAAGACTTTGAGCGCGCCAAACGCACGGCCAAGAAGATGTGGAAGGGCCGTAAGACCACGGCATACCTCAAGTGCCCCAACTGTGGCCAGATGCTCTCCGTCCCCAAGGGCAAGGGCAAAATCCGCGTCACCTGCCCCAAGTGTCACGCCAAGATGGAAACCCGCTCCTAGCGCCCGCACACGGGACAAATTAATCAGGTTTGTTTGTCCCAAATCTTAAGTATTTGTTCGATAAAAAAGCCGAGGCCTCGTGTTGAGACCTCGGCTTTTTGTATGCGGCAACGGAGCTGTCCCTTTGACTCGTCTACGCCACACCGTCGCGGGCAAGCTCCTCGGCCAACGCCTCGGCAGGCATGGCCATAATCGCGTCGAGCTCCGCGTCAACCTCGGGGATACGCTTGACCTTGAGCTTGCGCACCAGATCGCCACGGCACATCACATACATCGGCTCACGAAGAGCGCACGGGTCATCGAGCGGGTTCTCGCGCGTCACCAGGATATCGGCGGCCTTACCGCACTCGATTGCGCCGGTCTCGCCGTCCAGCCCCAGCAGCCCGGCATTGACCTGCGTGGCCGTATGCAGCGCGAAGGCGTTGCTCACGCCGACATACTTGGCAAAATAGGCCACCTCGCGCCACATGTCGTACTGGGTCACGAACGGGCAGCTCGAATCTGTGCCAAGGCCCACCTTAACGCCAGCTTCCAGTGCGGCACGAGCGCTCTCGATAATGCCCGAGCACACGATATCGCCGTTCTTCTTTTGCGTATCGGTCGAATGGGTCTTTTCCGGATCGAGCAGCACAAACGGCAGCGCGGGGCTGATAGTGCAGGTAACGCTGGGCGCACGCCCCTCAAGCTGCGTGCCCGCGGCGCCGCGGTACAGTTCCAAGATCTCGGGCGTCAACGGAGCGCCGTGCTCAATCGTGTCAACACCGGCCTCAAGCGCGGCCTTCACGCCCTCGGTGCTCTCGACATGAGCCATGACCGGCAGTCCCACGTCGTGGGCAGCCCTGCACGCCGCCGCGGCAACCTCCACCGGCATACGCAGCACGCCTGGCTCACCCACCTCGGTCGCGTCGAACACGCCGCCCGTTACGAACAGTTTAATGACATCGGCACCGCGCGCATACAGGTCGCGCACCTGTTCGGCTGCCTCGGCGGGACTGTTTGCCACCTGGGCGAACAAGCCTGCACCATGGCCGCCCGGCACCGTGACACCCGTTCCCGGCGCCACCAGGCGAGGACCTTGATACTTGCCAGCATCGATAGCATCGCGCACGGCAAGATCGGCAAACAGCGGATCGCCCGCGCCGCGCACCGTGGTCACGCCACTTGCCAGCTGCTGCTGGGCGCTGCCTTTAAGAATGTGGCGCACGATGGCGCGGCCCACGGGATTATCGAGCTTCTTCATCAGCGCGCCTGCATCGCCCGCCGAAACCGGCTTGCCCGAACCGCACAGATGCACATGCATATTGATGAGGCCCGGCATGAGATACGCCCCTGCCAGGTCGATAACCTCGGCACCTGCAGGCGCCTGTGCCACAGCACTCGGCCCCATCCACGTGATGAGACCGCGCTCAACGGCCACGGCCATGTCGGGCTGCGGCTCCATATGTTCCGAACCATCCAGAACAGTCGCATTGATAAACAACGTAGAACGATCGGCAGACGCCATATCGAGCTCCTCCCCCTCAGAAAACTTGAACATCTGTTCATTATTATCCAGCGCGGCAGGATTGCTGCGGACATATCGGTTAACGGAGGGAAGAGGGGATGTGGGGGACGGAATACGTTGCAGCCCCACCCCAGCAACATCAGGGGAATGTCTCGATCTGTAACAGGTACAGGGTTATTGGGCCCCTTGATGTTACAGATCGAGACATTCGGTCGACGTTTCACCGGTTTGTCTCGATCTGTAACAATTACGAACTCAAACAACTTCTAAACGTTACAGATCGAGACAAAACCTCTCAGCGCCCATACCACTGGCGTCTCCATTCCTCAGCCAATTCAGCCTGCCGAGGAATACCCGCCAGCCTCATTTTCTCGACAAGCTTCCCCGGGTCTTTGAGTTCGTTAAACGTAAACCGAAGCACCTTGTGCCCGAGCATCGTCAGATGAGACTCTCGCTGACGTTCTGCCACGAATGGGTCAACCGACTCCCGATTCCCACCATCCTGCAGGGTATACTTTCCCTTCCCGTCGAGCTCGCCGATGACACATGTCCCGTCCTCGAGCCTCCAGAAATAATCAACCCGAAACACCTGGCTCGAATCGAGCGGATCGCGAAACTCCACCTGCAACTCTGGCACCGGAAAACCGTATGCAATAAAGAATGCCCGAAAACGAGACTCGCCGCCATTCTCAGACAGCCCGTCCGCATACGACGCGATCACCTGCGCCCTGCGATACCCTCGCTTGCCCTCGCAATCGGAGCGGAGGCACTCGCACAGGTCATCGCGCGATACGCCCTTTGCTCGCAACGCAGAATCGGCAATCGCCAGGCCATACGAAAACGGCGCGTGCAGCAGGCAATCCTCTACCGTGTGCCAAAACGGCGTCACCTGCACGCCGTTGACTTGTTCAAGCGCACCAGCCGCCTGCGGACGCAACAGCCGGCATCCTGCACTCAGCGGCACCGAGCAACCTGTCTTAACAAGAAATCGCGGCCCGAGCAGATCATTCGGCACCTCCAGACCCCACAAAAGCGCCGCGTCATAACCCCAAAACGCCCAATCGGGATGAAACTCCGCAAGCCCTTTGACGGTACGCAGCGCTCGCTCCGCCGGCGTCAACGCATCCCAATCATGTTGAAAACAGAACAAATATGGCTCGGGCTCCGCGATATCATCGGTTCCCACATGACGCCGCAGCCACATGAGCTCGGCATTGTCGTGTGTCACAAGCAGTACGCCTTGTTCAGCCGCCTCCGTGAGCCTGGTAAGCATCCTATTCCGTGCCAAGGTGTTACGTGTTGCATGCTTGTGTTTGAAAACGGTATTAGACACTTTCATCACCACCACATCGGACAAATGGACCATCGGCACCGTTGCCTCCGCTGACAAATGTCTTGATCTGTAACAGTTACGGGCACAAGCGGCCGCCAAACGTTACAGATCGAGACATAAAGACAGAAGGCAAGGCAGGCGACAACTGCCCATCCCCTACTCCCATTCCTGCTCGTAAATATTGAGCGACTTCACGTACCGCCCCTGGGCGCCCATGATGTCGCGGACCAGCCTCAGAAAAAAGCTGATACACGAGGTATCGAAACCATCATCTAGGTCTTCCGGATGCACCGCGCCCGGCCCGTCGACCGCCGTGTCGTTCAGGCGCGCGATGTCATACAGGTAGAGCTGTCCCGCCGTAAGCCAAACATCGTCGACGCAGGCGAGGCGCACCGCAATCGCGCCGTCATTCCAATGCTCCTTTTGCACGATATGCGGGTCGTAGACATCAAAGCGATGATCGGTGCGTGTGTCCTGCAGCGCGACCATGCCGGACGCAGGATCCTTGTCCAAAATGCCAAAGCGAGAGAAGTACTGCGTGTCGCGCACCTGCTTAAGTCGCCCAAGCGAGGCAGGAGAAATTGACGCTGGCGGCTCATCCACATATAGCTCGAGCAGCGTCTTGCCATGGCGATAGGGGCGCTCAAACAGCAGCCAATCGGTAAACGCCATGTTGTAGGCCATGATTTCGTTTTGAGAAGGTTCCTCGCAATAGCTGAGCCACGGATCGACGATAATCTCGAACTGCTCGCGCGCCGGCTCCAGGAATTGAAACTTCCGCAGCATCCAAAAATGGGCCATGTCGGCAATATCGTTGCCGACGGCTTCGGACAGCTGCACTCGATCTAAAGCGTGGTCAGTCATGGCATCCTCCTCAAACTGATGAACCTCAATTTGAGCTTACGAGGAGGGCGGGCAACCGAGGCAAGCGCGGGCAAAATAGGCCTTCGACTGCAAACCAGATGCTAACCGAACACTTGACAGGGCACTTGACCGAATGAGCGCACCGCAAAGAAACCGCAGGTAGACATAGACAGCCAGCCCGCCCTTTTGAGCCAGATGCCCGCAGCCACCACAGAAACAACAGGTGGCCACAGCCCAAGAAGTCGACAAATGAACACCCGTACGTCGACAAACGAGCAAATCGCTCGCAAAGAGTGTCCCCAACGACTAGACAAATAATGACTAGTCGTTGGGGACGTTCTTAAATGACTACTTTACAGCGCCAGCGCGTCGGCGACTTCGGCAGCGCAGGCCAGAGCATCGGCCATGGCACTCACCACGAGCGAGCTGCCGTTGCGGGCGTCGCCAGCGACAAACACCGGCGCGGCATCCGCGGCGACGCCGTCGACACGCGCCGCAAGATGCGAGCCCTCGGCGGCCATCACGGGCAGCGGACGGCCAGCAGTGGCAACGGGCACGCCAACGGCGTTGAACACACCGTGCTCGGGACCCGTAAAGCCGCAGGCGATGAGCACCAGCTGGGCCGGCACCTCGTGCTCGGAGCCCGCGATGCGCTCGGGCTTTCCCGCCGACCAGTCCAGATCGACCACGCGCAGACCCGCAGCCGCACCCTTCTTGTCCAGCAGCACCTCGAGCGTATCCACGCCCCAGGCACGCATCTCACCACCCATCGCAGCGATAGCCTCCTGCTGGCCGTAGTCGGTCTTCTTAACGTTGGGCCACTGCGGCCAGGGGTTGCTCGCCGCGCGCTTATCGGGCGCAGCCGGCAAGAACTCAAACTGACGCACGCTGCGCGCACCCTGGCGCACGGCGGTACCCACGCAGTCGTTGCCCGTATCGCCACCGCCAATGACCACAACGTCCAGGCCGCACGCGTTCACTGCGGGCTCGCCGCCATCGAGCACCGAGACGGTCGAAGCCGTCAGGTAGTCCACGGCATACACCACGCCGGGCGCATCGATGTTCGCAGCCGAAAGCCCGCGCGGGGCACGGGCACCAGCAGCCACCACGACAGCGTCAAAGCCATCGAGCTTGGCTGCCACCGCAGGGTCCGTCACGTCGGCACTCAGCTCGAACACAATACCCAGCTCGCGCATAAGTGCCACGCGACGCTCGACAACGGACTTCTCGAGCTTCATGTTAGGAATGCCATACATGAGCAGGCCGCCCGGGCGGTCGTCACGCTCAAACACCGTCACGCGGGCACCGCGGCGCGCAAGCTCCCATGCTGCCACCAGACCAGCAGGACCGGAGCCCACCACGGCAACCGTGGGTGCACCCTCCCCTGCCGGCTCAAAGCGGTGCGGACCGCCGTTGGCCCACTCATGGTCGCTAATCGCGCGCTCGTTGTCATGGATCGTCGTGGGCTGGCCATCGACCGAGCCCAGGTTGCATGCGGCCTCGCACAGCGCCGGGCACACGCGACTCGTGAACTCGGGCATGGGCGAGGTGAGCGACAGACGCTCGGCAGCCTCGTCCCAGCGGCCGCGGTACACCAGCTCGTTCCACTCGGGAATCAGGTTGTGCAGCGGGCAGCCGCTCGGGCGTGCCCTGCCAAAGCTCGCGCCCATCTGGCAAAACGCCACGCCGCACATCATGCAGCGGCTCGCCTGGGCGCGACGCGCGTCGTCGTCGAGCTCCACGTACAGCGGATCGAAATCGCGGCTGCGCTCCTCCACGGGACGCAGCTCGTGGGTCACGCGATCGATATCAAGAAAAGCACCGGGCTTACCCATGGCACTTACGCCTCCTTCTTGGTCGAAGCAACAGAATCGGTAGCGGCCACAGGCGTAACACCCGCGCCCGCAGCACCACCCGCAACATCGAAGCGAGCGACATCCGCGGCGCTCGCGCGACCGGTCACGATGTCAAACGCCAGCTCCTCGGCCTGCGCATGCGTCTTGCCGACGGCCTCGGCGGCGGCGACAATCGCCAGCACGCGCTCGTACTCGGTCGGAATGACCTTCACAAAGTGCTTGCTCATCGTCTCAAAGCTGTAGAGCAACTTGATGCCGCGCGGGCTCTGCGTCGCGTCCACGTGCTCCTGGATGAGCTCGCGAATCTGCGCCAGCTCGCCGGTCGTCGGGGCTTTAAGCTCAACGCTCTCGTGGTTCACACGGGCATCGAGCGTGCCGTACTGGTCAAAGACATAGGCCACGCCACCCGTCATGCCGGCGGCGAAGTTCTGCCCGACCTCGCCCAGGATGAGCGCCAGACCGCCCGTCATGTACTCGCAGCCATGGTTGCCGCAACCCTCGACCACCACCGTGGCACCGGAGTTGCGTACGCCAAAGCGCTGGCCTGCCAGGCCGTTAATGAAGCCGCGGCCGCTCGTAGCGCCAAAGAACGCAACGTTGCCCACGATGATGTTCTCGTCGAACTTGTAGGTCGCATGCGGGTTGGGGCGCACCGACACCTCGCCGCCCGAAAGACCCTTGCCAAAGTAGTCGTTGGCGTCGCCGCACACGTTGAGCGTAATGCCGCGCGGCAGGAAGGCGCCAAAGCTCTGACCAGCCGAGCCGTCGCAATCGATAGTGATGGAGCCGGCGGGCAGGCCCTCGGGATGCGCCTTGGTCACCGCATTGCCCAAGATGGTGCCCACGCAACGGTTAACGTTGGCGATGTCGGCATGGAAGCGAATCGGGCGCAGGTGCGCGCGAGCGTCGGCCGTGTAGGGCACAAACAGCGTGGAGTCGAGTGTCTTGTCGAGCTCGCTGTCCGCAGCCATCTGCGGCAGGAAGTGACGGCCGTCGGCACCCGGGATGTGGGCACCAAACTCACAGGTCGCGCTCGCCAGCACGGGCGCCAGATCGAGCAGGTTGGCCTTACGGTTGCCCGGGACCTCAATCTGGCGCAAGCACTCGGGATGGCCGACCATCTCGTCGACGGTGCGGAAGCCCAGGCTCGCCATGACCTCGCGCAGCTGCTCGGCAACAAAGAGCATAAAGTGCTCGACGTGCTCGGGCTTACCGCGGAAGCCGTGACGCAGGCGGCAGTTTTGCGTCGCGATGCCGGCCGGGCAGGTGTCCTGCTGGCAGTCGCGCTGCATGAGGCAACCCATGGAGATGAGTGGCATGGTCGCAAAGCCAAACTCCTCGGCGCCCAGCAAGCAGGCGACGGCGACGTCGGTGCCGTCCATGAGCTTGCCGTCGGCCTCGAGCACCACGCGGGAGCGCAGGCCGTTTTGCAGCAGCGTCTGCTGGGCCTCGGCAAGACCGAGCTCCAGCGGCAGACCCGCGTGCCAGATCGAATCGCGAGCAGCGGCACCTGAGCCGCCGTTGTGGCCGCTGATCAAAATCTTGTCGGCAGCGCCCTTGGCAACGCCGGTGGCGATGGTGCCGACGCCGGCCTCGCTGACCAGCTTGACCGACACGCGCGCGCCGGGGTTGGCGTTCTTAAGGTCAAAGATCAGCTCTGCCAGGTCCTCGATGGAGTAGATGTCGTGGTGCGGCGGAGGCGAGATCAGGCCGATGCCGGGCGTGGACTGACGGACCTCGGCAATCCAGGGGTAGACCTTCTTGCCGGGCAGGTGACCGCCCTCGCCGGGCTTGGCGCCCTGGGCCATCTTGATCTGAATCTCGAAGGCGCTGCACAGGTAGCGGCTCGTCACGCCAAAGCGCGCACTTGCCACCTGCTTGATCGCGGAGTTCTTGGAGTCGCCGTTAGCCAGCGGGGTCTCGCGACGCGGGTCCTCGCCGCCCTCGCCGGAGTTGGAACGGCCGTGCAGGCGGTTCATGGCGATGGCCATGCACTCGTGTGCCTCTTTGCTAATGGAGCCATACGACATGGCACCGGTGTTAAAGCGGCGGACGATGTTGAGCGCGGGTTCGACCTCGTCAAGCGCCACCGGAGTGCGGCCGCTGGCATTAAAGTCCAGCAGGTCGCGCAGGCGCACGGCACGGCCGGTGCGGCGCAGGCGGGCGCTGTACTCCTTAAAGGTGTCGTAGCTGTCCTCACGGCAGGCGGTCTGCAGCAGGTAGACAGTCTGCGGATCGATGAGGTGGTCCTCGCCGCCGAGCGGGCGCCACTTGGTCAGACCCAGCGTGGGCAGCTGATCGGGTGCCGGGCTCTTAAGGATAGCGAGCGCGGCGTCGTAGCGCTCGTTTTGCTCGCGCTCAACGTCCTCGACACCCATACCGCTCACACGGCTCACCGTGCCGGCAAAGTACGCGTTGACGAACTCCGGCGTAAAGCCCACGGCCTCGAAGATCTGCGCGGAGTGGTAGCTCTGCACCGTGGAGATGCCCATCTTGGACATGATGGAGACGATGCCCGCCGTCGCGGCCTTGTTGTAATTGGCGATGCCCTGCTCGGCCGTCACGTCCAGATCGCCGCGTGCCGCCAGATCGCGGATGCACGCATGTGCGTTGTACGGATAGATGCCGCTTGCGGAGTAGCCCACCAGCGCCGCAAAGTCGTGCGGAGACACGGCATCGCCGCACTCCACCACGATATCGGCAAAGGTGCGCACGCCGGCGCGGATCAGGTGGTTGTGCACGCAGCCCACGGCGAGCAGCGAGGGCACGGGCACCTCGCCCGCCGCGGCACGATCGCTCAATACCACGATGTTCACGCCGTCGCGAACCGCAGCCTCGACGTCCTCGGCAAGCTGCTTGAGCGCAGCCTGCAGCGCGCCCTCGCCGGCATCGCGGCGGTAGACGGCACGGAAACGACGGGTCTTAAAGCCAACACGGTCGATGGCGCAGATGCGGTCGAACTCTTCCTCGTTGAGCAGCGGGCGCTCCAGGCGCACCAGCTGGCAGGCCGTACGGGAGTCCTCGAGCAAGTTGCCGTGGTTACCCAGGTAGAGCGTGGTCGAAGTCACCATATGCTCGCGCAGGGCGTCGATCGGCGGGTTCGTGACCTGGGCGAACAACTGATAGAAGTAGTCAAAGAACGAGCGCGTCTTCTTGGACAGACAGGCCAGCGGCGCATCGATGCCCATCGAAGCGAGCGGTGCCTTGCCCTGCTGGGCCATGGGACGCACGACCTCGTCGACGTCATCCCAGTGGTAGCCGAGCTTGGCCATACGCACGGCGGCGGGCACCTCGGCGTCCTCGGCGGGCGTTGCCGTGGCAGGCCTATCGAGCGCGTCGACGGTCAGCGTCTCCTCGGCAATCCAATCACGGTAGGGCTTTTCCTTGGCGTAACGGGCGCGCAGCTCATCGTTGTAGATGACGCGACCGCGGGCAAAGTCGACCTCGAGCATCTGGCCTGGTCCCAGGCAGCCGCTCGTCAGGATGTTCTCGGGGCTCACCTCGATGGTGCCCACCTCGCTCGCCAGCATAAAGCGACCGTCGCGCGTCACATAGTAGCGGGCGGGACGCAGGCCGTTACGGTCGAGGGCGGCACCCAGCGTGCGACCGTCGGTAAAGGCAATGGCCGCCGGGCCATCCCACGGCTCCATGAGCATGGACTGGTAAGCGTCGTAGGCGCGGCGCTCCTCACTCAGGCTGTCGTTGTGGTCCCACGGCTCGGGCAGCAGCATGGATGCGGCACGCGTGAGCGGACGACCGTTCATGACCAAAAACTCAAGCACATTGTCCAGAATCGCGGAGTCGGAGCCCTCGCGGTTGATGATGGGCATCACGCGCTCAAGATCGTGCTGCAGCACGGGGCTGTACAGGTTGGGTTCGCGGGCGCGAATCCAGTTGACGTTGCCCTTGAGGGTATTGATCTCGCCGTTGTGGATGATAAAGCGGTTGGGATGTGCGCGCTCCCAGCTGGGCGTGGTGTTGGTGGAGTAGCGCGAGTGGACGAGCGCCACGGCCGTTTTGACGGCGGCGTCGTTGAGGTCGATGAAGAAACGGCGCATCTGCGTGGCCACAAGCATGCCCTTGTACACGATGGTGCGCGAGCTCATGGAGCAGACGTAGAAAATCTTGTCGCGCAGGGCAAACTCGGCGTCGGCCTTCTTCTCGATGGTGCGGCGGCACACGTACAGACGGCGCTCGAATGCGTCGCCGGCCGGCGTGTCGTCGGGGCGGCCCAGAAAGGCCTGCAGGATGGTAGGCATGCAGGCGCGGGCCGTCTCACCCAGGTCGTGCGGGTCGACGGGCACCTCGCGCCAAAAGAGCAGCGGCACGCCGGCCTCGGCGCAGCCCTCCTCAAACACGCGACGGGCATCCTCTACGCCCTTGTCGTCCTGCGGGAAGAACAGCATGGCCACGCCATAGTCGCCCTCTGCCGGCAGAATCTGGCCGCACTTTTGGGCCTCTTTACGGAAAAAGTGATGCGGAACCTGGAACAGGATTCCGGCGCCGTCGCCGGTGTTCTTCTCGAGTCCGGTGCCGCCGCGGTGCTCCAAGTTGACCAGAATGGACAGTGCGTCGTCCAGAATCTGGTGATGGCGCTCGCCGTTGATATCGGCAAGCGCGCCGATGCCGCATGCATCGTGGTCGAATTCGGGGCGATAAAGGCCCTGCTGCTGAGCGGAATCTGCCTGCATCGCGATCCTCCCCTAGATATTTAGACAGTCAGTTGAATAGGCATACTAGAAGCATCGCCGGCCCGTTGTGTTTCCCGCCCGTTTCGAAACAATCGCGTAACGCACGCCCTACGAGTGGACACCGCCGACCTCAAGGGCAACAACATAGGCCCCAAGTTCGGCCTGCAAACTCATCGCTTCAAACATCTCAATCTGTAACAGGAAGACCCAATTTCGACGACTAACTGTTACAGATTGAGATGTTTTCGAGAGACGGTTCCGAATGTCTCAATCTGTAACACGAAGGGCCGGTTTCGGCGGTCAGCTGTTACAGATCGAGATATTCCATAGGACCATTTCTTCCTGTCTTGATCTGTAACACCTAGACCCAATTTCCATCCCTAGTTGTTACAGATCAAGACATTTCGGCAACTCCCTTTCACCATCCTATTCAAATACAATAATTTTGTTAGTCTTGGTTAACTTTTGAGCCTAAAACGGGTATCCTTTGCGGCGTCAAACAAACGGCACGCAGGAGCTCACCATGCTCAACCATCTCAAACAACACTTTGGCTCCCGGCGCACCGGTGGTCACGGAGGCCTAGACATTGCGCGGCATATCGGCCCCGGGCTGCTCGTGACCGTCGGCTTTATCGACCCGGGCAACTGGGCCTCCAATATGGCCGCGGGCTCGCAGTTTGGATACGCGCTGCTGTGGATCGTCACACTGTCCACGATTATGCTCATTGTGCTGCAGCACAATGCGGCGCACCTGGGTATCGCCACGGGCGCCTGTCTTGCCGAGGCCACGACACGTTACCTCCCCCGCTTCGTTGGACGCACGGTGCTCGCCAGCGCCTATCTCGCGACCATCGCCACCGCCATGGCCGAAGTCCTG
Organism: uncultured Collinsella sp.; assembly: GCA_900546105.1. Classification (GTDB taxonomy): domain Bacteria; phylum Actinomycetota; class Coriobacteriia; order Coriobacteriales; family Coriobacteriaceae; genus Collinsella. Next base: position 21,594 of record URBP01000013.1, read on the forward strand.
GGTGGCGCGATTGCCCTTCAAATGCTCTTTGGGCTGCCCGTGCGTGCGGGCTGCGTCATCGTGGTGGCAGTATCGATGGCGATGCTCATGACGAACTCCTACAAGCGTGCCGAACGCTGGATCATCGCCTTCGTAGGCGTGGTAGGACTCTCGTTTTTGGCCGAGCTTGCACTAGTCAAGGTCGACTGGCCGCAAGCCGCCGCAAGCTGGATCACGCCCAGTATGCCCACTGGCTCGGCCGCGATTATCGTAAGTGTCCTGGGTGCGGTCGTTATGCCCCACAACCTCTTTTTACACTCCGAGGTCATCCAATCCATGCACTTCGAAGGCCAAGGCGAGCAGGTTATCGAAGAGCGTCTGCGCTATGAGCTCTTCGACACGCTCTTTTCGATGGGCGTGGGCTGGGCAATCAACTCGGCCATGGTCATCCTGGCCGCAACGACCTTCTTTGCGCACGGCATTGTCGTAGACGACCTCGCCGTCGCAGCGGACACGCTCTCCCCCATTCTGGGCCCAGCAAGCTCGACAATCTTTGCGGTGGCGCTGCTGTTTGCGGGCCTCTCGAGTAGTGTAACGGCAGGCATGGCGGCAGGCACAATCACCGCGGGCATGTTCGACGAGGAATACGACGTCCACGACCGACATTCCTCGATCGGGGTGGCGGCCTGTTTCGCCGGCGCAGTGGCGGCATGTCTGGTCGTCCCAAATCCTTTTGAAGGTCTCATCTGGAGCCAGGCACTGCTGTCGCTTCAGCTGCCGATCACGGTTTTCGTGCTTATACGGCTCACCAGCTCACGCCGCGTTATGGGCAAATACGCCAACTCGCGCCCGCTCAACGCGCTGCTCGTAGGGATCGGTGCCATCGTAACGGTTCTCGACATCGTGCTGCTAACGGGGATGTGATTGGGATGGTGTGACTGTCCAGATATAACGTCTCAATCTGTAACACGTAAGGCCGTTTTAAACCGTCAGATTAATCAAAAGGGCCCCGGCCGAGAATTCGACCGGGGCCCTTGGACAGAGCTCTGTATAGCTAATCGCCGTGTGTCTACGAGTTACTCCTCGACGAGCTCAAACTCATCGGGGCCGACGCCGCAGACCGGACATACGTAATCCTCGGGCAGCTCGGGCGTGTCGACCTCAACCTCGTAACCGCAAACGGTGCACACAAACTTATACGTCTTCTTCTCCTCAGCCATGATGTTCTCCTCTCGAACGCGACTGGTGATGTACTTCGTTTATTAGTATAGATTCTCAATAATATAATGCAAGTATTTTTAGAACATTTCTAGCCTTGATACGACGAAGCCTTGGGCGGCGTCTTGCCCTTCAAGACCTTGTGATAGTAGTCATAGGTCAGCGGGGCCTCGCCGCTCAAGCGCTCGGCGTCCTCCACCTCGCCGATAAAGAGCAGGTGCGTGCCCACATCCACGGTATCAATCAGACGGCAGCTAAACAGCGCCGCCGCGTGCTCGGGCACATAGGGCATGCCTAGCGCGGTCTCGTGGGTCTCGTACTTGGCAAACTTGTCGTAGCCACTGCTGGTGCGGAAGCCAAAGTTGCCGATATAGAGCATGTCGGCCGTCTGATCGATCACGGCCAGCGCAAAGGCCTTAGCCGATGCGATTACGCCGGACGTGACATTTTCCTTGTTCACGGCAATCGAGATGCGCGGCGGCTCGGATGTCACCTGCACCGCTGTGTTGATAACGCAGCCGGCACGCAGCCCGTCCGTCGCGGCACTCACCACGTACAGGCCACTCGGCATGGTAAAGAACGCAGTTTTGTCCATAACGATCACTCCCCTAGCTCGGGTTGGAACCTCATGGATGTATGTACCCACAAAAAAGGCGGCACCCATAACGGACGCCGCCTTTGAGACATATGTGTCAGAACAGTAAGAAAGATGAGACGTGTCCCACCAATCCACCTGCTAGAAACCTAGCGATTGCGCTCTTTGAGGGCGCGGTCGATCTCGCGTTGGACATCACGCTTGGCCATGTCCTCGCGCTTGTCGTAGAGCTTCTTGCCGCGACCCAGACCCAGCAGCAGCTTTACGCGGCCGTCGGTATTAAAGTAGAGCTCCAACGGAACCAGCGCATAACCACGGTTGCGAAGTTTGCCGTCAAGAAAGTCGATCTCCTTGCGGTGCAGCAGCAGACGACGCCGACGGTCGGGATCGCGATTCCACACGCCACCATGGCTATAAGGGCGGATATGCAGGCCGACGAGCCAGCACTCCCCGCCGCGGATCAGCGCGAAGGTATCGGTGATCTGGCAGGCGCGCTCGCGAATCGACTTGACCTCGGTGCCGCTCAGTTCAATGCCACACTCAAACGTCTCATCGATAAAGTACTCGTGATGCGCCGAGCGATTCTTGGAAATGAGCTTGCGCTCGCGCTTACTGGGCATCGCCGGCCTCCTTGGCTCCATCGGCGTTTGAGCCCGCAGCCTCGCGCTTTGCCTTGCGCTCGGCGTTGAGCTCGGCGTCGCTCTCGCGCACCAGTTTGATAATCGCCGCGCAGGCTTCCTCGCCCACCAAGTCGCGAGCACGCACCGTCAGGCGCGTCGCCTCCTGCTTGTCGCCGTCGCTTGCAGCATCGGTCGCGCACATAATCAGGCAGATGGCAATCTCGGCCGAAGGTGAGGTCGGAACGCCCTGCAACGCCAGCTCGCCCATCACGTGCTCGTCGCTCTCCTCGGCGGCATCCGGATAGGTGGTATGGATCTTGTTGAGCAGGCGCGTCGTATGCGCATCATTGGGCGCCAGGCGCAGCGCCAGACGCGCGCAGCCCACGGCAGCCGAAATGTTCTCGGTCTCGGGCTCCAAGAAGTACTGACCCAAGTTGGTATAGGCGCGTGCGGCGCACTTACCGTCGCTTGCACGCTCCAGCACCGAGAACGAGAGCGATGCCCATTCCTGCTTGTCCTCGAGAGCGCGGAACAGCTCGGCCAAATCCAAGCGATAGTTGCAGTTCATGGGGTCCCAACGCACAGCCTGCATCAGGGCATTACGAGCGCTCACAAAATCCTGCTGGCGAATGTAGGCAAACGCCATATCAGAGTACAGGCGGTCAAACGGCACCTCGACCTGCACGAGCTCGCGCGGATCCTTCTCCACGCGGCGATAGGCCAAGCGCTCAAACTTGCTATCGAAGCTAAAGTATTGGCGCTTCTCCTCCGTCTTGCACTCAGCGTCGATATACTCCTCGGCGAGCTCCACCAGGCGCTCCAGCAGCGGCGTCGCCGTAGCCAGGTCGCCCTGCGCCAGATAGTTCTCGGCATACGTGATGTCTTGCAAGCTGATGGGCAGATCCATGGCTACTCCTCGATCTGAGCGAAACACGGCAGGCGCCGTATATACGGTCAATACACAAAACCCGGGTCTCTTACGAGGCCCGGGCGTTCAATTTTGGTAGCCCGTACCAGATTCGAACTGGTGATCTCCGCCTTGAGAGGGCGGCGTCCTAAACCGCTAGACGAACGGGCCATATGTAGCAAATGCAATGGCTGGGATGGAGGGAGTCGAACCCCCATTGACGGAACCAGAATCCGCTGTCCTGCCATTAGACGACATCCCAATGACTGCATCGCTGCGCTCGGCTGTGCCTTTGCGCAAGAAAGAAATATACGGGAAGTCCCGCCGTGACGCAAGCCCCAATTTTGACTTTTTTGAAATTCAGTCAAATTGGCCTAATTTAGTCCAACCCGTGAAGGACCTGTGAAGCCGACCGCTGTACACGAAGGACAAACGCCGCGAGCGGTAGCCGTCAACCGTTGGCAGATTCTACCGCGAAAACGATAGCACCAGGCAACACAATCGAGGTATCAATGATCGCGTAGATATCGAGGCGCCATGGACGAAGAGCTTGATTACCTATGGGAGACCCTGGGCCTCGAGATCACTGCTGACCTTTGGCCCGAACGGGACAAAATCCATCCCACACTGCGCCCCGCCATCACGGTGATGCAGGCAAACTACCGCCGTGCATCCTTTTTGATCATGCGGATGTCATGGCACGCGGGACTCCCCGACCTTAAGCGAATCCAGGCAAGCCTCGTCGAGCTGTCCGGCATGCCGACCGTCATATCCGAGGCGCGCCTGGAGCAGCGCCAGCGCGAGCGACTGCAACAGCAGCGGATTCCCTTTATCTGCCCCGGCATTCAGGCATACCTGCCCTTTATGGACGAGGAGTACTGGAGCGGCAAGCCCAACAAGCACGTAAAGGTCTACGATCCGCACGAATGGGCACAGCTCGAGGATTGAGCCGAGCGAGCCCGCCGATGGAAAACACGTCCCGCCCTGAGCACTCAAAACGGGTCGCACTTTCCGGAGCCGCTACAGCAACGCCTCGGCCCAAGCCGCTTCCCTAAAGCCGGGAATCGCAAAGTCGTCGCCCACCAGCAGCGGACGCTTGACCAGCATGCCGTCGGTCGCCAGCAGCTCGTAGCACTCCCGATCCGTCATGCCCGCATCCAGACGCGCCTTCAGGCCCAGCTCTCGATATTTCATGCCCGACGAATTAAAGAAGCGCCGCACCGGCAGCTCCGAACGAGCAATCCAGGTCGCAAGCTCATCAGCCGTGGGATTGTCCAAAACGATATCGCGGTCGATATACTCTACCCCATGTTCGTCCAGCCATGCCTTGGCCTTCTTACAGGTCGAGCACTTGGGATATTCAACAAACAATACCGCCATGGGATTTCCTTTCTTAGAGAAAACAGGTGTCTGGAAAACTGCACATCGACGACCACTCGCGATTGCAGCCGTTATTGTAGTCAATGTCGAAGCATAGGCAGTCGCGATGTCTCGTCTTAAGGCTAGCGCCTCGCATGGGCGCCGATCGGCCGAGTCGCATGGCGCACCAACGCCGCCGTCAGCAATACCAACAGCATGGCGGTGACATAGCCCGCAGCATCGAATCCTAAATCGATAACGTCGAAATGCCTGCCGGGAACAAAGATCTTATGTACCTGATCGCCAACGGAGCAGGCGGCGCAAAAGAGCAATACGGGCACGCAACGGGAGCATACGCCCCACGGACGCCTGGAAAAGCAAACCACGACCACCGAGGCGAACAATCCGACGAAGAAAAACTCTACGGTATGGGCAACGCGACGGACGTTTGTGCCCACCCACATGCGAATGGAAACAAGTCGGCCAGACTGGACATTCGAGGCAGCCGAATCGGTGCCCCCGGTCATTCCGTTCTCCGTCTGGGCTTCACCCGTGGCATCGACAGCCTGAACGCCCGTAGCCTGACCCTCTACCACACGCGCGGTGGACTCGCTCAGCAACGACGTCTCCACCGCATTTTGCTCCGTCAGCACCCAGATGCCCGCCAGCGTTACAACGAACAGAACGATCGCAGTCCATCCGATTATTTGTTTTACGCGCGACAAGGGCCAACCTCCTTTTTTTGAATATCAGCGAGTGTAGCCCCAAATGACATCGTCACCGTATCAAAATTTGAATCGCAACAGGAAGCGACAAAGCGACGCAAACTTCTACCCTGCCTCGCGCATCCAGCGATCGAACGTCCCCACGCACACGCCCAGGCACTTTGCTGCCTGGCTGCGGGTTATATCGCCCGCCTCATAGCTATCGCGCACCAGCTCAAACTGAGGAGGGCACGGCTTGCGAGGTCGACCGAAACGGACCCCTCGCGCCCGCGCCGCTGCAATTCCCTCCGCCTGGCGCCGATGGATATTCTCGCGCTCCACCTGCGCCACGTAGCTCAGCAGTTGCAGCACAATATCGGCAATCAGGGTGTTGGTCACATCCGGCGCGCCGCTGGCCCTGACGCGCGTGTCAAGCAATGGCATGTCCAACACCACAATGGCAACCCCGAGCTCCTTGGTAATGCGTCGCCATTCCTCAAGAATCTCGGAGTAATTACGGCCAAGCCGGTCGATAGAAAGCACCACCAGCACGTCCCCGTCTCCCAGGACGTGTAGCAGCTCGCGATAACGCGGTCGATCGAAGTCCTTGCCGCTCGCATGGTCGGCATAAATATTCGCCGAGCCCACGCCATAGGCGCCCAGCGCATCCAGCTGCCGATTAAGGTTCTGATCGCGCGAACTCACCCGCGCATAACCGTACACCGTCGCCATCTCATCCCCGCTTTCTTGAAAACCTGCCAAAAAGGGACAGGTTTATTTTGGTAGGTTTTACCTCTCAAATAGCAGGTAAGCGGTCGGCCGAGCAGACGGCAAGGTAGCCACGATTCAAATGCGAAGGGCGGTCCCGAAAGGCCGCCCTCCGCTCCCCCGCCACGAGTCGGGATTTAGCTAATGGATAAGCTTAAAGTCCAAGTGTCCACGCGTGGTATTGACGCGCGAGACCTCGATAATCACGCGCTGGCCCAGTTCATAGCGAGTCCCCGTGTCGGCGCCCGTCAGCGTAAGCGCGTCCTCGTCGAACTCGAACCACTCGTTGCCCAGGCTCTTAATTGAAACCAGGCCCTCGACCTGCGTCAAATCCAGGCGTACGAACAGGCCCATACTGCTAACCCACGAGACGGTTCCGGCATAGCGCTCGCCCAGACGGTCCTCATAGTACTGGGCAATCTTGATCTTTTGCGTCGCATGGCTGGCGGCATCTGCCGCGCGCTCGGCATCGCTGCATGCGCGGCAGATCTGCGGCAGAATGCGCGGCAGCGACTCGCGCCCCTTGCCGATCAGCCGCGGCGTACGGACCAAGGCGTCCTTGCCGCCGAGCTGCTCATAGGCCAACTGCAGTTTGAGCACGCGGTGCACCACCAGATCGGGGTAGCGACGGATGGGACTCGTAAAGTGACAGTAGCACGGCGCGGCGAGCGCAAAGTGGCCCTCGTTGCGCGGCTTGTACAGCGCGCGCTGCATGCTGCGCAGAAGCAGCGTGTTGACGAGCGGTGCGTTGGCCGTACCGGCGGCAGCATCGACTGCAGCCTGCAGCTCATCGGGACTCCCCAGGGCAATACCGGCAGCACGGCGATCGTCGATGATGCCTAACTGCGCCAGCGCAACGGCGGCACCGTGCAGGCTATCGGGGCTCGGATCCTCATGCACGCGATAGCAGGCCTCGATATCACGGTCTGCCAGCCACTCTGCAACGCACTCGTTGGCGAGCAGCATGGCTTCCTCGATAAGCGACGTGGCACACGAACGCTCACGCGCCACAATCTGCACGGGTACTCCGTCCTCATCCAATAGAGCGCGAATCTCGGCCGTGTCAAAATCGACTGAGCCGCGAGCACGACGAATACGACGGCGAAGTTCGGCGAGTTCGTTGGCGGCGACAAGGAAATCGCCGAGGTCGATGTTGTAGCCGCGGGCGGTCTCCTCGCACGCAAGACCGCGCTCAAGCGCTTCCTCGCGCGAGGTCTCAGCAGCCGCAACATCCTCGGCCGCACCCTCCAGCACCGAATACTCAACCGCGCCGGCACGCACCAGCAGCGCCTCGGCGCCGTCATAGTCCATACGCACACGCGAGCGAATCACGCTGGGGTACGGATCGTAATGCCGCACGCGACCCTGCTCATCGAGCTCGATATCGACGGTAAACGCAAGACGGTCCTCGTCAGGGCGAAGCGAGCACAGGTCACAGGACAGTCGCTCGGGCAGCATGGGAAGCACACGATCGGCCAGATACACCGATGTCGTACGATGGCGAGCCTCAAGATCGATATGCCCGTCCCAAGCCACATAGTGTGAAACGTCGGCGATATGCACGCCCAGCTTGTAGCCACCCTCGGGCGTACGCTCCAGCGAAATGGCATCGTCAAAGTCGCGCGCGTCGACCGGGTCGATCGTGATGACAAAGCGGTCGCGCAGATCGCGGCGGAGCGGGTCCTTAAGCGCCGCGGACACATCGAGCGAAAGCCCCTCGGCCTCGTCTAGCGCGGCCTCGGGATAGCTATCGGTATAGCCGTAACGCGCCATCACATATTGAACGCCCAAATCGGGCGCGTCATCTCCGCCAATGCGGCGTTCGATCGTCACAGTGCCCGATTCCAGGCGCGTCGGGTAGGTCAAAATGCGCGCGACAACAGCATCACCCGGGTGGACGCCCAGACAATCCGCCGAGGTATCCTCGGGCAGAATGAAGAAGTCGGCCTTCAGACGCGAATCGAGCGGCTCGATCACACCAAGCGGACCGGCGGTCTGGTACGTGCCCACCACGCTTATGGCTGCACGCTCAACCACGCCTTCGATCACGGCGCGCCGTTCACCGTGTGGACTGTTCTTAATGCTCACGGCAACGGTATCGCCATCCATGATCTCGCGCTTACCGCGGCCCATGACCTTGTAGTCGCCGTTTTCGGTTACGACGTAGGCGCTATGCTCATGGAGCTGCACGCGTCCGGTCAGGCTCGGACGGCGTTCGTTGCGCACCGGCCCGCGCTTATTGCGAGCTCCACGCTTATGCTTGTTATTGCGCCCCATGGCGCCTCCTAACTATCGATTGCCGTTTACATCCCAAGAGTCTACCCAAATGATCCCTAGGGGACAGAGGAAAACGGATCACATAGATAGACCAGCGCCGCGATGATCCGCAATCCTGCCGTCCCCTAGGGATCAAAAAACGGGCCGCCCCATAAGAGACGACCCGTTGGAAGGGATGAATTCCAGGCATGCCTACACGCGCAGGTAGCGGCGCATGGCGATGGCAGAACCAAAGAGACCGATAATCACGCCGACCAGAATCAGCGCAGCATAGGTCACCAGGTAGTACTGCATCGGCAGGGCAAACGACATCCAGCCGATGCTCTCCTGCAGACGCGGAATCATCAGATTACGCAGCAGCTCCAGAACGCCGATGGAAAGCAGCGAGCCCAAAATGGCCTGCAGTACGCCCTCGGTGATAAACGGGCCACGAATGAAGCCGTTGCTGGCGCCGACCAGACGCATAATCGCAATCTCACGACGACGCGCCGTGATGGACAGGCGAATCGTGTTGTTGATGAAGATGAATGCGATAAAGGTCAGAAGGCCAACGAGCACCACGGCGGCGATGCGGATGTAGTTGGTCACCTGGAACAGGCGGCTCACTTCCTCCTGGCCGTACAGCACGCTCGCGTTGACGTCGCCGTCGTCCGCGATCTTCTGAAAATCGGCGTTCTTCTTGAGCTTCTTGGCCGTGCTCTCGACCTGAGACGGATCGTCCATCTCAATCGCAAACGAAGCCGGCAGCGGGTTCTGGCCATCGAGCGCGCTCATGGTGGCGTCGGCGTTGCCCGACATCTTGCTCGTATACTCGGCCAGCGCGTCGTCCTTGTCCTTATAGGTCACGGACTTGACGTTATTCCACGTCTTAAGTTCGGCCTCAAAAGCCTGAACATCGGCCTGATCGGCGTCATCACTAATGAACGCGTTGATGACAACCTGATCCTCGACGGTGCCGATCACGGAGTTCAGCATCGCGGAGCCCATGATGAACAGGCCGATGATAAACAGCGAAAGGAAGATCGTGATGACGGCGCCGAGCGAGGTAGTCCAGTTACGGAAGAAGTGGCTGATTGCCTCTTTGAAGGAGTAGCCCACGTTAGTTGGTGCCATAGTTGCCGTAACCTCCCCTCTCCTGGTCGCGGATAACGTGGCCGCCCTCGAGGGCGATCACGCGACGGTGCATGCTATCGACCATCTCGCGGTCGTGCGTGGCGACGATCACGGTGGTGCCGGTGCGGTTAATACGCTCGAGCAGCTTCATGATGCCCAGCGAGATCGCCGGGTCGAGGTTACCCGTGGGCTCGTCGCAGATCAGCAGCGGCGGACGGTTGACCATAGCGCGGGCGACGGCAACGCGCTGCTGCTCGCCACCGGAAAGCTGGTCGGGCAGCGAGTCCATCTGATCGGCCAGACCGACCAGACGCAGCACCTCGGGCACCTGGCTGCGAATGACGCCCTTGGGCTTGCCGATGCACTGAAGGGCAAACGCCACGTTTTCGTAGGCGGTCTTTTGCGGCAGAAGCTTAAAGTCCTGGAACACGGCGCCAATCTGGCGGCGCAGGAACGGAACCTTGCGGTTCTTGATCTTCATGAGGTCCTGACCGGCAACCAGGATGCGGCCGCTCGTCGGCTTGACGTCGCGGTTGAGCGTCGACAGCAGTGTGGTCTTACCCGAGCCGGAGTGACCGACCAGGAAGACGAACTCGCCCGGATAGATCTCGATGTTGATGTCGTCGAGTGCAGGCTTGTTGGGCTGTGCCGGATAGATCTTGGTGACATGCTCCATAAGGATGACGGGCTCGACACCGGCCTGCTTGGCCATCTTCTTGCGGCTGGCCTGCGGATCGATAGGCGCAAACACCGACGTAAAATCGGGGTTGTTGAGCGCGTTATCGAGGCTTGCGACCTCGGCGGCCTGATCGCTCTCGACCACCGGGGCAGCAGGCTGAGTGGGGTCGGGAATAGCGGCAAAGAGACCGGACTGCGCAGGCTGAGGAGCCGGCGTCGCAGGGGCCAAGGGGTCGGGAATGCCGGCCATGGTAGGCTGCGGCGTGGCGGCGCCAGCCTGAGGCTGCTCCACGCGAGCGGTCACGGCCTGAACGGGCTCAAAACCCGCCGTGCCAGAAAGCGCGACATCGCTGGTTGGATTGTAGGCAAAGGGATCGGATGCCGGCTGTGCCTGATCTGCCGGCTGAGCGGGGGCCTGAGCAACAGGCTGGCCCTCTGAATCCGGAGTGGCGAAACGACTGCCCTGGACGCCTGCCTGCGTCTTGGGGGCATCATCGCCCGCACCGGAGGTACGGAAGTGGTTACCCACTGGTGCTCCTTATCGTCGTGCGTTTAAACTACATGAGCGCTTAATATTTTAGCAGCATTAGCTTTGCTGCACATAAGAAGCATGGCCGTGTTTGGGTCCCTCCGGCCGGACACAGGGTTA
>URBP01000014.1 GCA_900546105.1 uncultured Collinsella sp.
CTTGTTGGCACAGTGATTGAGCTTTTTGCTTCTCCTGTTACGAACCCACATGGGGCAACCTTGCTCTTTTCGACTCATTACTCGGAGCTTCTTGATGTGCTGAGGCGCAAGGACAATGACTTTGTTCTTGTGCGCGACGATTCGTTTAAGACGGAGCTCATCAAGTATTCCGAGCGTATCAATCGGATTGAGAACAAAAAGAGCGATGTGATTATCAACAATGTAATCAAGGGATCTATGCCTAAGTACCCCGACGTTCAAGCGATGCGCGAGTATGTTTGCGAGCACATCAATGGGTAATCAGGCAAAAGACATTCTATCAAGTTGTTTTGTCTTGTTTAGCTGTGAGGGAACTGCGGAGGGCGCTGTTATTCAGGTGCTGTATGACAACGATTTGTTGATCGTCCCAAGAGACCGAGTGGTCAAAGATGCCCTCATTGTTGATCGTCCTTACACGCGAAAACGCAAGGCTTCCGAAATTGCAAACGACTATTTCTCGATGAACTACGAGACTGCTGGGGCTGAAGGACTTGCGGTCGCACGGATTGTGGATAGCGGTGCTCCCAAGTTTGAGTTTCCAAAGCGCAGGCAGAACGGTACTAAAGTGCTGAGTTTTGTTACGCGACCGGAGATCGAGATGCTTGTGATTCACGCCGAGGGTGCCTATCGGGATTGGGGAATTGCGACCAGAAGGGACAGGCAACTTAAGCCTAATGAATTCTGCAAACAGCGTCTTGGGCTAGGCAAAATTAAAGAGAAAGATTTTCTTGAGGAATATTGGGGCAACGGCGAAAAACTTGTAAATGCAATTAAGGCCCATGCGGAGACGAGTAAGCGTAAGAGCGGAGAGTTTTTACTGGTTGACTTGTTGAAATAGCAGCTGAATGCCCGACGGAAGTATGCGGCAAATTTCGGAACCCTCGAACACATCGCCCTTTTCATGTAAAGAAACCGCAGGTAGAAGCGTTGCCGTTATCCAGTATGGTCGGCATGTCAAGAATTTGCCGCATACTTCCGGATTGAGCGCTCATTTAGCACTCTTAATGTCCCCTCATCCTCTAAAAAAGTTCTAAAACAGCCTTAAAGGCGTTTCAACTCGCGTTGACAGCGTAAAATACGCATGTTTGACTATGAACGAAGTGGATTTTAGGGGAGGAGAACGCCATGGAGGTGCTGGTTGTTGGCAACACCGCATATGTTGACGATGACTTTTGTGCCAAGGCGTTCCCCGGGGACCATGTGCAGGTCGTAGCCGTGCAGGACACGCGCCGCGACGAGTCGTCGCCCCATGCCTCGTGGAAAGAGCTGCTCCAGCACTTGGAGCAGGCCTACGAGTTCGACTGCGTGGTCTACCTATCCAATTATCTTACCCCGCATACCGATACCGTGGGCGATATCGAGCTGTTGCGCTCGGTCTTTCGTGCGTGCGCGGGTCGCCGGGTCCAACTGCTGTATGTAGCGGGGCCCGCGGGCGCCGAGGGTGCCGCCGATGCCGCGGGGCGAACGGGCAAGGGCATTATCGCGCACGCAGCCAACGACCTGTGCCGCTACTACGCTGCTCGCGAGGGCGTTCAAACCAAGATCCTGCGCGTACCGTTTCTGTATACCGCGTCTGCCGCGCTGGAGGACCCGTTTTTGGTGCCGCTGTTCGACGCGTGCTCAACCGGATCGGTCGCTCTGCAGGGCGCGCAGGATGCGGCGTTTCCCCTGCTGTGTGCCGAGGAGCTTGCGGTGCTGGTACGCCGTATCTTCGATAGCTGGGATGGTAACTTTGAGACGCTCGACGTAGCCGATACCTTCCATCACACGGCGGGTGAGGTGGGCGACGCCCTCAAGGCGCTGTTCCCCGGCCTTGCCGTTGCCTATGGCGATTCTGCCGGCTATGCTCTGCCCGCCAGCGACGTCGCTCGCGTGCGCTATGGCTGGTTTCAGCGTTACGACTTGCTGCGCGACCTTTCGACCATTCAAGCTCGCTGGGGCGCTGGATGCATCAAAAAGATCAACCCGCTGCGCGCCGCCATCGACCGCATCCGGCTGCACACGCTGCCCATCAAATGCCTGGAGACGGGCGTTGCCTGGGTCCTGTTCGAGGTGCTGGAGCATCTGTTCTCCCAATCGGCCCAGCTCAACGTGCTTGATTATCGCCTGCTCTACGTGGTGCTGATCGGCACGCTGTATGGCTTGGACTTTGGCCTGGTTGCGGCGCTGCTGGCGTCGGTGGGTTTGGCCGCGAGCTACTTTACTCAGTACGGCTATACCTTCCAGGGCCTGTTCTACGAGCCGTCCAACTGGCTGCCGTTTATTGCGTACTTTGTGGTGGGTGCCGTGTGCGGCTATGTGCAGCTGCGCAACAGCGAAGCTATTAGGGCGGAGCGCGATCAAAATGAGCTCGTTCGCAACCGCAATACGTTCCTTACGCAGCTCTACCACGACGCGATCGAGGACAAGCGCGCGTACAGGCGCCAGATCGTGGGTCGCCACGACAGCTTTGGCAAGATCTTTGCCGTGACGCAGGAGCTCGACGTGCTCAACCCACGCGACATCTATCGCAAGTGCTGCGAGCTTTTGGGCGAGATCCTCGAGAACGATTCGGTGGCGATCTACCATGTTTCGGGCGGGGCATTTGCTCGCCTGGTGGCAGCAAGTCCCGCGATTGCCGAAGATGCCGCACGCTCGCTCACGCTTAAGCAGCTTGCACCTCTTTTGGGTGACGGGGGCCGTTCGAACCTGTGGGTGAACCGCGAGCTGACGCCGGGGCTTCCCATGTTTGGATACACGATCGAGCGCGACGGGGCACCCGCCGTGTTGATCTTTGTGCGTAGTGCGGCCGAAAACCAAATGACCCTCTATTATCAAAACCTGTTCCGCATCTTGTGCGGGCTGGTCGAAAGCGCGCTGGGCCGTGCCTTTGACTATGAGGCGGTGGCGCAGGATAAACGCTGCGTTGACGGCACTTGCGTGCTCAAGCAGGCGGCCTTTGGCCAAGAGCTCGCGGCGGAGCAAGCGCTGGCAGATAGCAAGATGGGGAGTTTTTTGCTCCTGCGCGTGGTACCGGGCGTGGAGCCTGTCGGCGAGCTGGTGGGCGCAATTGGGTCGGCAATCCGCGAGAGCGACGCGGCGGGCTTGGTCGACGGCGACGTGCTCTATCTGCTTATGCGCCAGGCAAAGGCGTGCGATCTGCCCATTATCCGCGAGCGCCTGAGCGCAAAGCAGATTGCGGTGGAGCCCGTCGACGGCGAGGACATCGTGGCGCTGCTGCAGCACATCTCTTGCACCGGTGACGGTGAGGGGGGTGCCGCTTGATCTCGCTTGTCGTTGCTGCCGTCTTGCTGCTGATTCATGCGCTGGTTTGCCTGATGCTGTGGACGCTCATGAAGCTGGGCCTGCTGCCGGTGCGCGGGCACATGCTGGCTGTGATAGTGCTGGTGCCGCTGTGGGGCCCGTTGCTGGTGGTTCTGCTATCGGTCCGCAGCGCGGTGTTTGGCGAGGGGCTGAAAGAGTCTGCGCTGGAGTCGCTGCGCTTCAACGACGACCTGCATCGCAGTATGTCGGTACCGAGTGGTGAGGACGATGCAGGCGTAGTGCCGCTCGAGGAGGCGCTCATCGTCAACGACCCGGCATACCGGCGCCGCCTAATGCTCTCCATGCTCACCGAGGAGCCCGACGCGTACCTGGCGCAGCTGCAGGCGGCTAAGCTTAACGACGACGTTGAGGTGGCGCACTATGCCGCGACGGCGGTGGCGCAGATATCCAAGGAGTCCGACCTTAAACTGCAGCAGCTGGAGCGTGCTTTTAAGACCGACCCGAGCGCGCAAAACCTCATCGAATACTGCGATTTTCTTGGTGAATACCTGGGCTCGGGCTTGGCCGAGGGGCGCGTGGCTCAGATTCAGCGCCAACAGTACGCGCTCCTGCTTGCGCGTCGCTGCGAGCGCGAGGATACCCTTGAGCTGCGCATTCGATACGCGACGGCGCTGGCCGATGTCGGACAGATCGACGAGGCGCAGGCCGTGACCGACCAGCTGGTGCTCGACGTGCCCGAGGAGCAGGAGGTTTGGATGCTTTGCCTGCGCCTGGCCGCGATGCGTCGCGACGGTGAAGAGGTCCACGGTGTGATCGATGCGATTGACAATCAGCATGTGTATTTGAGTGCCGCTAACCGCGAACAGTTGGCGTTTTGGCGCGACGGGGAGGAGGCCAGATGAGCGTGTTGCAACATATCCGCGACCGTGCAGGCCGCTTTCGTTGGATGGGGCTGCTCGTAGTGTGGGCTGTTTTTATCGTCATGGCCGCCGTGCTGCTGATCGAACGCGCCGGCGTGCAGTACAGCGCTGGACAGCACAAGCTGGGCATGCTCGCCGCCAACGACGCGGTGCCGGCCTCCTCGGCAATCTTTGGCCAAAAGCCCACGTGCCTGGTCATTACCGATTCCGATCAAGCTGGCGTCGAGGACGTAAAGGAACAGTTCGACCAGATCCTGCTCGACATGAAGATCGCGCACCGCGACGTGGACCTTGCCCTGGATGGTGCGGATGCCATTCCCTCGCTGACCTCCTTCGATCGCGTGATTTTGCTCATGCCGTCGCTCGATGGGCTCGGTACGCACCTGAGCGACATTATGAGTTGGGTGAGTGCCGGCGGTTCGCTTATGCTCGCCATGCCGCCGGATAACTCGAGCTATCTGCAAGTGATTGCCTCCAGGCTTGGCATTGAATCGGCCGGATATGACTATGTAAAAGCCGAAAGCATTGTGCCGAGCGAGGACTTTATGCTGGGCGGGGGAGAGCGCTACGAGCTCTCGGACCCCTTTGATTCGTCGCTTTCGGTTTCGCTGCGCGAGACGGCTCGTGTGTGGGCTAAGACCGGCGATGCGGGCGCCCCGCTCATTTGGTCGAATGACTGCGGTAGCGGTCGCACCGTGGTGTGCAATATCGGTATCTATGACAAGGTCATGCGCGGTTTTTATGCCGCGGCGATCAGCCTGCTGGGCGATGCCACGGCCTACCCCGTCATCAACAGCGCCGTCTTCTATCTGGACGACTTTCCCAGCCCCGTGCCCTCGGGCGACGGCACCTACATCAAGCGCGACTACGGGCTTTCCATCGCCGACTTTTATGCCAAGGTCTGGTGGCCCGATCTGCAAAAGCTCGCGCAAAAATATGGCATTCGCTATACCGGCGTGATGATCGAAAACTACGAGGACGCGGTCAACCAGACCGAGCCCGCGCGCCAACCCGATACCACGCAGTTTCGATATTTTGGCGGCATGCTGCTGCAGATGGGCGGCGAGCTGGGCTTTCACGGCTACAACCATCAGCCGCTTGCGCTCTGGGACACCGACTATGGTACGTTGTACGCCTACAAGACCTGGAAGAACAAAGAGACGCTCGTCGCTTCGCTCAACGAACTTATCGCGTTTCAGGACGAGGTCCTGCCCAATGCTCATGGCTCGGTTTACGTGCCGCCGTCAAATATCCTTTCGGCCCGCGCGCGCAAGCTTATCGGTACCGATGTTCCGCGAATTAAGACCATTGCCAGTACGTATTTTGAGGATGGCACCGACCTGCCGTACGTGCAGGAGTTTGGCGTGGCGAGCGATGGCATTGTGGAGCAGCCACGTATTGTTTCGGGCGGCATGGTCGACGATTCCTATATGCGCCTGGCAGCCGTGTCCGAGCTCAACATGCACTACGTGAGCACGCACTTTATGCACCCGGACGACCTTTTGGACCCCGATCGCGGAGCCAAGGAGGGCTGGGAGGTCTACAAGGGCGGCCTGGTCGACTACCTGGAGTGGCTTACCAAATCTGCGCCCGACCTGCGGCACCAGACGGCGTCGGAGTGCTCCGGTGCCATCCAGCGCTTTTCGTCGGTTACGGTGAGCGTGGATACCAGCGCGGATGCCTGGACGCTCAGCCTGGGCAATTTCCACGACGAGGCGTGGCTCATGTTCCGCGCCAATAATGGCGAGCCGGGTGCGGTGACGGGTGGCGAACTGACGCACCTTACGGGCAATCTGTATCTGCTCAAGGCAAATGATAAGACCGTGACGATCGAGCGCAAGGAGGGTGGCGATAAATGAGAATCTGCTTGGTACTCGAGGGTTGCTACCCCTATGTGCACGGCGGCGTATCTACCTGGATGCATGGCTACATTACCGCCATGCCCGAGCACGAGTTTGTGCTGTGGGTGATCGGCGCGCATGCTGCCGACCGTGGCAAGTTTGTCTACGAGCTGCCCGGCAACGTGGTAGAGGTGCACGAGGTGTTCCTGGACGATGCCCTGCGGCTTTCGGGCGAGCAACATGAAGCCAGTTTTAACGACCGTGAGCGCGAGGCGCTACGCCGTCTGGTGTCGCTCTCCAATCCGGACTGGGACGTGTTATTCGATTTCTTCCACCGCCGTCGCGTGCATCCGCTCTCGTTTTTGCAGAGCCGCACGTTTATGGATATCTTTCGCGACGTGTGCCTGGCCGAGTATCCCTACACGCCCTTTGCCGATGCATTCCACACCATGCGCTCCATGTTGCTGCCCGTGCTCTACCTGTTGGGCAGCGAGGTGCCGGTGGCCGATGTGTACCATGCCATCTCGACCGGCTACGGTGGCCTGCTCGCCTGCCTGGGCTCAAGCGTTCACCATGCGCCGGTGCTGCTGACCGAGCATGGCATCTATACCCGCGAGCGCGAGGAAGAGATTATTCGCGCCGATTGGGTGGTGCCGTCGTTTAAGGACCGCTGGATTCGCTTTTTCTACCTGCTTTCGGAGGAGATCTATCGCCGCGCCTTCCGTGTGACCAGTTTGTTTCATAACGCCCGCAAGACGCAGATCGATATGGGCTGCGATGCGGACAAATGCCTGGTCATCCCCAACGGCATCCAGTTCGACCGCTTTAAGGACATCCCCTTAAAGCCCGATGACGGCTGGGTGGACATTGGCGCGGTGGTGCGCCTGGCGCCCATCAAGGACGTCAAGACCATGATCTACGCGTTCTTTGAACTGGCCTCCCGGGTACCCAACGTCCGGCTCCACATCATGGGCGGCGTGGACGACGAGGAGTACGGCGCCGAGTGCCACGCGCTGGTCGAAACCCTGGGCGTGCGCGACCTGATCTTTACCGGCCGCGTCAACGTGGTCGAGTACATGGAAAAGCTCGACTTTACCATTTTGACGAGCATCTCCGAGGGCCAGCCGCTCAGCGTGCTGGAGTCGCTTGCAGCGCGCCGTCCCTGCGTGACGACTGAGGTGGGCTGCTGTCGCGAGCTTCTCGAAGGCGCCCCGGGCGACGACTTTGGCGTGGCGGGTTTTGTGACGCCGCCTATGTATCGCAAGGGCTTGGCCGATGCCATGGAACGCATGTGCACAAGCCGCGCTCGTCGCATTGAGATGGGGGAGCGCGGCCAGCGTCGCGTTGCCATGTACTTCTTGCACGAGCAGATGCTCGCCAACTATCGCGCGCTGTACGACGAGACGGCGCAAGCGTTTGACCTGCCCAGAGAGGGGGAGTAGCCGGTGGCCGGAATCGGTTTTGAGCTCAAGCGCCTGTTTAGGCGCAAGGGTCTGTTTGCCACGATGCGCGCCTATGGCTACGCTGGCATTGTGTGCACGGGCCCCATGCTGCTGGGCGTGCTGCTCCAGGTGGGTATCTTGGTGCTGTGCGGTCTGTGGGGTGTGGGCCGTGCCAACCAAGATCTGCTGGTGTGCATGGTGACCTATACGCTGCTGGCGTCGCTCACGCTCACGAGTTTTTTCTCTATGCCGGTCACGCGCTTTTTGGCTGATATGTTGTTTGCCGAGCGCGAGGACGAGATTCTGCCCTCGTTTTGGGGCTCCAATGCTGTCATGCTCGTTGCGGGCACGGTGCTCTACGGTGTCTTTCTGCTGTTCTCGGGCGCCACGCTGCTGCAGGGGCTGCTATGCCTGTGGCTGTTCAACATTATGATCGTCAACTGGAACGGCATGAGTTACCTCACGGCCATCAAGGATTACCGCGGTATCCTGTGCAGCTTTGCGGCTGCCATTGGCGTGGCGTGCCTGTGCGCCCTGGCCGCGCTGGCGCTGGGACTGCCGCCGGTCGAGGGCCTGTTGGCATCAATTGCTCTGGGCTACGGCGTGATGCTCGCTTGGGACGTGGTGCTGCTGTACCGGTATTTTCCGCAGAGCGATCGCAGCCCCTGGCTCTTTTTACGGTGGCTCGATCAGTTTATGCCGTTGGCGCTCACGGGCTTGTTTACCAACCTGGGCCTCTTTGCGCACTTGGTGATAATATGGGCCGGCCCCATTGGCGTGCAGGTCAAGGGCTTGTTTTATGGTGCGCCCTACCACGATGTGCCGGCGCTTATCGCGTTTTTGACGATCCTGGTCACGTCCGTCAACTTTGTGGTCTCGGTCGAGGTCAACTTTTATCCGCGCTACCGCGACTACTACAGCCTGT
Organism: uncultured Collinsella sp.; assembly: GCA_900546105.1. Classification (GTDB taxonomy): domain Bacteria; phylum Actinomycetota; class Coriobacteriia; order Coriobacteriales; family Coriobacteriaceae; genus Collinsella. Next base: position 8,432 of record URBP01000014.1, read on the forward strand.
TCAACGACGGTGGCGTGGTGGGCGACATTGTGGTGGCCGAGGAGGAAATGCTTGCCACGCTCAACCGAGAACTGCGCTTTTGTGCGCTCAAGCAACTGTTTGTGACGGCGGCGGTCATCTCGCTCGAGACCACGGTGCTGTCGGCCCTACCGTTGGGCTTTAACAACCTGATGCACGGGTATTTTCGCACGCTGTGCGTGGGCTACGGCCTGTATGCCGTGGGCAACACGATCCTGCTGATCTTGCTGTACTTTACCGACTACAAGGGGGCCGTGCTGGCCTCGGGACTGTTTGCCGGTGTGGCCGGGCTGGCGACTGCCGTGTCGTTGCTTTTGCCGCAGCAGTTTTATGGCTTTGGCTTTTTGTTGGGTGCGGCGGTGTTTTTTATCGTGGCGCTGTCGCAGCTCGATACCTATACTGCCAACTTACCGTATCGTATCCTGAGTCAGCAGCCCATGGTGGCGACCGACAAAACGGGTCGCTTTACGGAGTTGGGCCGCTTGCTCGACTGTGCCGAGCAGCGCTATGAGGAAGGCCGCCATAAGGGTGAGCCGCATGGCGCTTTTGAGCGCACGGTGGTCCGTGTGTATCGCAACCATTGGGGAGGTTCTGATGACCGATAGGATGATGTCTCGCCGTCGCCTGTTTGAGGCGGCTGCCGGTGCGCTGTTGCTTTCGGGCTGCTCGGTGCAGGAAGACTCCTCGACCAAAAAGGTCAAAAAGCAGGACAAGATTAAAAAGGCCGAGTCCTCGGACGGTACCAAGCACCTACGCGATAAAGACGAGCTGTACGAGGTCTACGACGACTCGGGCATTGTGACCATGTACCTGACGGTCTCGCGCGGCAACAGCTCCGAGAACACCGACCACAGCTGGGCCGAGATCAATACGTACTCGGTCTACGACTACGCTGACATGGGCGTGGCACGCTATCAGGTTTTGGGCCTGCTGCAGGCGGGCGACGAAGACGGCCCGGTGGCCGGCGAGGTGGGCTATGGCGAGGAAGCGCCCAACGCCACCGTGCAGGTGCGCGGCCAGACGTCGAGTTCCAACACGCAAAAGAATTACAAGGTAGAGCTCAAAAAGGGCAAGGGTACCTGGCGCCAGCAGCGCGCGATTGCGCTCAACAAGCACATGGGCGAGGGTATGCGTTTTCGCAACAAGATGGCCTACGACCTTATCCGCGGGATTCCCCAGATGATGGGCCTTCGCACACAGTTTGTGCATCTGTGGGTGTGCGACCAGACCGAAAAGTCCAACGATACCTTTGAGGACTACGGCCTGTTTACGCAGGTGGAGCAGCTCAACAAGACGGCGCTTAAGGCACATGGCCTGGATAAGAGCGGGCACCTGTACAAGGTGAACAGCTTTGATTTCCATCGCTACGAGGACACCATTAAGCTTGCCGATGATCCCGACTATAACCAGGCAAACTTTGAGGGCATGCTCGAGATTAAGGGCGATACGGACCACACCAAGCTCATCGAGATGCTCGATGCGCTCAATGATGAATCGCAAAAGATCGATGATGTGCTCGATACCTACTTTGATACCGAGAATCTGGTCTATTGGCTGGCGTTTCAGATCCTGACGGGCAACTGCGATACGCAGAACCGTAACTGCTATCTGTACAGCCCTCTCAACTCAAATACCTGGTACTTTTTGGATTGGGATAACGACGGCATGCTGCGTAAGTTGGAGCTTTCTCTTACCGGGTTTTCGGACTACGCGAGCTGGGAGCGCGGCGCAAGCAACTACTGGGGCAACGTGCTGTTTAACCGCGCGTTGCGCAGCAAGTCGTTCCGCAGCGAACTCGACCGTGCCGTCAAGGACTTGCGCTCGTATTTGACCGAGACTCGCCTGACCAAGATGATCAAGCACTACCGCGAGGTGACTGAATCCCTGGTCTTTGCTTCGCCCGATATCGACAATCTGCCTGTCACCAAGGACCAATACGAGCGGGTCGCCGCGGCGATTCCCTCCGAGATCGAGGAGAACTACAAGAGCTTTCGCGAGAGTTTTAAAAAGCCCATGCCGTTCTACATCGGCGTGCCGCAGATCGATAACGGTAAACTGCGCGTGAATTGGGACGCGTCGTACGACTTTAAGGCGCGCGACATTCGCTATACCGTGGAGCTGGCGCGCGACTATGCCATAAGCGACGTGGTCTTTAAGGCCGAGGACGTGCTGCTTCCCGAAGTGACCTGCGATGCGCCCGATTCCGGCCAGTATTTTGTGCGCGTGCGCGCCACCAACTCCGACGGCTATACGCAAGATGCGTTTGACTACTATGTGACCGACGACGGCAAACACTACGGCATGAAGTGTTTTTACGTGCAAGACGGCGGTAAGGTCGTGGAGGACACGTATGAGGAAGGCTAGCGCGCTGCTTGAGCGCTTGGCGGCCCCGCCTGTCCGTACCACGCAGGAGCGTTACCGCCACGAGCTCAAATATCTCATTAACGAGGGCGAGCACGCCGCGCTTGCCTGTCGCATGGCGCCGGTGTTCAAGCTGGACAAGCATGCGCGCTCGGGTGGTTACACCATTCGCAGCCTGTACTTTGACGACTACTGCAACTCGGCCTACGAGGAAAAAGACGCCGGCATTCTCATGCGCAAAAAGTATCGCGTGCGTATCTATAACGGCAGCGACAAGGTGATTAAGCTCGAGCGCAAAAAGAAGTACGGCAGCTGGATCTACAAGGAGGACGCGCCGCTTACGCGCGGCGAGTTTGAGCAGATCCTGGCTGGCGACTACGACTTTTTGCTGAGGAGCCCGCACCAACTCTGCCGCGAGTTCTACATCGAGTGCATCTGCAACATGATGCGCCCGCGGACCATCGTGGATTACGAGCGCGAGCCGTGGGTGATGGACGAGGGCACCGTGCGCATCACGTTTGACATGAACGTGCGTGCCGCGGTGGGAAGCTTCGATATCTTTGACGCGACGCTGCCCGCGCTGTCGGTCCTGGAGCCCGGCAAGCTGGTGATGGAGGTCAAGTTTACGGAGTTTTGCCCGCAGCTGGTGCGCGATATGGTGCCGCCGGGCGCGGCCGAGCTTACGGCGGTCTCTAAGTACTGCCTGTGTTACGAAAAGACCGCCTACCTGCGCGGATTTAACTACTGGGAATCGGATTTTGGGAACCGAGGGGATATATAGACCATGAGCACTAGGGACTTTTTTAAGAACTCCGTCTTGGAGGCGTTTGGCCAGGTCGACCCTGCCAAGATTGGCCTTTCGCTGCTCGTGGCGCTCGCCATGGGCATCCTGATCTATTACGTCTACAAGCGCTTTTTTACCGGCGTGGTGTATTCGCGTAGCTTTGCCGTGACGCTCGTAGGCATGTGCGTGCTCACGTGCATGGTGACGCTCGCGATCTCGACCAACGTGGTCATCTCGCTCGGTATGGTCGGTGCTCTGTCCATCGTCCGCTACCGTACGGCGGTCAAGGACCCGCTCGACCTACTGTATCTGTTTTGGGCCATTACCACGGGCATTACGGCGGGAGCCGGCATGTATGCGCTCGTGGCGCTCACGGCGGTGGTGATTGTGGTGATGATTGCCGGCTTTGCGAGCCACCAGGACAAGGCGCGCGTGTACATGATGGTCATCCACTACACGGGCCAGACCACCGGCGACGATATCGTGCGTGCATTTGGCCGCACCAAGTTTACCGTCAAGTCCAAGACGATGCGCGGCGACAAGGTCGAAATGGCCGCCGAGGTGTTCTCGGACGGTGTGGATATGCCCTATGCTGACGCCATTCGCGCTCTCGACGGCGTGGAGGACCTGACGCTCATCCAGTACAACGGCGAATACCACGGCTAGGTTCGTTCCGGCGTTCGTCAGAACGCCGGAACGAACAGGTATCATGGTGAAACCGATTTCAACGACAGGGGTACCCGTGGTAAAGATGAAAGATGTGGCCGAGCTGGCTGGCGTTTCGAGCGCCGCCGTCTCGCGCTATCTTAACGGTGGATATATCTCGGCCGATAAGGCCGAGCGCATTAAGCAGGCGATTGAGCAGACCGGATACGTTCGGTCTAACCAGGCTCGCGCGCTGCGTACCGGCTCCACCAAGCTCATCGGCGTCATCGTGCCCAAGATCAACTCGGAATCCGTGAGCCGCATTACCGCCGGCATTGGCCAGGTGCTCGGTCGCCGTGGCTACCAGATGCTGCTTGCCAATACCGATAACGCCCCCGATCGCGAGCTCGAGTACCTCGATTTATTCCAAAACCACCCGGTCGATGGCATTGTGCTGGTGGCAACCATGATCACCGACGAGCACCGTCGCGCGATTGAGTTGTGCCGTGTGCCCATTGTGTTGATCGGCCAACATGTCGAGGGTGCGGCGTGCGTCTATCACGACGATTACGAGGCCGCCTTTGAGCTGGGCCGTGCGCTTGCGGGCCGCGTGGACGGCAAGATCGCCTACATTGGAGTTACCGAAGAGGACCGCGCGGCCGGTTACGACCGTCGTCGTGGTTTTGAAGCTGGTCTGGGCGCCGCGGGTGTTGTGCTCGATCCCGAGCTGATTCGACGCGGCTCCTTTACCCTCGATTCCGGTTATCGTGCGTCGCGCGAGCTGCTGAGCGAAGTGCCGGATGTTTCGTTTATCGCCTGCGCGACCGACACCATGGCGGCGGGCGCGCTGCGTGCCATCGATGAGGTTCGTGGGTCGGGCGAGGGGATGCACCGCGTGAGCGGTTTTGGCGACAACGCATTTTTGCGTGCGCTGACGGGCGGTATTTCTACCGTGCATTATGGCTACCTGACCAGTGGCATCGAGGCCACCAATATGCTGCTCGACACGCTCGATGGCGTGGAAGGGGAGAGCTGCTTAAAGACCCTCAAGCTCGGCCATCAGCTTATGAATGTCTAGGCTTACGTGATCTACCGCGCGCTCAACATTTAGGCGTTCAGTCGCCTATCGGCGCTATACTGCAGCCGTTGCCCACGATACGGGAAACATCCGCATCGTGGGTTATTGTTTTGAAGGGAAGGTGCCTTATGGATGTGCGGCAGCTAGAAGAGGCCTGGGCTGCAAGGGCCGGCGCGCGTGAGGCGCGGTTGCTTGCGGCCTCGCATGTGCCGGCGGCGCTGTCTCTGCTGGGGATTGTACGTCCTGGCGATCGCCTGGTTGCGTTTGCCGATGATTTTGCCGATGCGTTTGCGCACGGCTTTGATGGCCGCGACGTTGTGCTCGTGGGGGAACCGTCGGCTGCAGCGTTCGCTGCTGCGTCCGAGGGCTTTGATGCTTCGTTTGATGCTGAGGGGCCGCACCTGTGGTGGTTCGTCAACTCCATCTGTGGCTTTGGTCTGCGTGTGCCCGATCTGCGCGCTCTGGGCCGCGCTGCTCGTGAGGCCCACGCGCTGTTTGTGGTGGATAACACGGTGGCGTCGGCTTTTGGCTGCGATTCGCTGCGGCTGGGTGCCGCGCTGTCGCTCGAGGCGCTCGATCGCGTATGCGCCGGTGATGCTCCGCGCAAGTTGGTTGCCGTATCGGTCGCGCGCTCACAGCTCAAGCGCCATCGCGTGGATGCCGCGGCTGAGTGCGCGCATGCCTTGCTTGAGGGCTGTGGCTTGGCCAAGCTTGACATGCCTGCTGACGAGGCCGGTGTGCTGGATCGGGGACTGGACTCGCTCGATGTCCGCATGCAGGCACATTTCGACCGCGCACGTGCGCTGGCCGAGTATCTGGCCGCCAACGAGATGGTGCGCAACGTGCGCTATCCCGGGCTGAGCTCGCATCCCGATCATGCTATTGCGACGGGAATCCTCGAGCACGGCTTTGGCCCGGCAGTTGAGTTCGATCTTATCGAGCGAAGCGCGCGCGAGCTGTTCGGTGCTTTGCCGGAGGAATTCCGCACATCGCCCGCCGGCGGCGCAGCGGCCCCACGCGGCAAGCAGGGGAGCACCATCCGCCTCTTCGCTGGCACCGACAATCCCCTGGTCGTAGCGTCCGTCCTAGACAACGCCCTTCGATGATTATTCTGGGACGGGGATTAAAAAATCATTAGGTACACAATGATTTTTTAATCCCCGTCCCAGAATAATCATCTATGGTGACCGACCAGCTAAAAAAGCCCCGTCCCAAATTAGCTACTCTTTGATGCTGGCGATGAGGTCGTTTGCTTTGGTGGCAATGACGTTGTTGATGTCGGCCTGCAGCTCCTCGTAGACCGCTATGGCTCGCTCGCCGGCGGGGGTGAGGCTGGACCCGCGGGCGCCGTCGCGCTCGATGAGCTTGCAGCCCAGCTGACCTTCGGCTTCGTTCACAATGCGCCAGGCCTTGGAATATGCCATGCCCATGCTCTTGGCGGCACGGTTGAGCGAGTGCTCTCGGGCAATCCCCTGCAGCAGCAAGACGCAGCCGTGACCAAACACGCCCGGCAGATCTTTGTCGCACGCTTGAATGACCAACTTTGCCGTCGTCTTGTGCTTCATACGCTCCACGTCTCCCCGCTAAAGTGTTTGCTGGGCAAACGCAAAGCCTGCGTCTAACCCTCGTGTGCTCTTCTTAAATCATGCATTGTAGCAGTCAAAGTGCGTTAAGATACTTCCCCAGTATTGGGCGCCCAAGGTTGGGCTGGGTCCTACGAGGCCTGCAGCCGACCGGTCGCATGGAAAAAGGAGAAACATGGCTACGTTCTTTCCCGGTGAGTCCCACACGTTTTCGGAGTATCTGCTGGTCCCTGGTTACTCGTCCTCGCAGTGCATCCCCAACAACGTCTCTCTTAAGACGCCGCTGACCCGCTTTAAGCGCGGTGAGAAGCCGGCAATCACCCTGAACATCCCCATGGTTTCCGCCATCATGCAGTCCGTCTCGGGCGTCGACATGGGTGTCGCGCTCGCTACCGAGGGTGGCCTGTCCTTCATTTACGGTTCCCAGAGCGCCGAGTCCGAGGCCGCTATGGTCAAGGCCGTCAAGGATCACAAGGCCGGCTTCGTTCAGTCCGATTCCACGCTGACCCCCGACATGACCATGGAGCAGGTCATTGAGCTCAAGGAGAAGACCGGCCACTCCACCATGCCGGTTACCGACGACGGCACTCCCAAGGGCAAGCTCCTGGGCATCGTCACTAGCCGTGACTATCGCCCCAGTCGCGATGACCACCAGACGAAGGTCTCCGAGTTCATGACCCCGCGTGAGCAGCTCATCGTGGGCGACAAGAACATCAGCCTCAAGGTTGCCAACGACGTCATCTGGGACAACAAGCTCAACGCTCTGCCTATCGTCGACGACAACGATCACCTTATGGGCATCGTCTTCCGCAAGGACTACGACAGCCACAAGACCAACCCCAACGAGCTGCTCGATAACGACAAGCGTTACATGGTCGGCGCCGGTATCAACACCCGCGACTATGCCGAGCGCGTGCCGCTGCTCATCGAGGCCGGCGCCGATGTCCTGTGCATCGACTCTTCCGAGGGCTTCAGCGAGTGGCAGAAGCGCACCATCGAGTGGATTCGCGCCAACTACGGTGAGGACGTCAAGGTCGGTGCCGGTAACGTCGTCGACGCCGAGGGCTTCCGCTTCCTGGCAGACTGCGGTGCCGACTTTATCAAGGTCGGTATCGGCGGTGGCTCCATCTGCATCACCCGCGAGACCAAGGGTATCGGCCGTGGCCAGGCCACCGCGCTGATCGACGTCTGCCGCGCCCGTGACGAGTACTACGAGGAGACCGGCGTCTACGTGCCCGTGTGCTCCGACGGCGGCATCGTCTACGACTACCACATGACGCTCGCCCTTGCCATGGGTGCCGACTTTATGATGTTGGGCCGCTACTTCGCTCGCTTCGACGAGAGCCCGACCGAGCGCGTCAACGTCAACGGCCAGTACATGAAGGAGTACTGGGGCGAGGGTTCTGCGCGTGCCCGCAACTGGCAGCGCTATGACCTGGGCGGCGCTGCGAAGCTTAGCTTCGTCGAGGGTGTCGACTCCTACGTTCCCTACGCCGGTTCCCTCAAGGACGGCGTGGGCGGCACGCTCTACAAGGTCAAGTCCACGATGTGCAACTGCGGTGCCCTCTCGATCCCCGAGCTCCAGGAAAAGGCACGCTTGACCCTGGTGAGCTCCACCTCCATCGTCGAAGGCGGCGCCCACGACGTAGTCGTGAAGGATTCCCAGCAGTCTGTGTCTTATCGATAGGATAAGAGCTGCACATAAAGGTTGAGTTCCAACCACGTTATTTAGATAAAGCGAGATGCCTGCAAGTCGCAGGCATCTCGCTTGTCGTATTTGCTATCATCAGTCAAGTTAACCTTAGGGTCGGTCGGCTTAGCTTTGTTTGCTACAAGTTCCGCACGCAAAGAAGAGCACTTAATGTGCTCTTCGTCTTGCGCAGGACTGTCCGCAGTAGCGAATAAAGCTAAGCCGACCGACCCCAGCTAAGATTAAAGGAGCTGATATGTGCGATTGCACAGATCATAAGGACGAGATTCCTGCCTACGACGCACAGGCCATTGAGTCCAAGTGGATGAAGGCCTGGGAGGACTCCAACCTCTTTGCCGTCGACACCGACGACAGCAAGCCCAAGAAGTACGTGCTCGAGATGTTCCCGTATCCGTCGGGCGACCTGCACATGGGCCACGCGCGCAACTACACCATCGGCGATGCCATGGCCCGTCAGGCCCGTATGCGCGGCTACGACGTGCTTCACCCCATCGGCTTCGATGCCTTTGGCCTGCCGGCCGAGAACGCCGCCATCAAGCACAACACGCAGGCTGCCGCCTGGACGTATAAGAACATGGACCAGGCGCTCGCCACGATGAAGCGCATGGGCTTCTCCTACGATCTGGATCGCATGGTCAAGACCTGTAGCCCCGACTACTACCGCTGGGGTCAGTGGATCTTTGAGAAGCTGTGGGAAAAGGGTCTGGTCTACCGCAAGAAGAACCCTGTCAACTGGTGCCCCACCTGCAAGACTGTTCTGGCTAACGAGCAGGTCACCGAGGGTAAGTGCTGGCGCTGCGGCACCGAGCCCGAGAAGCGCGACCTCGAGCAGTGGTACTTCAAGATCACCGAGTACTCCCAGGAGCTGCTCGACGACCTGGAGAAGCTCCCCGGCTGGCCCGAGCGCGTCAAGCAGATGCAGGCCAACTGGATCGGTCGCTCCGAGGGCGCCGAGGTCGACTTTACCCTGTGCGACCAGGATGGCGAGCCCATCGAAGGCGACGAGGGCAAGATCACCGTCTTCACCACGCGTGCCGACACCCTCTTCGGCGTCTCCTTCTTTGTTCTGGCTCCCGAGTACGCCGGCCTGCATGAGCTCGTCGAGGGCACAGAGTACGAGGAGGCCGTCACCAAGATCGTCGAGGACTCCAAGCATATCTCTGCCGTCGAGCGTGCCCAGGGCACCCTCGAGAAGCACGGTGCCTTCACGGGCCGCTATGTGGTAAACCCCGTCAACGGCGAGAAGGTCCCCGTGTGGGTTGCCGATTATGTCGTTGCCGACTACGGTACCGGTGCCGTCATGGCCGTTCCCTGCGGCGACCAGCGCGACTTTGAGTTCGCCCGCAAGTACGACCTGCCGATCGTGCCGATCATCCTGGACGATGACGACCGCGCAGCCGTCGAGGCTAACGGCGAGACCATCGATACCTTCCATGCCGAGACCGTCGATTGGGATTGCGCCCACGCTGCCGAGGGCACGCTCGTCCAGTCCGGCAAGTACACCGGCATGCGCGGCGGCAAGCACTCCGAGGGCGAGGCTGCGATCGTGGCCGACCTCGAGGCCATGGGCTGCGGTCGTCGCAAGGTCGAGTTCCGTCTGCGCGATTGGCTCATTTCCCGTCAGCGCTATTGGGGCAACCCCATCCCGGCCATCCACTGCGAGCACTGCGGCATCGTCCCCGTACCCGAGGACCAGCTGCCGGTGACGCTGCCCGAGAACCTGGACCTGGGCGCCGGCGAGACCCTCGCCGAGTGCAAGGAGTTCTACGAGACCACCTGCCCGGTCTGCGGCCGCCCGGCCAAGCGCGAGACCGATACCATGGACACCTTCACCTGCTCCAGTTGGTATTACCTGCGCTATACCGACCCGCACAACACCGAGCTGCCTTTCTCCCGCGAGGCCGCCGACCGTTGGATGCCCGTCGATAACTACATCGGCGGCATCGAGCATGCCATTCTGCACCTGCTCTACAGCCGCTTCTTTACCAAGGCACTGCGCGACCTGGGCCTGCTGAGTGTGGACGAGCCCTTCACCAACCTGCTGTGCCAGGGCATGGTCAAGGACGAGAACGGCGACACCATGTCCAAGTCCAAGGGCAACGTCGTGCCCCCGAGTTCGGTCATCGAGCCCTACGGCGCCGATACCATGCGTCTGGCGATCCTGTTTATCGCCCCGCCCGAGAAGGACTTCGACTGGGATCCCAAGGCCGTCGAGGGCGCCAACCGCTTTATCAAGCGCGCCTGGCGTATCGTGTGGCAGCTCGTCCAGTCCGGCGATGCCAACGTGGCCTTCGACAAGTCCGTGCTCGACGAGACTGCGATGAAGCTCTACCGCGAGCGTCACCGCACCATTGCCAAGTGCACCGAGGACTTCGATCGCGGCCAGTTCAACACCGCGATCTCGGCCGTCATGGAGCTTGTCAACGCGGCGAGCGCCTACCTCAACGCCACCGAGGGCACTGACCGCGACAAGGCCCTGTGCTACGGCGTGGCCAAGGACATCGTGAGCGTCCTGGCGCCCATCTGCCCGTTCTGGGCCGATGAGCTATGGCACGAGGCGCTCGGCTGCGAGGGCAACGCCTACACCGCCGCCTGGCCCGAGTTCGACCTGGCCGAGTCCATCGAGGACACGGTGCAGATCGTCGTCCAGGTGCTCGGCAAGGTCCGTGGCCGCATCGACGTGGCTCGCGATGCCTCCAACGAGGAAATGCAGGCTGCCGCCGAGGCCGCTGTCGCTAAGTGGACCGAGGGCAAGATGGTCGTCAAGGCCATCTGCGTGCCCGGCAAGCTTGTCAACCTGGTGGTTAAGTAAACGCCGCGCGCATTGTTGACGTGTTAAAGACGAGGGGCGATCCGATTGGGTCGTCCCTCGTTTTGCGTTATATGCCCTGCTTGGCTTGTGCCGAGCGTCACCCTCTACGGAATGTGTACCAAGTCCCTAAAGTAGACGTTGCCGGTTTGCTCCTCGAACATCCAGATATTAAGGTAGATGTCGTTGAGGTCGTTGTTCACGTCAAAGTCCGGATCGTCGAAGGTGCCTACAAAGGTGAGCATCGCGGTCGTTTCTTCGCCCGCGGCGACAGGCTGGCGCATGCGCACGTCGCGGACGACACCGTTGACGTAGGCATAAGCATCGACATCGCCAAACATCATGTCGACATCGGTGTTGTTTGTCACCGCAAAGACCAGCACGGCATCGCCGTAGCCGTCGGTGTCCTTGCCCACGCAGGTAACATGGACGTTCTCGTCTGCCTCAAGGTCGATGGGGAACTGTTCTTGGGGGTCGGGACCCAGTCCCTGGGGATCGACGATGTCTTCGTTAATTTTGTCGAAGCTCTCCGATGGCGTCGTTTTCTCGATGGCTTTGCTGCTGCCAGGATTCGGTTCGCATGTTCCGGTTTTGCCATTCGTGTTGCCGCAGCCCACGAGGGCTAAAGAGCACGTTGCGATGGCGAGCGCAGTTATGCAGGGGGTGCCTAGACGTTTCATGTGTGCCTCCTTGCCGTAGAGGATTTGGAAAGGTTCGTCGTTGCGCGACTTGCTGGCTGGCTTGTTGCAGAATGCCCCTTAGCGTAAGTCTGATCGATAGGGGCTCGGGGAGGAATGCCCTTGGGGTCCGAACGGGCCTGTGGAATGGGACGCATGGCCCGTTTTGGGGCTGTTGAGGGTGCGCCGCATGGGGTTCCTCGACCAATTGTCCTATTCTTGTGGAGAAGCTGTGCGCACGCTGACCTGCAGATTCGTACTGTGCTTGCACGTTTCCGCAGCTATTGGTATAGTTTGCTTGCAAATGAAGTTGTAATTGAAAGAAGTGGGGTTTCGGCCCCGCTTCTTTTTTGTATGGATGGAGGTGCCGCAATGGTCAAGACCAAGACCGAGCAGGCGATCATCGACGCGCTCGAGGCCGTTGCTCCCCAGCACGATGTCGACATCGTCGACGTTGAGCTCGTGGGTGCCACCAAGGCCCCCTGCGTGCGTGTGCGTATCGAGGGTGCCGAGGGTCAGAGCCTGTCGCTCAATGACGTCACGGCCAACACCAAGTGGGTCGGCGATGTGATTGAGGAGCTCGACCCCATCTCTTCGAGCTATACGCTCGAGGTGTCGAGCCCGGGTATGGCGCGCCCGCTGCGCCGCCCGAGTGACTTTGCCCGCTTTGCGGGCGAGAACTGCGAGCTCACCTCCACCGCCACCGAGGGCCGTCGCAAGTACGCCGGCAAGATTGCCGCCGCCACCGAGACGAACGTGACCCTTGAGCTCGAGGACGGCGAGTCTGTTACCCTCGATTTCTCTGATGTTAAAAAGTGCAAGTTGAAGCCCACCTATGACTTCAAGCCCGCGAAGGAAGGAAAGTAAGATGGCAGCATCCGACATGATGTCCGCCCTGATGGAGCTTTGCCAGGAGAAGCACATCGACCAGCTCTACCTGATCGACCGCCTGGAGCAGTCGCTCGCCAAGAGCTATGCCGAGATCCTGCATCTTGAGTGGGGCGCCAAGGTGACCATCGACCGCACCACCGGCAAGATCTACGTCTACCGTCTGGAGCCGATCGACGATTCCATGGACGAGGAGGGCAACTTCACCGAGTTCGAGGAGATCGACGTCACTCCCAAGAACACGAGCCGCATCGCCGCCCAGCACGCCAAGGCCGAGATCAACGCCATCGTGCGCAACTCCGCCCGCGAGCAGATCTACGAGGAGTTCTCCGGCCGCATCGGTGACCTCATCAGCGGTACCGTGCTGCAGTCCACGCCCGACTTCACGATCGTCAAGATCCGCGAGGGCGTCGAGGCCGAGCTGCCGCACTTCGATCAGCGTCGTTACGAGAACGAGCGCAACGAGCGTCCGATGGGCGAGCGCTATCTGCACAACCAGCACATCAAGGCCGTGATCATCGACGTTCGCGACCCCAACTCCAACCTGCAGCCGGTTCGTGGCGAGCACAGCCGTCCGCCGATTGTCATCTCCCGTACCCACCCCGAGCTCATGCGTCGTCTGTTTGAGCAGGAGGTGCCCGAGATCTATGAGGGCACCGTCCAGATCAAGTCGATCGCCCGCGAGCCCGGCCAGCGCTCCAAGGTCGCCGTCCACTCGCTCGACGACCGTCTGGATCCCGTGGGCGCCTGCGTCGGCCCCAAGGGCAGCCGTGTTCGCGCTGTCGTGGGGGAGCTCCGCGGCGAGCGCGTCGACGTCATCCTGTGGGATGCCGATCCTGCCGTCTACGTTGCCAACGCCCTGTCGCCCGCTAAGGTCACCCGCGTCCTTATCGACGAGGAGAAGGCCTACGCCGGCGTCATCGTTCCCGACGACCAGCTGTCCCTCGCCATCGGCAAGGAGGGCCAGAACGCCCGCCTCGCCGCGCGCCTGACCGGCTGGCACATCGACATCAAGTCCGAGACGCTTGCCGCCGACATCCTCAAGAACGTTCCCGTTCACGAGGAGCCCGCCGCCGACCTGATCGGTGACGAGGAGGACGAGGACGTCCGTCGCTGCGAGTACGTGTCCGAGGACGGCGTCCAGTGCCGCAACCAGGCCCGTCCCGGCTCCCGTTTCTGCGGTGTCCACGACACCGACGCCTTCGATGATGCGGAGGACCTGATCTAGCGCGCGGTCGCGCCGGGCGGGTCCCGGCGCGTCTCCCACGCTCGTTCAGTCTCTAGGCACCCAAGGTGCCAGAAAGGGTAGGTGAAGTCATATGGCAAAAGTCCGTGTGTCCACCCTGGCCAAAGAGTTCGGCATGACCTCCAAGGAACTGATGGGTCATCTCGCCGAAATGAAGATTCCCGCTAAGTCCGCTTCCTCCACCTTGGAGGACGCCTATGTCGCCATGGTCCGCAAGCAGCTCGCCTCGGTGATCGAGGCCCGCGCTCAGGAAGTCGAGGCCGCCAAGCAGGCCGAGGAGCAGGCAGCTGCCGCCGAGGAGGCCGCACGTGCCGCCGAGGCCGAGCGCGAGCGCATCGCCGCCGAGAAGGCCCGCGAGGAGGAGCGCCGCCAGTTTGCCGCAGCCCAGGCTGCCGAGGAGGCCGCCCGCGCCGAGGCCGAGGCCAAGAAGAAGGCTGAGCAGGAGCGCCTTGCTCGCGAGAAAGAGGAGGCTGCCCGCGAGGCCCAGCGCCGCGCCGTTCCCGCTTCCGACTCCGGTTCGCGCTTCCGTTCGCTGCTCGACCAGATCGCCGCACAGGAGACCGTGCTCAAGGAGAAGAAGGACGCCGAGGACAAGGCCAAGGCCGAGCGCGCCGCTGAGCGCGGTAACCGTCGTGGCGGCAACAACGACCGCCGCGGTGGCCGTCGTAACGATCGTAACGCCTCCGACAACAACTCCGAGCGCAACGCCTCCGAGAGCCGTCCGCACAGCCATCGCACCAACGCCAGCAACAACGTCGCTGCCGGCATGGACTTCCCCAACCCCGATAAGCAGGGCAAGGGCAAGAAGCGCAAGGGCGGTCACAACAACGAAGAGGACCACTATAGCCGCATGGCTCGCGAGGCCGAGGAGTACAGCCGCGAGAAGGTGCTCGAGGAGGCCCGCGCTGCCGTCGAGGAGGCCTCTCGCGAGTCCACCGGTCGCCGCAAGAAGCGCAAGGAGAAGCGCGAGCGCGAGGCTGCCAAGGCTCAGGAGGAGCGCAAGATAGAGGAGGCGCTGGCCCAGGGCGTGAACCCCGAGGAGCTCGACGCCATCAAGGTCTCCCAGGGCGTTACCGTCCAGGAGCTTGCTGAGGCCCTCGACGTTCCGGCCAACGACATCATCAAGCGCCTGTTCCTGCTGGGCACGCCGCTCACCATGACACAGTCCATGTCTGACGACCTCGTCGAGCTCGTTGCCGACGACCTGGGCCGTCAGATCAAGATCATCACCCCCGAGGAGGAGAACACCTTCTCGTTCTACGACGATCCCGTCGACCTTAAGCCGCGCGCCCCGGTCGTCACCGTCATGGGTCACGTCGACCACGGCAAGACGAGCCTCCTCGACGCCATCCGTCACACCGGTGTCGCTGCCGGCGAGGCGGGCGGCATTACCCAGGCAATCGGCGCTTCGCAGGTTATGATCAACGACCGCAAGATCACCTTCATCGATACCCCGGGTCACGCCACCTTTACGGCCATGCGTGCCCGTGGTGCCAAGGTGACCGATATCGTCATTCTAATCGTGGCTGCCGACGACGGCGTCATGCCCCAGACCGTCGAGTCGATCAACCACGCCAAGGCCGCCGGCGTACCCATCGTCGTCGCCGTCAACAAGATCGATAAGCCGGGCGCCAACCCCGACCGCGTACGCCAGGAGCTCACCGAGTATGGTGTCATCCCCGAGGAGTGGGGCGGACAGAACATGTTCGTCAACATCTCGGCGAAGCAGAAGATCGGTATCGACGACCTTCTGGAGACCGTGCTGCTTCAGGCAGACGTGCTCGAGCTCAAGGCCAACCCGGACACCTTTGCCTCCGGCAACGTCCTCGAGGCCAAGCTCGACAAGGGCCGCGGCTCGGTCGCTACCGTGCTTGTGACCCGCGGTACCCTGCACGTGGGCGATACGCTGGTCGCCGGCCTTACCTACGGCCGCGTCCGCGCCATGCTTGACCCCAAGGGTCGCGCCGTCACCGAGGCCGGTCCCTCCGACGCCGTCGAGATCCTGGGCCTGCAGTCCGTGCCCAACGCCGGTGACGAGTTCCGCGTGTTCGAGGACGAGCGCGAGGCTCGCGCCCTTGCCGACGAGCGTTCGCTCAAGGCCCGTATCGAGGAGCAGAGCCGCGTGAAGCACGTCACGCTCGAGAACCTCTTCGAGACCATTGCCGACGCCGAGGTCAAGGAGCTCAACCTGATCATCAAGGCCGACGTCCAGGGTTCCATCGAGGCCCTTCAGGATTCGCTCGACAAGATGGATCAGTCCGAGGTTCGTATCAACACGATCCACTCCGCCGTTGGTGCCATCAACGAGACCGACGTCGTCCTGGCCGACGCCTCCAACGCCATCATCATCGGCTTTGGCGTCCGTCCCGACGGTAAGGCCCGCTCCGCCGCCGAGCGCGAGGGCGTCGAGATCCGTTGCTACGACGTCATCTACAAGTGCCTCGAGGAACTCGACGCTGCCCGTATCGGCATGCTTAAGCCCACCGAGGTCGAGGTCTCCACGGGTACCGCGACCGTCCTGGACACCTTCAAGGTGCCCAAAGTCGGTATCGCCGCCGGTGTCCGTGTCGAAGAGGGCGAGATCGCCGCGACCGATTCCGTGCGTCTGGTGCGCGACGGCATCGTGGTCTTCAACGGCAAGATCGCCTCGATGCGCCACTACAAGGACGAGGCCAAGAGCCTCAAGAGCGGTTCCGAGGGCGGCATTGGCCTGGAGAACTTCCAGGACATCAAGCCCGGCGACCAGATCGAGGGTTACCGCATCGACCAGGTTGCCCGTACCGAGTAGGGGGTAGCGCTATGAAGCAAACGCAGGCAACCCGCCGTCTGGGCGAGCAGCTTCGCGAGAAGCTCGGTTATATCCTGCTCTTTGAGGTTTCCGATCCGCGTCTCGACCTGGTTACTTTGACCGCGGTCGAGGTCGCGGTGGACCGTTCGTTCGCGCGCGTGTTCGTGTCGTGCGATGCGAGCCGCTACGACGAGGTCATGGAGGCGCTCGCAAGCGCTAAGGGCCGTATTCGCAGCCTGTTGGCTCGCTCGCTCGATTGGCGTGTCACGCCCGAGCTCGATTTTCGCATCGATCGCTCGACCGATGAGGCCGAGCGCATCACGCGTGCGCTGGAAAATGTTCCCGCCACGCTTGCGATCGAAAAGGACGAGGACGGCTATCCGATAGCGGATGCCGCCCAGGAGGCAGCTTTAGATGACTAATTCCGCCGACCTCGCCTCGTGCGAGTCTGCAGATATTCAGCGACGCATCCTCGAGCTCATCGAGGGTGCGTCCTCCATTGCGATTTCGGGACATACTTCTCCCGATGGCGATGCCTTGGGCTCCGTGTTGGGTCTGGGCCTTTCGCTTATGAAGTTTTTCCCTAATAAGGACATTGCGCTGCTGCTGGCAGACGATGACCCGGTTCCGCGCATCTACCGCTTTATGGAGGGTGCCGATCGCCTAGTGCCGGCATCTGCGTACACCGGTAATCCGGACCTGTTCATCTCGGTGGACGTACCGGTCATCGAGCGTCTCAATAATTCCGCCGAGGTGCTTCGTCGCTCCAAGCATGTGGTGTGCTTCGATCACCATCCGGCGCGCGAGGAGTTTGCCGAGCTCAGCCTGAGGCACGTCGAAGCTGCAGCCTGCGCCATGATCATCGACCGCTTCTTGGACAATTGCGGCATTGTCGCACGTGACGGCGTTGCGACCTGCCTGCTGTGCGGCCTGGTTACCGATACCGGCCGTTTTCAGTACCAAAACGCCGATGCCGCCGCGTTCCATGCAGCCTCGCGTCTGGTTGCCCACGGTGCCGATCCGGCGCGTGTGGCGCTCGAGGTCTACCAGAGCATGCGCGTTGAGTTTTTGCACCTCAAGTCCATCGTTATGGGCCGCATCAAGACGGTGGCCCACGGGCGCGTCGCGTATAGTTACGCGTACCAGAGTGACCTTGAGGCTTGCGGCGTCACCTCGGATGAGTGCGACGGCCTGGTCGATGTGGTGCGCTCGGTGATGGGCGTCGAGGTCTGCCTGTTCCTGAAGGGCATTGAGGGCGATACCAAGGTGCGCGGCAACCTGCGCTCCAAGGGCGACCTCAACGTGTCCGAGATCGCTGCTGCATTTGGCGGAGGCGGACATCCCGCTGCCGCCGGTTTCTCCAACAACGGAACGATTCTCGAGACGCTCACCGTGGCACTTCCCATGCTGGCCGAGCTGGTAGGGGAGGATCCCGCTTCGGTGACCGTCGAGCTTTAACTTTTTGGATGGTACATGGCTCGTCGTACGCCTTCTCAACTGAATATGCTGCTCGCCGTCGATAAGCCGGTGGGCTGCACGTCCCACGACGTGGTTTCGCAATGCCGACGCGCCCTCCATGAGCGGCGCGTCGGCCATGCCGGCACGCTCGACCCCATGGCATCGGGTGTCATGGTGGTGGGCGTGGGCCAGGCCACCCGTCTGCTGGGCATGCTAACCCTCGATACCAAAAGCTATGTCGCCGACATTTCGTTTGGCGCCGAGACCAATACCGATGATGCGGAGGGCGAGGCGGTCCGCACGGTGGCTGTTGCCAACGAGCTCCGCGATCCTGCCTATGCCCGTGAGCGCTTGGCCGCTATGCTGGGTCCGCAGATGCAGGTACCGCCGGCGTTTTCGGCTATCTCGGTCAATGGCGTTCGCGCCTACAAATCTGCTCGCGAGGGCAATGCGGTGGACCTACCTTCGCGTCCCGTCGAGGTCTATGCTGCCGACCTGATCGCCGTGGGCGGCGAAGGTGATACGTGTGTGTGGACCGTGGCGTTCTCGGTGAGCAAGGGCACCTATATCCGTGCGCTCGCTCGCGACTTGGGCCGCGCCTGCGAGAGCGCCGCGCACATTTCTGCGCTGCGCCGCACGGCCTCCGGTGTTGTTTCCATTGGCGCTTGTCATGCGGTTGAGGAGCTTTCTCCCGAGTCCGCGGCTGGCTTTGCCCTGGATCCCATTGCAGCCCTGGGCGCCACGCGTGTTGACTTGCCTGGCAATCTTGCCGACGATCTGCTCTGCGGCCGGCGCATTCCCGTTGAGCGTGCGCTTGCCGATTTCGATACCTCGAAGTCGCCTTTTGCGTTGGTGCTCGATGGGGGACTCAAGGCGCTCGCCCGCATTGAGAGTGGCCGCTTTGTCATGGAGCACGTGTTTCCGCAGGCAATCGGCGGTGTTCGATGATGTTGTCCGCTCGCGAGCTCGCGCGTATCTTTTTCGCGGGCGAGTCGGACGAGGCTCGCATCGTTACTGCCGATGCGTTTGATGAGTGCGAGCACTTGGGTGCCGCATCGATTGCCATCGGCGTGTTCGATGGTGTGCACCGTGGACACCAGGAACTCATCGAAGCGCTTGTCCGTGATGCCCGTGCCCATGGCTGCAAGGCGGTCGTGGTCACTTTCGATCCCGACCCGGACGTTGTGGTGAGCCCTTCGCCCGCTCAAAAATTGATGACGACGGCCGACCGTCTACATGCCTTGGCTCAGACCGGGGTCGATGCGGTGGTGGCCGTTCCCTTTACGCCTGAGGTTGCGGCACTCGACCATGTCGGTTTTCTCGCACTGCTGTCACGCGTGGTCGACATTCGTTCGATTCGCGTTGGCAGCGACTTTAGGCTGGGTCGCGGCGGTGCTTCTGGTGTTGCCGAGATGCGCGCCTGGGGTTCCGAGCACGGCGTTGACGTGTATGCTCACGACCTGCTTTGCGAGGGCGGTGAGGCCATTTGCGCCACCCGCATTCGTCATGAGCTGGGACAGGGCCATGTGGAGCTGGCTGCTGAGTTGCTCGGCCGCCCGTATATGCTGCGCGGCGGTGTTATTCGCGGCCGTCACGAGGGCTCTGGCATGGGCTTTCCCACGGCAAATCTGCAGGTTCCCGACGGAATTCAGGTGCCTGCCGATGGCGTGTATGAGGGCCTGGTGCTCGTCGATGACACCGTATGGCCTGCTGCCGTGAACGTCGGCCTGCCGCCAACGTATGCCGACGATGCCGCTTCGGCGCATCTCGAGGCTAATTTAATTGGTTATACGGGCGACCTGTACGGCGCTTCCGTTTCGCTGGCGTTTACGCGCTGGCTGCGTCCCTCGCGTGTGTTCGAATCGCTGGATGAGTTGATTGCGACCGTCGAGGGGAATATCGAGGACATTCGTCACAACTTGGGTGAGCAAGGGGTGGGCATCCGTGATTAGCGATGAGGAAAAAGATCAGGTACGCGCTGCGTCCGACCTGGTTGCCATCGTGCAGGAAACGGTTGAGCTCAAGCCCCGCGGCCATGAGTTTTGGGGCTGCTGCCCGTTTCATGGCGAAAAGACTCCGTCCTTCCACATTATTCCCGCCACGCAGGTGTGGCATTGCTTTGGTTGCGGCGAGGGTGGCGACGTCTTCACCTATATCATGAAGCGCGAGAACCTGAGCTTTCCCGAGTCAATCCGCTATTTGGCCGATCGTGCGGGTATTGAGCTGCATGACACCGGAGATCGTCGCGAGCGCGGTACCAAGCGTGCCCGAATCTATGATCTGTGCGCCGAGACCGCCCAGTTCTACCACACCATGCTTATGCGCGGTAAGGACGGTCGTCCACGCGAGTACTTTGCCAGCCGCGGCATGGGTGGCGACGTCTGCCGCCGCTACTGCCTGGGCTTTGCACCGGGACGCAACGCGCTGGTGTCGCACCTGTCCCAGGCGGGTTTTACCCCGCAGGAGATGATCGACGCCAACGTTGCCGTGAGCCGCGGGCGCGGGCAGCTTGCCGACCGCTTCTACGACCGCGTGATGTTTCCCATCTTTGACGAGCAGGGTCACAACATTGCCTTTGGCGGGCGCATCATGGGTGACGGCCAACCCAAGTACCTCAACACCGCCGAGACGAGCGTGTTCCATAAAAAGCGAAACCTCTATGGCTTTAACTGGGCCAAGGAGTTTATCGTCGCGCAGGATACGGCCATCGTGGTGGAGGGCTATACCGATTGCATCGCCTGCTGGGAGGCGGGGATCAAAAACGTTGTCGCCACGCTGGGCACCGCGCTCACGGAGCATCACGTCAAGACGCTCACCCGCTTTGCCAAGCGCATCGTGTATATGTTCGACGGCGATGCCGCGGGCCAGAAGGCCGCCCGTCGCGCGATTCAGTTTATCGAGCAGGATTCGATGGATTTGCGCTGCGTGGTGCTGCCCGACGGCAACGACCCCATGGAGTTCATCACAGCGCACGGCGGCCAGGAGCTGCAGAAACGCATTGACGCTGCCGAGCCGCTTATGGACTTTGTCTACCGTTCGCTGCAGGAGTCGAGCGACATTTCTACGCCGGGCGGTCGTGCCAAGGCGCTCGAGGATGCGCTGACGCTCATCTATCCGCTGCGCGATAGCTACATGATCGATACGTACTTTATCCAGATTGCCGACCTGCTTGGCTTGGATCTGGATACAGTGCGTGCAAGCTCGGGCCGTGTGTTTCGCGATGTCGCCAAGCGCGAGAATGCGGAACGTCGTCGTGAGCAGAACTATGAGCGCCAGCGGGCGCAACTCGAGCGCTCTGGTAGCGCGGGCGGTCGGACGTCTGGTTCGCAGGGGGCATCTTGCGGTGCTTGGGCATCGGGCGCGACGCCGCCGGTGTCTGCGCCGGTCGAAGAAGAACCGTACGACTATGTCCCGCTCGATGCCTACAGTGCCGCGCCCGTGGAGGTCGTCGACGACCTGCCGCCGATCGATGTGCCTGATGGTATGGGTGCTGTGCCTGTGACTGATGGCTCGGGCGCTCCGGCTGCGGCGGCGCCGATGGTTCTTACTGATCTTGAGCGCAAGTCCTTGGCGGGGGAGCGCGAGCTGTTGACGATGCTTACGAGCTACCCCGACCTGTTCCGCACGTATGCCGACCGCATTTGCTCCATCGAGTGGGTTGACCCACGTCACGAGTCCATCGCATGGGCCGTTCTGGCAACGCCGCCGGGAACCGATCCTGTAGCCTGCATGGATGCGGCGCGCTCGGTGTGTCCCGAGGCGGCAACGCTTGTGAGCGCCGGGCGCATCTCGGCGACGAGCAAACACCCTACCGAGACGAACATCGTGTTCATGCTTGATACGCTCGAGCTCTACACCATCAAGCGCCGCATGCGTGCCGCACAGGCCAAGCTGCGCCAGGACCGTTCGCTCGATGATGAAGCCCGTCGCGCGCTGACCGTGCAGGCCGCGCAGGATTCGCAGCGTCAACGCGAACTGCAAAAGTCGATCGGCGGCGTGGCGGACCCGTTCCGTTTGATCGGTCTGGAGTCCGCGGGCACCGAACAGGCCTAGATGTTGTGGTCAACCAGCGTATTCTCGCCTATATCCAGTCCTCTTTTTGGGTATAGACACCTATGTGTGTGCTAAAGTATTGAGTCCTGTGGACTATGAAGGGAGAATCTGTGCCAAAAAAGACTGAGAGCACGGGTACTGGGCTGGAATCCTACGTTGCAAAGCTCATGGGCAACGGCTCAAACAGGACTTCGGTAACCGAGGACGAGATTCAGGTCGCCCTGAAGGATATCGATGTTTCTGACGAGCAGCTCACCGCGGTGTATTCCGCGCTGCGCAACAGCGGCATCCAGATTATCTCCGCGAGCGGAAACGACGACGCCCACATGGACGTCGACGATGACGATACCGATAACGATACTGACGATTTCGATGACGACGACGAGCACGATTCCGGCTCGCTCGACGATCACGAGCTCAAGATGGCCCGTCAGGCCGACGCCGAGATGGGTTCTTCTAAGAGCAAGAAGAAGCGCACCGTGCGCACGTCCCGTTCACGCTCGCGCGTGCGTGGCATCGATGCCTCCACGGTGATGCTGACCGGCGATCCGGTTCGTATGTACCTCAAGGAGATCGGCAAGGTCGACCTGCTGACCGCTTCCGAAGAGGTCGATCTGGCCATGAAGATCGAGGCCGGTCTCGAGGCCACCGAGAAGCTCGAGGCTGCCGATGCCGGTGAGCTCGAGCTCACGCGTGCCGAGATGCGTCGTCTTACGCGCATTGAGAACGTCGGCCTCGAAGCCAAGCAGGCACTCATCAGCGCAAACCTGCGTCTGGTTGTCTCCATCGCCAAGCGCTATGTCGGCCGCGGCATGCTGTTCCTTGACCTGATCCAGGAGGGCAACCTCGGTCTGATTCGCGCCGTCGAGAAGTTCGACTACCAGAAGGGCTTCAAGTTCTCCACGTACGCTACGTGGTGGATCCGTCAGGCCATTACGCGCGCTATCGCCGACCAGGCCCGTACCATCCGTATTCCCGTGCATATGGTCGAGACCATCAACAAGCTCGTCCGCGTGCAGCGCCAGCTCCTTCAGGACCTGGGTCGCGACCCGACCCCCGAGGAGATCGGTGCCGAGATGGACATGAGCGCCGACCGCGTCCGCGAGATCCAGAAGATCTCGCAGGAGCCCGTGTCTCTCGAGACCCCCATCGGCGAGGAAGAGGATTCCCAGCTGGGCGACTTCATCGAGGACTCCCAGGCCATCGTTCCGCCCGATGCCGCCAGCTTCTCCATGCTGCAGGAGCAGCTTACTCAGGTGCTCGACTCGCTTGCCGATCGTGAGCGCAAGGTTATCGAGCTGCGCTTTGGCCTTGTCGACGGGCATCCCCGCACGCTCGAGGAAGTCGGTCGCGAGTTTGGCGTCACGCGCGAGCGTATCCGCCAGAT
>URBP01000015.1 GCA_900546105.1 uncultured Collinsella sp.
AAAAATACCGCTCACCGGTCATAATGATTGTTCTGGCTTTGGGCTTGTCTACAATAACTCCCGTAAAAAGAAATGCGGAAGGTTACCGAGTCCCTCGGACGTGGGCCTAACCAAAGTCTTTGAACGGGTGTGTCTCTATGGATGCATTCGCTTGATTTTGGTTGGGCTATATTTATGAAGGGACATGCCACCATGGGTTTCTTTTCTCGCCTGATGGGCGGTTCGGATGAGCAGAAGACTGCGACCTCCGAGTTCGAAATCCTCGCTCCCGTTTCCGGCGAGCTTGTTCATCTAGAAAATACCAATGACCCCGCTTTTAGCAGCCGTGCCGTGGGCGATGGCGTTGCCGTGGTTCCCCAAGAGGGAACGGTGTGCGCTCCTGTTTCCGGCACCGTCGCGGCGTTGTTTCCGACTGAGCACGCGCTGGGCATCATGTCCGACGACAGCTCTGCTCAGGTGATGCTGCATATCGGAATCGACACTGTTAAACTTGAGGGCAAGGGCTTCCATGCGCTTGTTGCTCAGGGTGACCATGTCGACGCGGGCCAGCCCCTCGTCGAGGTCGATTTCGACGCGGTTCGCGCCGCTGGCTTCGACCCCACGGTCTTCGTTATCGTGTGCGAGCGCTCGGAGAACTCGACTCTTCGTGAGCATGCTTCCGGCCCTGTTGCTGTTAAAGAGCCTGTCGTCTGGCTTTCCGAGTAAATTCTTGTGGTGGGTACCGTGGTTATCAAGCGAGTTTTCAACAATAACGTCGCAATGGTCACTTCGGACGATGGCTCCGAGCTCATCGTCATCGGCCGAGGCCTCTGCTTTGGCCGCCATGCCGGCGACGCTATCGATGAGGCATCGGTCGAAAAGACCTATGCGCTGCAGGAGGGAACTTCTCAGGATTCGCGTACGATTGACCGCTTGACACATCTTTTGGAGTCCATCCCCACCGTCAACCTCGTGATTTCCGAGGACATTGTTCAGATGCTCCGTCGAGAGCTCAATGTTGATATCAACGACAAGATTCTCATTGCTCTCGCAGACCATATCAGTCTTGCTTTGGAGCGCGAGCGTAAGGGCGTCCCCTGCGAGAATCCGTTGCTGCTCGAGATCCAGCAGTTCTATCGCAAGGAGTACGCGCTTGCGGGCCGTGCGCTGCAGATTATCAAGGAGTATATGGGCATCCAGATGAGCGAAGAAGAGCAGGGTTTCATTACGCTGCATATCGTCAACGCCACTATGCCGCAGCGCTCTGACCGTCTGATTGTTTCGGTCCAGCTTGTTCGCGACGTGCTCGCGATTGTTTCCGAGCACTATGCCACGACCCTTGACGTCACCTCGTTGCCGTACGAGCGTTTCGTTCGCCATCTGCAGTTTTTTGCGC
This sequence comes from uncultured Collinsella sp., assembly GCA_900546105.1. GTDB lineage: Bacteria > Actinomycetota > Coriobacteriia > Coriobacteriales > Coriobacteriaceae > Collinsella. The sequence continues at coordinate 1,376 of URBP01000015.1, forward strand.
AGCGAGCGCTCGATCCCGCGGCGGGGCAGGTCAATGGCGACGCGCTGTTCCGTATCGATGAAACGGCGTATCCGAGGGCGTTCTCGTGTGCGGAGTCAATTGCCGACCACTTAGCGTCTACCTATAACGTTGTCGTTACCGATGCCGAGAAGAGTTATCTCGCATATCACATTGTTAACCTGCTTGGAGAACCTGGTCTCTAGGCATAACGTGCCCACACATCGATTGATATAAGGCAAGGCTCACGGTCTTGTCCAGGGCACACCTATCTCAATTTGCGGAAAAGGAAGGGGAGTACCGCTATGACCGCAAAAAAGAAGTTCAATTTCAAAGCGCCGTTGGAGGTGTTCGCGAAGTCGATCGTTCAGCCGATGATGTATCTCTCGGTTGCCGGCATCCTGCTCATCGTGGGCATCATTCTGACCAACAAGACCATCTGCGCCGTGATCCCTGTGCTGGGCTCCGGTCCGTTCCAGCTCGTGGGCGCCGTTGTCTATCAGTCGCTGATGTTTATCATCAACAACCTTTCGATTCTGTTCTGCGTGGGCATCGCCGGTGCCATGGCAAAGAAGAACAAGGGCCACGCTTCGCTGATCGCCCTGATGTCGTTCTTCCTGTTCCTGCAGGCCAATAACATCGTGCTCAACGCCACCGGTTCTCTTGCCGAGGCGAGCGGCATGCTCGGCCTTACCGGAACCGGCCAGAGCACCGGTATGGGCATTCAGGTGCTCGATACCGGCGTGTTTGGCGGCATCATTCTTGGTTGCATCACCGGTGCCGTGTTCAACAAGTACTCCAACAAGCAGTTCCCCATTGCTCTTTCGATGTTCTCGGGCGTTCGCTTCCCGTTCCTGATCATGATCATCATTTCCTGGATCATGGGCGCTGGCTTCTGCATCGTTTGGCCTCCGGTTCAGGGTGCCATCTCCTCCGTTGCCGGCATCATTAAGGAGTCGGGCAACATCGGTCTGTTTATCTACGGCATGCTCAACAAGCTGCTCGTTCCCACCGGTCTGCACCACCTCATCTACACCCCGTTCCAGTTCTCCGATGTGGGTGGCACCCTGACGCTGGGCGATCAGGTTATCGCCGGCGCCTATCCCATCCGTGTCGCCGAGATGGCAATGACGGGCCAGCCCTTCTCCGATAGCACCTACTTCAACAGCTACACCTTCAACAACCTGTGGCCCTACATCGGTATCGGTCTCGCCTTTATCTTCACCGCCTATAAGCGGAACAAGGACAAGACCAAGGCCGTCATCATCCCGCTGATCATCACCGCCGTGCTTTCCTGCGTGACCGAGCCCATGGACTTCCTCTTTGTCTTTGCCGCTCCCGTGCTCTTTGTCGTCCACTCGGTTCTTTCCGGCATCTTCCTGGTCCTGCTCAAGGTCCTCTCCGTGCCCGCTTCGACTGCAGGCGGCATCATCAACATCGTTGTTTCCAACCTGGTCCTTGGTGTCGATAAGACCAACTGGCCGGTCATGCTGGTGCTTGGAGTTCTCAACGCCGCTCTGTACTTCTTCCTCTTCACCTTCCTTATTAAGAAGCTCAACCTCCACACGCCTGGTCGCGAGGAGGAGTCCGAGCTCGCCGAGTCCGTTGCCGAGGGCGAGGCCGCCGCGTCTGTCGCGGTGAAGCAGGGCGCTGTTGCCGCGGCTCCCGCAGAGGGCGTCGATGCGGGCATCGCCGATCTGGTCGCAGGTCTTGGCGGCAAGGATAACATCGAGGAGCTCGAGAACTGCTTTACACGTCTCCGCGTGAACGTTAAGAACCCGGACCTCATTGATGAGAACCTCATTAACCACGTGCCCAACAGCGGCATCAACCGCAACGGCAACAACATTCAGATCATCTTTGGCATGAAAGTCGCCGAGATGCGTGACAAGGTCGAAAACGCAATTGAGAAGGAGCAGTAAACAATGATCATTACTCTGTGTGGTGGCGGATCCACCTTTACCCCCGGCATCGTCAAGTCCATCGCTCTGCGCAAGGACGAGCTCGACGTTGACGAGATTCGTCTGTACGACATCAACGAGGAGCGCCAGCGCAAGATCGGCGTGCTCGTGGACTGGATTTTGCACGAGGACCTTGGCCTGGACATCAAGCTCACGGTGACCACCGACAAGGAGACCGCCTTTACGGACGCGAGCTTCGTGTTTGCCCAGATGCGCGTGGGCGGCTACGCCATGCGCGAGCAGGACGAGAAGATTCCGCTGCGTCACGGCTGCGTGGGCCAGGAGACCTGCGGTTGCGGCGGCCTTGCCTACGGCATGCGCACCATCTTCCCCATGGTCGAGCTGATCGATGACGTTGAGAAGTACGCCAAGAAGGATTACTGGATTCTCAACTACTCCAACCCTGCCGCCATCGTCTCCGAGGGCTGCCGCGTCCTGCGCCCCAACGCTCGCATCATCAACATCTGCGACATGCCGATCGCGATTATCGACGTGGTATGCGCCGCGCTCGATATCGACAAGAAGGATGTCGAGTACGATTACTTTGGCCTCAACCACTTTGGTTGGTTCACCTCGATCCGCCACAAGGGCGAGGAGGTGCTCCCGCAGCTGCGCGAGTACATCAAGGAGCATGAGATTCTGCTGCCCGATTCTTACCTCAAGGGCATGGGCTCGCTCATGGCAAAGAAGCCCGAGGAGACCGCCGACGAGCACCCCGAGCAGAACCGTCACACCAAGGGCAGCTGGTACTACGTCTGGAAGGGCGAGTACGAGATCATGGAGTGCTTCCCGGAGTACCTGCCCAACACGTATCTGAACTACTACCTGCAGCAGAAGGAGTTCGTCGAGCATTCCAACCCCGAGCGCACCCGTGCTAACGAGGTCGAGGAGACGCGCGAGAAGAACCTCTTCGACGGCATCGACCATTACGAGAAGACGGGCGAGATCGACGAGAGCACGTTCTACGCGGGCAGCCACGGCGACTGGATTGCCGATCTGGCTATCGCTCTGAAGAACGACACCAAGCAGCGCTTCCTGGTCATTTGCGAGAACAAGGGCGCTATCCCCAACATGCCCTATGACGCTATGGTCGAGCTGCCTGCCTACATTGGCAAGAACGGCCCCGAGGTCATCAGCCGCGATAACATTCCTCTGTTCCAGCAGGGCCTCATGATGCAGCAGCTGAACTCGGAGAAGCTCGTGGTCGAGGCTACGATCGAGGGTTCGTACGAGAAGGCGCTCAAGGCCTTTACGCTGAACAAGACCGTGCCGTCGATGAAGGTCGCCAAGGAGGTTCTCGACGACATGATCGAGGCCAACAAGGGTTACTGGCCCGAGCTTAAGTAAAAGCAACAGGGTTGCTGACCGCATACCTGGAGCAATGCCCCGTCCACGTGATTGCGTGGGCGGGGCATTGTCATTTGGTAACGCGTTTTATCAAATATGGCATTTATCTGCGGTAATGTTCTATTTCACCGCTGAGGGTGACATTTCATGCCGCCTGCCGAACTGCGTGGAGACCTAACAACTTTTTAGGTCAGTGTTGTGCGTGTAGCAATTTCGCCCGGCCTCGCCTCCGGGCTGCCATGTGAGAGGGGATCTTATGGCTCGACTGCATGTAATGGAACGCAGCCACGCTCAGGCCGTCATGGACGACCTGCACGATGCGCTCGGACGCCGTTTGGCGGTGAGTTCGCTCGCCCCGTGTCCCGTTGAGTTTACGGCAGCGCTCGTCAACCTGTGCTCCACTCAGAGCTGTGGCAAGTGCACGCCCTGCCGCGTGGGCCTGAGCGCACTGAGTGACCTGCTCGCTGATGTGCTCGAAGGGCGTGCCGATGAGTCTACGCTCAACCTGATTGAGCGCACGGCCCGCACCATCTACCTTTCGAGCGACTGCGCCATCGGCTACGAAGCTGGCGCCATGGCGCTCACAGCTATTCGTGGCTTCCGTGATGACTTTGAGCACCACATCCGTGAGCATTCCTGCGGCTTTGATCGCGAGGCCCGCGTTCCGTGTGTCTCGGGCTGCCCGGCGCACGTCGACATTCCCGGTTACATTTCGCTCGTCGAGGCCGGCCGCTATGCTGATGCCGTCAAGGTCATCCGCAAGAACAACCCGCTCCCGCTCGTCTGCGGCCTGGTGTGCGAGCATCCCTGCGAGATGCACTGTCGCCGTGGCATGGTCGACGACCCCATGAACATCCTCGCCCTCAAGCGTTTTGCCGTTGAGCACAGTGACCTCAACGACCACAAGCCGCATGTAGTGGACAACACCGGTAAGCGCGTCGCCGTGATTGGCGGCGGCCCAGCCGGCCTTTCCTGCGCCTACTACCTGGCCGTGATGGGCCATAAGGTGACCATCTTTGAGCAGCGCCACCACCTGGGCGGCATGCTGCGCTATGGCATTCCCAGCTACCGTCTGCCACGCGAGCGCCTGCAGGCCGAGATCGATTGGATCTTGAGCGCCGGCATCGACGTGGAACTCGAACGCTCCGTGAACGGCGAGGAGCTTGCCCGCCTGCGCGACGAGTTCGATGCTGTCTACCTGGCCATCGGTGCCCATAGCGACAAGAAGCTCGGCCTTCCGGGCGAAGAGGCGCCCGGCGTGGAGCCGGCCGTCAAGATGCTGCGCGCCATCGGCGACGACGAGCTGCCCGACCTGAGCGGCCAGCGCGTGTGCGTCATCGGCGGCGGCAACGTTGCCATGGACGTGGCCCGTTCTGCTGTGCGCTGCGGTGCCGAAAAGGTGAGCATCGTCTACCGCCGTCGCATCTGCGACATGACGGCCCAAGACGCCGAGATCACCGGCGCCCAGGCCGAGGGCTGCGAGGTGCTGGAGCTCACGGCCCCGCTCGCCATCGAGACGGGCGAGGACGGTCGCGTGCGCGGTCTGCGCGTACAGCCGCAGATTATCGGCGAGCCCCGTCGTGGGCGTCCGGCCCCGCGTGCCGCCGCCACGCCCGAGCGCGTCATCCCCTGCGAGCGCGTGTTTGTGGCCATTGGCCAGGACATCGATTCCAAGCCGTTTGAGGAGATGGGCATTGCCTGCAAGTGGGGCTGCGTCGTCACCGATCCGGACGGCGCCGTGCCCAACTTCGACGGACTCTTTAGCGGCGGCGACTGCCAGACCGGCCCCGCTACCGTTATCCGCGCCATCAACGCCGGCCGCGTGGCCTCGGCAAATATCGACCGCTACCTGGGCTTCGACCACAAGATCAAGCTTGAGGTCGAGCTGCCGACCGTCCAGTTTAAGGGTAAGCACGAGTGCGGCCGCTGCGAGCTGGGCGAGCGCGAGGCTGGCGAGCGTATTCACGATTGGAATCTGGTCGAGCAAGGTCTTACCGAGCAGGAGGCACGCCAGGAGGCGAGCCGCTGCCTGCGCTGCGATCACTTTGGCTTTGGCGCGTTCCGCGGAGGGAGGAACCTGGAATGGTAGAGCCCAACAAAACCACCGTCAGCGACAACACCGAAAACGGAGCGCACAATATGGTCAAGCTCACTATCGATAATTGCGAGGTCGTGGTTCCTGAGCACACCACGATCCTGGATGCGGCCAAGTCCGTCGGCATTCAGATTCCCACCCTGTGCTATCTGCGCGATCTAAACGAGATCGGCGGCTGCCGCGTGTGCGTGGTCGAGGTTGAGGGCTGCGACCAGCTGGTTGCCGCCTGCAACAACTACGTGCTCGACGGCATGGTGGTCCACACCAACAGCCCGAAGGCCCGCGAGGCGCGCCGCACCAACGTGCAGCTGCTGCTGTCCCAGCACGATTCGCAGTGCACGAGCTGCGTGCGCAGCGGCAACTGCAACCTGCAGACCATCGCCAACGATCTGGGCATTTTCTATCTGCCGTATCAAAGGCATTTGGCGGGCGAGGGCTGGGATTTCGATTTTCCCATCATCCGCGAAAACGACAAGTGCATTAAATGCATGCGCTGCATCAAGGTGTGCGAGAGCGTGCAGGGCCTAGGGATTTGGGACCTGACCAACCGCGCCACGCATACCGCCGTGGGTACCCGCGGGCGCGCACCGATCGGCAAGACCGATTGCGTCGCGTGCGGCCAGTGCATTACGCATTGTCCGACGGGCGCACTGCGCGAGCGCGACGATACCGAGACCGTGTTTGACGCGCTCGCTAATCCCGACAAGATCGTGCTGGTGCAGATCGCGCCTGCCGTGCGCAGCGCCTGGGGCGAGGAGCTCGGCATTCCGCGCGAGGAGGCTACCGTTGAGCGCCTGGCTTGCGCGCTGCGCCGCGTGGGCTTTGAGTACGTGTTCGACACCGATTTCTCGGCCGACCTTACCATCATGGAGGAGGGCTCCGAGCTGCTCGAGCGCCTGGGCGCCGCCACCAAGGGTGGGGGCGATAGCCGCGGCTGGCCCATGTTTACGAGCTGCTGCCCGGGCTGGGTGCGCTTTGTGAAGGCGCGCTATCCGGAGTTTGTCGACAGCCTGTCCACGTCCAAGTCGCCGCAGCAGATGTTCGGCGCTATTGCCAAGACGTACTACGCCAAGGTGCTGGGTGTGGAGCCCGAGCGCCTGTTCGTGGTGTCCGTGATGCCGTGCACGGCCAAGAAGGCCGAGTGCGCGCTGCCGAGTATGGTGGGCGAGGGCGGCGCGCCCGACGTAGACGTTGCGCTGACGGTGCGCGAGATGGTGCGTATGATCCGCGCGAGCCACGTGAGCGTGGACACGCTTACCGAGGAGCCGCTCGACACGCCGCTGGGCTTTGGCACGGGCGCGGGCGTGATCTTTGGCGCCACGGGCGGCGTGATGGAGGCCGCCGTGCGCTCGGCCTATTACCTGGTGACGGGCAAGAACCCCAACGCCGACTTCTTTACCGATGTGCGCGGCCTGGACGGCTGGAAGGAAGCTGTGGCCGATATCGATGGCACCAAGGTGCGCGTCGCCGTGGCACACGGGCTGGGCAACGCCGCCCGCCTACTCGACGCTATTCGCGACGGCCGCGTGAGCTATGACTTTGTCGAGGTCATGGCATGCCCGGGCGGCTGCGTCGGTGGCGGCGGTCAGCCCATCCACGACGGCTGCGAGCTGGCAGCCGAGCGCGGTCAGGTGCTGTGGGGCCTGGATGCCGCTGCGGACATTCGCTTCTCGCACGAGAATCCCGATGTCCAGGCGTGCTACCGCGAGTTCCTGGGCGAGCCGCTCTCGCCGCTGGCCGAGGAGCTGCTGCACACCGACCATCACGCCTGGTCGATGCCCAACGAAGGGAAGTGCTAACGATGCGCGCGTTTAATGTTGAGCTGTCGCGCCGGGGGTTTGCCACGGCGCTCGCCGTGGGCGCCCTGTCGCTTGTGCTCGCGGGCTGTGGCGGCGGGGCTGCCGGTGCCGGGTCCGCCGCGGGCTCGGCTGCCGCGGACGGAGCCGGTGCTGCTGCAGAGCCGGTCGAGGTGCACGTCGCCTCGCTCAAGGGGCCGACCTCGATTGGTCTGGTGCAGTTTATGGACCGGGCGGCCGATGGCGAGACGGACAATGAGTTCGACTTTGCGATGAATACTGCCGCCGATGAGATTGTGCCCAAGGTCATTCAGGGCGATATCGACATTGCCCTGGTGCCCGCCAACGTGGCGAGCGTGCTCTACAACAAGACCGAGGGCGCGGTGCAGGTCATCGACATCAACACGCTGGGCGTGCTGAACGTTGTGACGGGCGACGCGAGTGTGGCCTCGTTTGGCGATCTGGCGGGCCATACTGTCTATATGACGGGCAAGGGCGCCACGCCGGAGTACGTCATGAACTACCTGCTGGAGCGCGCGGGCTTGGCCGGTCAGGTGACGCTCGAGTTTAAGAGCGAGCCTACCGAGGTGCTCTCGGCCCTGCTTGCCGACCCGACTGCCGTGGGCGTGCTGCCCGAGCCGTTCAAGACCGCTGCCATCGCCAGGAGCGAGGGCAAGCTGTCGGCGCCGGTGAGCCTGACTGATGTGTGGGACGAGCTGGCGGGTGACACGGGTTCGCGCCTGCTGACGGGTGTGACCGTGGTGCGCCGTGCCTTTGCCGAGGAGCATCCCGAGGCCGTGGCGGAATTCCTGAGCTGCCATTCTGCGAGCGTTGAGGCCGTGAACGCGGCGCCGGCGGACTGGGCTCAGGCCGTGGTCGATGCGGGCATCGTGGATAACGCCAAGATTGCCGAAAAGGCGATTCCCGGGTGCATGCTCGTGTGCCAGACGGGGAAGGATATGAAGGCGGCGCTTAGCGGGTATCTGCAGGTGCTGTCCGACGCGGATGCGAGCGCCGTGGGTGGTAAACTTCCGGCTGACGATTTCTACTACTTGGAGTAGCCCGTGCGTGCGTTTGCTCGACAAATGACAGAGCGTATAAAGGCGGTGGCGGCAGCAGGTGCCGTCGCCGCCTTTTGGCTTGCCGTGTGGATGCTGATGGCGGGGTTCGTGGCGCAGCCGTTGATTTTGCCGTCGTGGTGGCGTTGCTGCGACTGGTATGCGATGCCAGCACATGGGCGATTCTGGCAGGCTCGGGTGCGCGTATCTTGGGCGGGCTGGCGCTTGCCGCGGTGTGCGGCGGAGTACTGGCGGGAGTCTCGGTGCGATCACTGACGTTTGCCCGCTTGGTGGCGCCGGCGCTTTCGTTTGTTAAGGCGACACCGGTTGCCTGCGTGGTGGTCCTGCTGCTCATTTGGTTGGGGTCGGCGCGCGTGAGCATTGCAGCGGTCTTTTTGATGGCTCTGCCGGGCGTGTATTTTTCGTTGGTCGAGGGCTTGATGCAAGCGGATAAACCGCTGGAGCAGATGTTTCGTCTGCATGGCGTGCGGGGCTGGCGACTGTTTTGTGCCCACACCTGGCGCGAAGTCCTGCCGTTTGTGCTTTCGTGTGCCCGCGCCGTGATTGGCATGAGCTGGAAGGCCGGTGTGGCGGCGGAGCTGATCGGCATGGCGACGGGCACCGTGGGCGAGCGCATCTATCAGGCGAAGCTTTTGATTGAGACTGCCGATTTGCTGGCCTGGACCGTGCTGGTTGTTATGGCTTCGTGGGCATGCGAGCGCGTGCTGGTGTGGCTGCTGCGGGCTTCGGGGCCTGCGGCGTGGCGTGCGGCGGTGCTGTCGCATGGACGCGGCTTGCACGGGCGTGCGGGCGGTTCTGCTGGCGGCGGGGTTGCGGCGGAGCTTGCACTTGCTGTGGGCGATCGTGCGCCCTGGGCGCCGGCGCTTGACGGACTGGTACTTCGCGTGCCCGCCGGTGGGCGGACCTGCGTGATGGGCGCCTCGGGTGTAGGCAAGTCGACGTTGCTTGCACTGGCGGCGGGGGAGTGCGCGCCGTGTTCCATGGTGTTTCAGGATGTGCGCCTGGTTGACGGCGTTTCGGCCTTGGATAACGTGCTCGTGTGCGCCGATGCGCGCGTGGACGCTTCGAGCGCTGCGGCCCTGCTGCGCCTGTTGATTCCAGGGGTCGATGTGCATGCTCGCGTTGCCGAGCTCTCGGGTGGACAGCGCCGTCGCGTCGAGATTGCCCGAGCCCTGCTGTGCCCGGGCGGTGCGGTGATTCTGGACGAGCCCTTTACCGGCCTGGATGTCGCCGCGCGCGATGCGACGGCCGAGGTCGTGCTCGACCTCCTCGATGACCGCACACTCCTGTTCGCCACACACGACGCCTCCGACGCTCAGGCCCTCGATATCTCGGACATCATCACGCTCTAAATACTAACTCAGCAACAAAATGATCCGTTTTCCTCCGTCCCCATGGGGTCGGGTGTGGTATTCTATCTGCGGGGTAATACTTAGGAATACCAAGTAATACCAACGCCGCAGAAACAAACTCCGGATGCGGGCCAATCGGGTTGCCTTCACAGCCCGTCGCCCAGCCGCGTGGCCCGCATCTATCCGCACCACCGTCGTTTCAAAAAGGAAGCGCCATGGCAGAACACATGACCCCGGTTGTCGCGAAGGTCTTGCCCGAGGAGAAGGCAGCCTTCGCGGCGGCAACCCAGCTCGTGGGCACCACGCCGTCCAACGCCATCCGCATGTTTATCGCCGCCTTCAATCGCTGCGGCACCTTCCCGTTCGACATCTCGCCCAACGGGGCCTTTGGCAAAGACTGTCCCCAACGGCTGGTCGTTGAAGAACGTCCCCAATGACTAGTCGTTGGGGACGTTCTTATATGACTACCCGTCGGGAGGAGGTTGGCATGCTCAATGCGCTGGTTTGGGCGCTTGCCTGTTTTGGCGTCGTCGCTGCCGATATCGCTCTGAGCGTGGTTTTGTTTTCTGTTCTCGATGCCGTGTCGGCGCTGACGGGCTATTCGATCGACAATCTCGATATCCAATGGTTCCAGGCTGCCGCTCAGACGGCGTCGTTTTTGATGGCGCTGCTGTGGTGGCGTTATCTGTGGCCGCGCTCGTTTATGACGCGCTGGCAAAGCGCGCATCCGCTCGGCGGGGGAGCGCGTGGGGCGTGGAAGTGCATCGCCTGCGTTATCGTGATCGGCCTTGCCCTGCAGGTGGTCGTTGGCTACGTGACCGACGCCGTGCTGTCGCTGTTGCCCGAGGTCGCGACCGATTACAGTGAACTTGTCGAGGAAACAGGCATGGGCGACACGAGCTACCTGGCCGTCCTGACCACGGTGCTCGGCGCTCCGTTTTGCGAGGAGTTGCTGGTGCGCGGCATCATTTTTGAGTTTTCGCTCCGAGCATTTAACCCGCAGTGCCGTCCGCTCTGGAAGCGCCGGCGTCGTGCGGGTGCGCAGGACGGCGCCATGGTGCCTTGGGCGGCCCCGAGCACGTGGGGTATCGCCGCGGCAATCGTACTGCAGGCGGCAATCTTCGGCTTTATGCACATGAATTGGGTACAGGGCTGCTATGCGGGCGCTGCCGGCCTCATTTTTGGCTGGGTGCTCGTGACGACCGGAAAGCTCCGCTACACGATCCTGTTGCACTTTGCCTTTAATGCCGGCTCGTATCTCATGACGTTGCTCTGGTTTGTGAACACGCCGTTCGACGTGATAATCACGCTCGCAATCGCCGGCGTGATCCTGGTGGAGGCAATGCGCTCGCTGCGCCAAGCGTGTGGGATGGACGCAGCGAGAGCACCACTTCGCTAGTTGCGGCGACCGCCTCCGTTGGCACCCTGACGCCCCTGAGCTGCGCGGTTGCGGCCTGCGGTGTTCTGCGCGCGCGACATGCCGCCGTGACCCTTGCTGCCCTTGGGTCCCTTGCCGGCGGCGTCACCGTGCGGCTTGCCGCCCTTCTTGCCGGTGCCATGCCCACCGCCAGCAGACGTCTCGCCCGGGCGCGGCGGCACGGGGCGAATCAGGCAATGCTTGGTGTAGCCGATCAGATCGCGACGGCCAGCCTTTTCCAGCGCCTCGCGCACGAGTTTGTAGTTCTCGGGCTTGCGATACTGGATGAGCGCGCGCTGCATGGCCTTCTCGTGCGGGTCGCGCGCTACATAGATCGGCTCCATGGTGCGCGGGTCCACGCCGGTGTAGTACATGCAGGTCGACATGGTGGACGGGGTGGGGTAGAAGTCCTGCACCTGTTCGGGCATGTAGCCCATGTCTCGCACGGCTTCGGCAAGGTCCACGGCTTCCTTCATCGTTGAGCCGGGGTGGCTCGAGATCAGGTACGGAACCACGTACTGCTTGAGTCCGTATTCACGGTTCAAGCGCTCAAATTTTCGACAGAACGCGTCGTAGACGGCGCGGCTCGGCTTGCCCATCACGGACAGCACCGCGTCGCTCACGTGCTCGGGCGCTACGCGCAGCTGGCCCGAGACATGGTGCTCCAAAAGCTCGCGCAAAAACTCGTCCGAGGCATCGGCCATGGTGTAGTCAAAGCGGATGCCGCTGCGGACAAAGACCTTCTTGACGCCCGGCAGCTGGCGCAGGTCGCGCAGCAGCTGCGTGTAGCCGCTCTCGTCGACCACCATGTTCTTGCACACGCTCGGCCATAGGCAGCGCTTGTTCTTGCACACGCCGTGTTTGAGCTGCTTGTCGCAGGCCGGGCGGCTAAAGTTGGCCGTCGGTCCGCCCACGTCGTTGATGTAGCCCTTAAACTCGGGGTCGTGTGTGAGCAGCTCGGCCTCGCGCATGATCGAGTCGTGGCTGCGCATCTGCAGCACGCGGCCCTGGTGGAAGGTCAGCGCGCAAAACGAACACTCGCCAAAGCAGCCGCGGTTGGAGCTGATTGAAAACTTGATCTCGGCAAAGGCCGGCACGCCGCCCGCTGCGTCGTAATCGGGATGCCAATCGCGTGCGTAGGGGAGTTCTGCCACCTCGTCCATCTCGTCGGTGGTGAGCGTGGCCGACGGTGGGTTCTGCACCACATAGACGCTGTTGGGGTAGGGCTCTACCAGACGATGCCCGGTGATGGGGTCCATATTTTGCTGCTGCACGTTAAAGCTGCGGGCGTAGTTGAGCTTGTCAGCGGCAAGGTCGTCCCAGCTGGGCAGCAGGTCGTAGTCGTAGACCTCGTCGAGCGAACCCGTGCGGTAAACGGTGCCGTTGATATAGGTGATCTGATCGACGGGCAGCCCCGCGTCGAGCGCGTCGGCGATCTCGACAATCGCGTGCTCGCCCATGCCGTAGATGAGGATGTCGGCGCCCGAGTCGAGCAGCACCGAGCGCTTGAGCTTGTCCTGCCAGTAGTCGTAGTGGGCCAGGCGGCGCAGGCTCGCCTCGATGCCGCCGATGATGATGGGGGCGTCCTTGAACGTCTGACGGATGAGATTGCCGTAGACCGTGACGGCACGGTTGGGGCGGTGACCTTCCTCGCCGCCGGGGGTATAGGCGTCGGTGTGGCGGCGGTGCTTGGTCACCGAATAGTGGTTGACCATGGAGTCCATGTTGCCGGCACTGACCAAAAAGCCCAGGCGCGGCTCACCGAGCACGCTGATGCTGGCGGGATCGGTCCAGTCGGGTTGGCAGATGATGCCCACTTTGTAGCCGTGCGCGTCGAGTACGCGGCTGATGATGGCCATACCAAAGCTAGGGTGGTCCACGTAGGCGTCGCCGCAGATGTAGACGAAGTCACACTGGTCCCAACCGCGCGCGTCCATATCGGCGCGGCTGACGGGGAGGAACTTATCGCGGCCCGGACGCCAGGGGCGTGAGGGCGCTGCCGGGGTATGAGCGGCGTGGCCGCCCTGGGCCTTGCCGCCGCGCTTTTGCTGCTGGCCCTGTTTGCCCTGCTGGCTGCGCTGGTTATTCTGAGCGTGCTGAGGCTTTTTTGCCACGATCCCTCCCGGTGTTTGTATGCTGCACGTAATTGTAACCAGTCTTTTTGGGACGGGGCTAAAAAGACTGGTGGAGTACATGGGCTGGCGGATCGGCGTGTCGATGTGGGTGCCGTTTGTTTCCAGACTGTGTATCCCCGTGTCGAAGGGGCCGTCTCGCGCGCACGCCATGTTGTCAATGGGTTACAGTATGAACGGCGGCTATGTTTCCGCCAACGCACGAGAGGGTCGTCAACAAGGAGGATGCACGACGATGCAGCGTGCCAAACAGATATCGGAGTCCATCGAACTGGGCATTATCCTGGCGCTCGCCGGCGGCTTTATGGATGTGTATTCGTACATTGGGCGCGACCATGTTTTCGCAAACGCGCAGACGGGCAACATCCTGCTTGTGGGCGTGAGCATCTCGGAGGGCAATTGGGCACTTGCGGGGCGCTACTTCTTCCCCGTGGTGTCGTTTGCCGTGGGCATTATGCTTGCCGACCTGGTACACGAACGGTTTGGCAGCGTGATTCACTGGCGCCAAGTGACGGTGTTCTTTGAAGCCGTCATCTTGCTGGGCGTGAGCTTTATCCCGGGCGGCAATTTCAACCTGCTCGCCAACTGCCTCACCTCGTTTGCCTGCGGCATGCAGGTCGAGAGCTTCCGCAAGATCCACGGTCACGGCATCGCAACGACCATGTGCATCGGTAACCTGCGCAACGCGCTGCAAAACGTGGACGATTACATCATCACCCACAGGCGCGGCTTTTTGGAAAACGGCCTGCTGTATTTTGGCGTGATCTTTACCTTTGTGTTTGGCGCCGTGTTGGGCAATTGGTGTATTGAGCGCATGGGGCTGCACGCCATTGCGGTGGCGAGCATGCTGCTGTTTATCGCGTTTGCCATCATGTTTATCGATCGCGAACGCGACTTGCACAGGAAATGGGCCCGCATCGTAGCTGACTGGCAGACCACGAGTCTTAAGCGCTAAGGTGCATGTTCGTAACAACATTCAGGAGCCAGAAAAACTATCTAGCTCCTGAATGTTGTTACGAACTGCTTTTTGCGATTTATTCGAGATGCTCTTCAATCCGAGCCCTAAGAAGGGCAATGGCTGTAGGTATTCCAATTGCGGCGGCTAATTCGGCTTTATCCAAAACCTGTATGCTAAAGCACGATTGTTTATCACATTGAAGGACGATAACTGAAGATAGCTTCACTTCCTGTTGGCTGAATATATCGTAATCTCCAAATAGGAAGTTACCTTTTATTGCGTAATTCGGTATGTTCGTTACGCACTTCATCTCAAGTCTGTTTAGACCATAATCGAACACCGCAACTTCCTTGTGTTCGATGATGAGCGCAACCCTGGGCATGTTGCTAAAGCCACCGTCGACGACAGTGAAGAGTTTTTCATTCGCATCGTCATAAACGGTATATTTAAGACTCGATAGCTGTCCTAGTGGACCCGTGAACCCATGTCTTTTGATGTTGAGGTTGTCTCCCGCTGGGTTGATGAGAGCCAGAGTATGCGGATAAGGATTACCTTCAATTGAGATTCGATATTCGTTTGTAGCCGTCTTGCTCGATTTAGGACCAGTAGCCATCACGTGTCATCGCCTCGATCGAATTGGAACCGTCTTCTACTTCGTGCGGAGAATTGCGCTGTACGTTGCGGTACATGCAGCTGCAATAACCGCATGGGCAATTTCTAACAAAATGAATGACGCTATTTGCTGCATGCATTTTATTTACTATAAAGTATCCTTTTATAAACGTATTGTCAAACATATATTGCTAAAACAGAAACAATTTATAGACTGAGTTGGTCGTATTCTTTGGGCGATTGCTCCTATAATCTAGCCTTCGCTGCTGTCGGGAGGGAAGGACTGGGGCTCCGTTATTATGTTGAAACGCTTTAACACTTTTGACGTTCTCACGCGTTTTTTGTTTCAAAAGCGTTAGGATGGAACTTGCAGCGCGGGGCGTAATGGGTGCCCCGCACACGATGGGAGGCTATCAATGGCTAATCGTTTCGTTCTCAACACCATTTCTTATCATGGTTCCGGCGCCATCAAGGAGATCCCCGGCGAGCTCCAGCGTCGCGGCTACAAGAAGATCTTCGTCTGCTCCGACCCCGATCTGGTCAAGTTTGGCGTTACCGCTAAGGTGACCGACGAGCTCGACGCCGCCGGTATTGCTTGGAGCCTCTACTCCGAGATCAAGCCCAACCCCACTATCCAGAACGTCAAGGACGGCGTCGAGGCTTTCAAGGCCGCCGAGGCTGACGCTATCGTGACCATCGGTGGCGGCTCCTCCATGGATACCGCCAAGGCCATCGGCATCATCATCAACAACCCCGAGTTCGCCGATGTCCGCAGCCTCGAGGGTGTTGCTCCCACTAAGAACCACGCCGTGTTCACCATCGCTGTGCCGACGACCGCCGGTACCGCCGCCGAGGTGACCATCAACTACGTCATCACCGACCCCGAGAAGGTCCGCAAGTTCGTGTGCGTCGACACCAACGACGCCCCCGAGGTCGCCGTCGTCGACCCCGATATGATGGCTTCCATGCCCGCCGGCCTGACCGCCTCTACCGGCATGGACGCTCTGACCCACGCCATCGAGGGCTACACCACCAAGGGCGCTTGGGAGCTCTCCGACATGTTCCACTTTGAGGCTATTAAGCTGATCAGCGAGAACCTGCGTGACTCCGTCGCCGAGGCCAAGTCCGGCCAGCCCGGCTCCGGCCGCGAGGGCATGGCCCTTGGCCAGTATGTCGCCGGCATGGGCTTCTCCAACGTTGGCCTGGGCATCGACCATGCCATGGCTCACACCCTGTCCGCTCACTACGACACCCCGCACGGCGTCGCTTGCGCCATGCTGCTGCCGATTGCCATGGAGTTCAACAAGCCGGTTTGCGCTGAGCGCCTGGCCAAGGTTGCCGTTGCCATGGGTGTTGACACCACGGGCATGAGCACCGACGAGGCTGCCGACGCCGCTATCGCCGCCGTCAAGCAGCTCTCCGCCGACGTGAACATCCCGCATGTCTGCGAGGCCATGAAGGCCGACGAGATCGAGGTCCTGGCCAAGGACGCCATGGCTGACGCCTGCTTCCCGGGCAACCCGCGCGAGGCGACGCTCGACGACGTCATCGAGCTCTTCAAGAAGATCTGCCCGGCTGCCTAACCTGGTTCGGCGGGCCCCTGCCCGTTAGCCCCACAGTCGTCCTCGGACATGTCGGAAGCCCCCGCTGCGCACTTCGTGCGGCGGGGGCTTTTGTTCCGCGCCGATGCCCCGATATGGGCAAAACCAAGGCATGCTGCCCGCTGCGGATAGGTGGTGCACTTCCCGGCGTGCATTTTTGGGAGTATTCAGCAAGCTCTGAAAAATGCATAACGTTGTGAATGGACCGTAGTGGCTCGCGGCGCCCATCGACAGTCCTTGTGGGCGGGCTATCGATGGGCGGAGATGGCTGTCGCCGCGTTTTGGTTTGCGCCGGCCTGCAACACTGCTGTAACCACGTTGTTATGTCGTTTGTGATGGGGCCGTTGGGGCCCACGGTGCTGAATACTCCGTTTTTTGCACGGTCTAAGGTGGGGTACCCTGAGACGAAGCAAAAAGATGCCTCATTTCTATGCAGATACCGATAGGATTTATGCAAGATTGGGATTGTAAACCGTGCGCGTGCAGAAAACCGGTGCGGGGACGTCTGGAGGCGGTTCGGCTCCTGGGGCATTGCACGTGCAGAACGGTTAAAATCGGGACTCGGTCTTAGTTTTACTTGGAAGGATGCATATGGCTTCTAATGTTGATGCTTCTCTAGAGGAGACGCTCTCCTATATTACTGACCAGTTGAAGGCGCTTACCTCGATTGCTTCGCCTACGGGCTATACCCGTGCAGCGACTGATTATCTAATGGAAACGTTGCGCGATATGGGCTTTGGCCCCGAGCGTTCCAATAAGGGCAACGTGCTCGTTGAGCTTGGTGGCGAGGGTGAGCCGCTCGTGTTGGCGAGCCATGTCGATACCCTGGGCGCCATGGTGCGTTCCATTAAGGACAATGGTCGCCTGCGCCCCACGACCCTCGGCGGGCATCAGTGGTCTACGGCCGATGGCGAGAACTGCACCGTCTACACGCGTGACGGCAATGTGTACACGGGCGTGGTTCTTAACACCGAGCCTTCGGCGCACGTGGCCGACGAGCTGGTCAAGACCATCGAGAAGAACATGGAGATCCTGCTCGACGAGAACGTTGACAGCAAGGACGACGTTCTTGAGCTGGGTATTCAGACGGGCGACATCGTCGCTATGGATCCGCGTACCACGGTGACGGAGAGCGGCTACATCAAGAGCCGCTTCCTGGATGACAAGCTGTCCGCGTCGATTCTGTTGGGTTTGGCCCGCGCCGTTGCTGGCGGCGAGGTGACGCTTTCGCGCAAGGTATCGCTGCTCTTTACGGTGTACGAGGAGGTCGGCCACGGCGGTGCCTTTGTGCCGGCCGACACGCGCGAGATGATCAGCGTGGACATGGGCTGCGTGGGCGACGACCTGGGTTGCACCGAGCGCATGGTTTCGATTTGCGCCAAGGATTCGGGCGGTCCGTACAACTACGACCTGGTAACCACACTGTCCAACATCGCGCGCGAGCTGGAGCTCGATTACGCCATCGATGTGTACCCGCACTACGGCTCCGACGTCGAGGCCACGCTCTCGGCCGGCTACGACATCCGTCACGGCCTGATCGGCCCCGGCGTGTACGCGAGCCACAACTACGAGCGCAGCCACATCGACGGTGTGCGCAACACCTACGAGCTGGTTCGCGCCTACGTCCAGCGCTAACGATGCAGCGGCCTCGGCTGACACGGCAGTACCGACCGAGGCCGTCTTCTCTAAGTTGCGGTGAAATAGGGACTGTTTGGCGGTTTTAAACGCTTAAACAGTCCCTATTTCACCGCAAGTTATAGAGGGGATGGTGGCAGGGCGCTGTTATTTGATGGCGCTGGTCACGGTACCGCCGCCCAGGACGATGTCGCCGCGGTAGACTACAACGGCTTGGCCGGGGGCGATGGCTCGTTGCGGCTCGTCAAAGGTCAGCAACATTTGCCCGTCTTCGTCGCGCGTAAGGGTCGCTGCCTGGTCTTTCTGACGGTAGCGGTACTTGGCGCCCACGCGAATGCCGCCGGACGTGAGCTCTGCCTCCATGCGGTCGGCAGGGGCGCTCCAAATCCAGTCGTTGGCCGTGAGTGCCGTGGCCGTCAGGTCCTCTGCCTCGCCCAGATGCACAGTGTTGTTGACGGCGTCGACACCCGTTACGTACACGGGATGCGCCATCGCGACGCCCAGGCCCTTGCGCTGGCCGATGGTATAGCGCAGCGCGCCATTGTGGCGCCCGACCACGCTGCCGTCGCGCCACACAATGTCGCCCGGTGCAGCGGGATGTCCGCAGCGGCGCTCGATATAGCCCGCGTAGTCACCGTCTGGAATAAAGCAGATGTCCTCGCTTTCGGCCTTCTGGGCGTTGGTAAAGCCCTGCTCGGCGGCTATGCGGCGCACGTCGCGCTCTTTGTCTAGGCCTGCCAGCGGAAAGATCGTGTGCGTCAGGCGTTCCTGCGTGAGCGAATACAAAAAGTAACTCTGGTCCTTTTTGGGGTCCTCGCCGCGATGCAGCTGCCAGGTGCCGTCTGCCGCCTGGCTTGTTTTGGCGTAATGTCCCGTTGCGATGTAGTCGCAGCCCATGTCCAGCGCCGCATCGAGCAGCGCGCCAAACTTAATGTGGCGGTTGCAGATAATGCACGGATTGGGCGTCAGCCCCTCCTGATAGGCGCTCACAAAACGCTCGATAACGCTGTGGTCGAAGGTCTGCTGCAAGTCGAGCACATGGTGTGGAATGCCAATGCGATCGGCAACGGCCTTCGCGTCGGCGATGTCGCGGTCGACTTTGCTCATGCCCGTGGCGGGGTCGGGTGCGGGGCAGGTGAGGCGCATGGTGGCGCCGACGCATTCGTAGCCCTGGCTTTTGAGCAGGTACGCGGTCACGCTGGAATCGACGCCGCCGCTCATGGCGACGAGCACGCGCTTATTGTGCATGGGGAGGTTCTCCTTGGTGGCATGTGGCCAAAAAAGAAAAGCGGCGCGGGAGGCTGGTTCCGCGCCGCAGACATTGTAGCAAGTTCGGGCGTCATGTGGGACACCCTGTTGGGATGAGCCCAGGCTGCCAGAAGAGAGGGGAGATCGGCGTGCCTTGGGCCTATCGACAAGTGACGGGCCCTTAGTCCTGGAAGAGTGCCGTGGACAGGTAGCGCTCGCCGGTGTCGGCGAGCAGCGCCACGATGGTCTTGCCCTCGTTCTCGGGGCGCTTGGCCAGCTGCAGTGCGGCCCACACGGCGGCGCCGGACGAAATGCCCACGAGCACGCCCTCCTTGTGGCCCACGGCGCGGCCGGTGGCAAAGGCGTCGTCGTTCTCGACGGGGATGATCTCGTCATAGACCTGGGTATCGAGGACGTCGGGCACAAAGCCGGCACCGATACCCTGGATCTTGTGCGGGCCGGCCTGGCCCTTGGAGAGCACCGGGGAGGTGGCGGGCTCGACGGCGACGACCTTAATCTCGGGGTTTTGCTCCTTGAGGAACTCGCCCACGCCGGTCACGGTGCCGCCGGTGCCAACGCCGGCGACGAAGATGTCGACCTTGCCGTCGGTGTCATCCCAGATCTCGGGGCCGGTCGTGGCCTTGTGGATGGCGGGGTTGGCGGGGTTCACAAACTGGCCGGCGATGATGCTGTTGGGGGTCTCCTTCTGCAGCTCTTCGGCCTTGGCGATAGCGCCCTTCATGCCTTTGGAGCCGTCGGTGAGCACGAGCTGTGCGCCGTATGCCTGCATAAGCTTGCGGCGCTCGACGGACATGGTCTCGGGCATGGTGATGATCACCTTGTAGCCGCGGGCCGCCGCCACCGAAGCGATGCCGACGCCGGTGTTGCCGCTCGTGGGCTCGATGATGGTGTAGTCGCCGCCGCGCACGAGCTTGCCGGCCTTCTCGGCCTCGTCAATCATGTTCTTGGCGACGCGGTCTTTAACGGACCCGGCGGGGTTGAAGTATTCCAGTTTGACGAGTACGCGGGCCTTGAGGTCCTCGTCGGCC
Organism: uncultured Collinsella sp.; assembly: GCA_900546105.1. Taxonomy (GTDB): domain Bacteria; phylum Actinomycetota; class Coriobacteriia; order Coriobacteriales; family Coriobacteriaceae; genus Collinsella. Next base: position 21,655 of record URBP01000015.1, read on the forward strand.
TCAAAGTGGGTGAGCTCCAGAAGCGGGGTGTGGCCGATAAGCTGATCGATGGACGTGTAAACATTGCTCATGGTGAACCTCCAAAGTGTTCAAATGACTGGATACCGTGTGGTTTTACGGTGTGTGTAGCAGCGAAACCCACAAACCTTATAGGTTGTTCGTTTTGCTGTTGGGAAGCATACTAGACACTAAAGCCTAGTAATGCAATAGGAAATAGGAGTTTATTGCAAGTTGATTAACCATCTTGACCGGAACGGGTATTTTCAAAGCCAATATTTCGGCTAGAATTTCAACGAACTAAAAGACCGAAAGGCAGCACTATATATGTTGGTTTCTACTAAGGGCAGATATGCCCTGCGCGTTATGGTCGATCTGGCCGAGCACCAAGCGGCCGGTCGCATCCCGCTTAAAGAGATTGCGGCACGTCAGGGTATTTCGGAGAAGTACCTCGAGAATATTCTGGCGACGCTCGTGCGCGCCAATATGCTCTCGGGCATGCGCGGCAAGGGCGGCGGTTATGTGCTCACACGCCCGCCCGAGCAGTACACGGTGGGCGAGATCTTGCGCCTGACCGAGGGCAGCCTGGCGCCGGTCGCCTGTCTGGATGGCGACTGCAAGGGCTGCTCGCGTTCGGATGAGTGCCCCACGCTCGACGTGTGGAAGAACCTGGACAAGCTCATCAACGACTACCTCGACGGCGTGACGCTCGATGCGCTCGTCGCCCCCAACGACGGCTACGACTACGTCATCTAACCCACACCTGCCATGTGGGGACAGGGTGGAAATGGCAGATTCTCTCGCCCTTTGAGACTTGGCAAATAAGAAGGCCGCCCATTTTTTTGCGATGGGCGGCCTTCGTTTTGGGCTGTTGAGACGGGCGCGGCCGGAATGGTCGTTTTAGCCCTCGGCGATGCTGTCGAGGATGCTGCGCATGATGGACACCAGGATGCTGCCCATAAAGGCCGATCCAAAGCTGGCGATGGAGATACCCGCGCCCAGCAGATTGACCGACAGGTAGCTGGCCAGCTCGAGCATAAAGCTGTTGACCACAAGTTGAAAAATACCCAGCGTAATGATCGTGAGCGGCAGCGAGATGACCGTCAGGAACGGCTTGACGAGCGAATCGACGATGTTCAGGAACAGTCCCACGAAGGCGAAACAGACCCAGGCCTCGGCAAAACCGAAGGGCTGGATGCCGGGAACGAGGAACGTGGCGATCGCGATGGCGATCGAGGTAAAGAGCCAGTTAAGCATAAAGCGCATGGTGTGAATCCTTTCTTGCGCATGGCGTGGTGAGGGAGCGTAAGGGGCACATGCCTTTGCAACTTGGATGGGTGCGGGGCACGGTCCTGTTTGGGCGCCCATTGTCTCAGATATTCGTGGAGCTTGCGTGCGCATTCGGTTTCAAAACGGCGTTCGTCCTAGAAAACGCGCCGCTGGCAGAGAGTTTTGCCGCTTTAGTTTGGTGGTGTGCTAAACTGCTACGGGCAAAAGCCACAGGCGTTGCCCTATTGCATAGAACGGGCGAACGATGCCCGATGTCAGTATCAACTTCGATGCCTTATGGCGGGTTTGGCGGTGATCGATGAATATCGAGAACATGTTTGACAAGCCTGATGTCAAGCAGCTGGTCCACGCATTTAGTCTTTTGGATGACGAGAAGGATATCCAGGCGTTTTTGACCGATATCTGCACGCCGCGCGAGATCTGCGATCTTTCGCAACGTCTGCAGGTTGCGCGTTATCTGGATGAGGGCGAGCCTTATGTTGAGGTTCAGGCCCGCACCGGCGCTTCGTCCACTACGGTGAGCCGCGTGTCCAAGGCACTCAACGGCGAGTACGGCGGCTATCGCAAGATCCTCATCAAGCTGGAGGATGGCGAGTAGGCCAGCGACAAAAACGAATTGCGCAGAACCGTCCCTTCGGGGGCGGTTTTTTGATCCCTTGGGGACGGAGGAAATCTGTTGGCGTGGGGCAAATGTGTCCGCGCGGGCGGGTAGGATGGAAGCACTGATTATTGCGAACGGTTTGAGTGGAGGACCATGCCTGTTCGAATCTATACCACCAACGCCGGCGCGGATTTGAGCGATGCCGAGGCGGCGCTGCTCGCCGACCTGGTTGCCCGCCACGGGCGTGCCGTTTTGCTGGCGCCTACGTTTGCCGAGCTCGATCTGTGCCGTCATGATGCGGCGGAAGTTGGGGTTTCACTGGGTATCGATTACAAGACCCCTTCGTCGTGGCTTCGCTCGCTTTGGGAGCTTTTGGGCGACGGGCGCAGCTTTGTGGATAACCTTCAGCGCCAGATGCTGTTCTCGGACATGATCGACCGCTGCGACGACGCTGCTCTGCAGCCGCTCTCGCGCAGCCAAGGCACGGTACGCATGCTTTCGCGTATGGCCCGCGATGTGTTGCCTGGCGTGGCGGGGACGGGCGACGAACGCTGCCGCGATGCCGCCGCTCAGCCCGAGCCCAAAAGCGACGCTGAGGCTCGCGTGTTCGAGCTTTTGCGTGCCTACGCGGGCGGTTTGGACCGTCGAGATATGGTCGAGCCCTGCGAGGCGGCCGACATTATGGCCGGTGCCCTGGCCGATAGCCTGCCGGCGTGCGCCCGCGCCGTATGCGTGCGCGGTATCACGTCGTTTACGCACGGTCTGCTCGAGCTGCTGTCTGCCGTGGCGAACAATGGGGGAGAGGTCGTCGTGCTGCTTGCCCGCGAGCAGGCGGCGATGCGCGAGGAGCTTGCCACGGCCTTTGATGTCCGTGGCGTGCTGTTTGAGGTCACGTCGCTGGGGGAGGGTGTCGGCGCGTCTGATGCCGCTTGCGGGACCGCCGCTCATGCTGCCTTTATTGAGGTCGCCGGGCCCCATGCCCGTGCTCATGTCTATGCGGATGCCATCGATAAGTTGGTGAAAGTGCACAAGGAGTCCAAGGCCGATAAAGCTACTGCAACGCCCGCCGACCCCGTGCGCGTGCTCGTTGTTTCTGCCCGGGCACCCCAGCTGTTCGGTGAGCTCGCCTCTCGTCTGGCGGCTCGTCATATCGCCGCCGAGACGACTGAGTTCACGGCGTTTTCCCAGTCCATTGCAGGCAGGCAGTTTACGGCGCTCGCCAACCTGATCGAGCGTATGAAAGCCGCCGATGAGGGCATGGCGTCAAAGACCGAGTGGTGGCCCGCGCCGGAGCTTACCGACTGGATCTACAGTCCGCTTTCGGGCGCTGATGCCGTCAATGCCCGTACCTTCGATAAGAATATGCGTCTCTCGCGCAGCAAGACTACCGCGGGCGTTAAGAGCCTGCTGCAGAGCGTTCAGGGCCAGGTGAGGGGCGCGCGCAAGGCGGCGAGCGACGAAAACTGGTTTAAGAATGTGCCGTGTGTGGTCTCGGACGTGTTTCAGGCGCTGTGGCGTGACAAGCCCGTGACGGCGCTCAAGGCCATGCTTGCCGTTGCCGAGGCGTTGCCCGATCGCTCGCTGGGCAGCTTGGATGGCCAAGCCCGTCGCCAGGCGGAGGTGGCCCTGCTGCGCCATGTCATCGACATCCTTATGAATGGCGCCCGCGCGCTCGACGTGTCGCAGGCCGCGACCGTGCCCATGCTCGATGGCGTTCGCACCAAGGTGGACAAGCGTAGCACCGCCTACGATTACGAGACCTACGAGGTTGACCGCGCACCGCGTGCCCAGGTTCGCTTTGCTTCGCTTGCCGATGCGGCGGTTCTGCGCCCCGGCAGCTACGATGCCGTGCTGTTTGCCGATGTCGACCTGGACAGCTATCCGCTTTCGCACGAAGAGGGCCCGCTGGCCACGCTGACGGCCGGGCTGCGCCGCGACGGCGTGTCTTTGGAGCCCGCCGCCCTGCTGCGCGTGCGCTTTGGCCGTGCAATGCAGGCGGCACGCGGCCCGGTTGCGCTTGCCCGCGTGACGCACGATCGCCAAGCGCGCGAGTGCTACCCGGCTGCCGTGTGGACCGAGTTGCGGGCGCATGCCGAGGCCGCTGAAGCTGCTAAGGCCGCAGACGCCGACAAGACGGCTGACGACGCTAAGGCCACTGACGACGACAAGGCCGCTGGCGCCGACAAGGTGATGTGCGTGGGTGAGGGCGATATTGTAAGGGACTTCGATCCCGCGGCAGGCGAAGGTCTCAAGTGCGAGCGCGTGACCTGTGAAGCCCCTCAGCATCTGAGCGCCGAGGCCGTTCCATATCTGGTCCTGCGCCGTCGCGATGGCGAGGGCGAGGATGCACCGCTGGTACCGCGCCTGACGTCTGCCTCGCAGATCGAGGCCTATTCGACTTGTCCGCTATGCTGGTTCGTCTCGTACCGCGTGAAGCCCCAGTCCATCGACGCGGGCTTTGGCAATATGGAGAAGGGCAACTTTGTCCACGACGTGCTGGAGCACCTGCACGCCCGTCTGCCCCAAGAGGGCATGGAGCGCGTGACGCCCATGAATCTGCCGCGTGCACAGGAGCTGCTACACGAGGTCTTTGACGAGACCCTGGCCGAGCACGCCGGCAAGCGCGGTACCGAGGGCCCGCTGGTGCCGCTCTCCCCGGTGGAGGAGCGCCAGGTGGCCGAGATTTTGCCCCAGCTGGAGGGCGTGCTTGCCTACGAGTCCGAGGCGCTTGGCCCCTTTGTCCCGCGCTACCTTGAGTTCGCCTTTAATGAGCTTAAGGTCGAGTATGCCGGTTGGCCGCTTGGCGGGCGCATCGACCGCGTGGACGTGGACGCCGAGAATCGTGCCGTGGTGATCGACTACAAGCATCGCACGGGCGTTGAGGAGTTTAAGCTCGCCGACCCTACGGTGCGCGACGAGGAATCGGACGCAGCGCCCATCGACGATCCGCGCTGGTTGCCGCCACATACCCAAACGCTCATCTACGCCCAGGCCATGCGCCGGGCGCTGGATTTGGACACCCGCGCGGCGCTCTACTTTTCGACCAAGGGCGGCAAGCCGGCGTTGCGCGGTGCCGCGAGCGCCGAGCTGCTCGAGGAAGAGCGCGGCGACGGTCGCATCCCGGGCCTTAAGAAGGGCTTTCCGGGCGAGGGTGGCAGCATGGACTTCGACGCCCTGCTCGATCGCGTGGAGGCCGGCATCGCCGAGCGCCTGCGCGAGCTCGAGGCGGGCAACGTTGCCGCCGTCGACCCGACGTCGGTTCAGGCCGCGCATGCGCGCTGCTCGTATAACCACGAAGGAACGTTTGTAAGGAGGGACGTGTAGACCATGGATCTTTCGACCTTGATGCCGCAACAGCTGCAGATCGTCAAGACGCTCGACCGTCCGCTGTTTGTCTCGGCGGGCGCCGGTTCGGGCAAGACCTTTACCCTCACGCGTCGCATCGTCTACGCGCTCTCGCCCGAATCCGGTCCGTTCGTTGAGCATCTGGACCAGGTGCTCGCCATCACCTTTACCAAAGATGCCGCGGCCGAGATTCGCGACCGCGTGCGCCGTGCGCTTATCGACGAGGGCATGGACGAGGAAGCACTGACCGTCGACGACGCGTGGATCTCGACCATTCACGGCATGTGCTCGCGTATCCTGCGCGCACACGCGTTGGAGCTGGGCATCGATCCCGAGTTCACGGTGCTCACCGATACCGACGAGCTCATGGATCAGGCTGTTGAGCATGTGTTGGGTCGCGCGACGGCGCCCGATGCCGCCCCCGAGCTCGCGGCATCGCTCAAGGCCCTCTACGCCTGGTATCCCATGGCGGGCGAGGGCGGTCCCTTTGGCGCCGGCACGACCGTCAAAGGCCTGGTGCGCGATCTGTTGGAGCTATCGAGCCAGCTGCCGGGCGGCATGGACGATGTACACGTGGCACGCGGCCAGGCCGACACCTCGGCGCTGGCCGATGCCTATCGCGCGGCGTTGGGCGCGAGCAAGGCCGCGACCGAGAAGGCACAGACGGCGCTCGATGCCATCGACGCGTTCGAGGCGAGCGGCAAGACCATGGTCGATGCGGCGCGACTCATGATGTCGTGTACCATGCCGCGCGCGAGCAAGGCATTCCCTAAGGAGCAGATTGAGCTGCTCAAGGCCGAGGCCGCCGATGCGTTTATCAATATCGTGCTTGCCTGCGGTGGTCCGGCGCTCGATGCGCTGGTGGGCCTGGCCCGTTCCGTGGAGGCAGAGTATCGCGCGCTGAAGGCCGGCCAGTCCGCCCTCGACAACAACGACCTGCTGCGCATGGCCTATGAGGCGCTGCGCGACTACCCGGCTATTCGAGCGGCCTATGAAGGCCGCTTTAAGATGGTCATGATCGATGAGTTTCAGGATACCGACCAGATGCAGGTCGATTTGATTCGCTATCTGACGGGTGCGGGGGAGCGCGCGCTGTGCACCGTGGGCGATGCGCAGCAGTCCATCTATCGCTTTCGTGGGGCAGAGGTCGAGGTGTTCCGTCGCCAGGAGCGCAAGGTGGGCTCCTCTGCTGCGCCCGAGACCTCCGTCGCATCCGATGCCCCTGCCGGCGAGCTCGTCAAGCTCGTGCGCAACTTCCGCAGCCACGACGAGGTGCTGCGCTATGTGGCACGCGTCTTTGACGGCGATACCGGTGGTTTGATGCAGGGGTTCTTGGATCTTGAGCCGAGTGACGATCGCGAGGACAAGCTCAAGGCAAAGGCTTCGCGCCGCCAGGCGCTGCTCGTTGCCGGCGGCAGCACCCAGGAGCGAACGCAGGCGAAAGCTCGTGCGATTGCGGAGCGGTTCCAAGCGCTCGTTAAAGCGGGCCAGCCCCAGGGCGGCATAGTGCTGCTACTGGGCCGCATGACCAACGCCGACGTCTACGCCCAGGCCTTCCGCGACCAGGGGCTCGACTGCGTGATCGCAGGCGGTTCGGTCTTTGCCCAGGCTGCCGAGGTCCAAACGGTGCGTGCCCTGGTGTGCACGCTTGCTAACCCGGCCGATACGGCGCAGGGCCTTATGCCGCTGCTGGCCTCACCGATGTTTGCGCTCGGCGCTCAGGAATTCCTGGCGCTGGCGACCAAGCTGGACGAGCAGACGGGGGAGACGTCGCGCCGCAACATCGATGCGGGCATCATGAGCGATTCCGATGTGCCCGGCTTGCAGGGCTTGCCACTGGTGACGCGCGCCCGCGAGGTGCTGCGCTATGCGCTGCGCCGCGTGGGACGTGATTCGTTCGCCAACATCGCGCGCGACGTGGTCAATGCTTCCGGCTGGTTCGTGCGTCTGGCGAAGCGCGGCCCCGAGGGCAAGGCCATTGCCGCCAACGTGCTCAAGGCGCTCGACGCCGTGGCCGAGGCGGAGGCCGAGTTTGGCAACTCGCCGCGTTCCATCGCGCTGGCCTTCGACCGCTTTTTGGCGGGCAAGGAAGCCCCGGGTGCCCTCAACGAGGAGGGCGACGGCGCGGTACGCATCATGACGGTGCACGCCTCCAAGGGTCTGGAATATCCGGTCGTGGCGGTCGCCGAGTGTTTTGGCGTGCGCAAATCGTCCGGTGCGGCACAGATGGGTCGCGTCGACGGCGGGGCGCAGGTCGTGGCGCTGCCGGCACGCTTCGACGGCGTTAAGCTCGCCGACGGAACCTTTGTGAAGGGCGACGACGTCAAAAAGCAGTTTGAGCATGCGTTTAAGGGCAAGGGCACATCGCTGTGGCTGCCGCCGGAGCTCATGGAGGATGTCTGCGCGACAGGTTCTCCCGCCGAGGCATTCGTTCGCCTGCGCAACGATGACCTGCGGCTCTCGCTCGAGGAGCGGGCCCGCTTGCTCTACGTTGCCATGACGCGTGCGCGCGAGCTGGTGATCTTGGCGATGGATGCCGGCGTGAGCCGTGGCAAGGTGTGTGCGCCGACCTTCGACGTTGAGACCGATCTGACCTACGACGTGCTGCGCCGTATTTTGCCGACCGACGCTCTGGACATGCCGCAGCTCGATGTCGACCGCCTGGTGTTCGACAACTCCCAGCCGGGCGACTACGAGCTCATTTCGCTCGCGGACTTTTCCTTTGGCGAGCAGGCGTTTGAGGCCAACGCTTCGCTGGATGCCGAGGGCAGGCTTGTCCGCGGCGATGCGGAGGCGGAGGGTGCCGGTGCAGATGCCCGCGCCGCCGTTCCCGGTCCTGCCGACCCCGAGCCCGATTCGTTTGAGCTTGTGTATCCCCAGGCGGTGGGCGTGCGCATGGGCACCTGTCCGTATCCGGAGCGCGATTCGTACAGCTACTCGTCAATTGCCGCGGCACTGCATGCCGAGTCCGAGGACCGTGCCGCCGAGGCACACGTGCCCATGGACGAGGCCGGCGATGATGCGGAGTCGGATGGTTCCGAGATGACGGATGCAGACGTGACCGCCGTTGAGCCCGCCGGCAACCCCATGGCGCTGGGCTCGGCGTTCCATGCTGCCTGCCAGTGGCTGATCGAGATGGGTGCCGACGCGTTGCCCGCTGAGCGCGCCGATGCGCTGGCACGCTTGTGGCGCCTGACGCCGGAGCAGCGCGAACGCTTCGACGTTGCCCTGGACCGCTGGCTCAAGTCGGCTGTTCGTGCCGACCTGCTCGCGTGGCCGTGCGTTCGCGCCGAGGTGCCGTTCTTTTCGCTGGGCTGTGAGGACGAGGACATCGCCCGCTACGGTGCATATGCCGAGGGCGCCATCGATGCTTTGGCAACCGACCCGGCCGATCCGTCGCGCGCGCTGGTCATCGACTACAAGACGGGCGGCACGCCGGACGAGACGCCGGAACAGCTGCAGGAGAAGCACGTCTTGCAGGCACGTGTCTATTCGGACGTGTTGCACAAGGCGGGCTTTGAGGCCGTGACCGTTAAGTTCGTCCGCGTGGAACAGCTGGATCCAACCATCTTCGTCGAACCCGCCGAACCTCAAGTAGTCACCTACAGCCTCTAGCCCTCAGATAACTTGCGGTGGAATACGGACTGTTTTGGCCAAAAAAGCCGCCAAACAGTCCGCATTTCACCGCAACTCAATAGGAGCCGTGTTGGTTTGGCTAGGTTCGGGCGCTGTCCGTGCCGTGGGGTAAAATCGTTCAGTCAGAACACGAACCCGCATCGGAGCTCATCACATGGCATTCGTCCATCTGCACAACCACACCGTTTTCTCCATGCTCGA